>NZ_SRYA01000259.1 GCF_004793545.1 Petralouisia muris | reverse complement strand
TATATGCGGCTTTGATGCGCAGTCCGAGGGCGTGTACTACATTGACGGTTACGGCATTGCCGGCCTGCCGGTAGGCCTGGGTGTCGGAAGTCACAGCCAGCAGTTTATCAATCTGTCCATCAGAAAACCCCTGCAGCCGCAGGCATTCCCGCGGGACGAGACGGCGGATTCTCATGCCCTTCTCCACGACCGCCTTGTCCGCGTGCGTGGTGAGGGTATAGGAGACGCCGTGCCCCACGCGCGCCCGCTTTTTGTTCTGTCCAGCATAGGAGATGTCAACCGTGTCCCCCGGCTCCGCTTCGCTGTACCCGCGCCTGGTGGCTTCTTTAATCAGCAGGACTCCATCACGCACCTGCCTTGAGCTTATGCCTTTGCAGTAACTGGCAGTGAGGGTGCGGGCGCAGTCCCGTGTGTCCGTGATCCCCACCTGGCTGCTGCAGC
>NZ_SRYA01000258.1 GCF_004793545.1 Petralouisia muris | reverse complement strand
CGACAAAGCCGATGAATTTATAGTAAATCTTGATTTCCTGCCTAACTGTTCCGTCTGCTGACTTTTCACGCTCCGAAACAAGTATCTTGTCTATCAGTGCATTTATTACTGTTGCGTCCAGTTCTTTTAAGCCTTGATAATTGCGGATAAGGGAGAGGAAGTCACGGATTCCCTGCGATTTTTCGTAGCTTTCATTGAGCGTATCCGTTACCTCTTTCAGCCTTGCTTCGATTTCAAGCTGTTCTTTCTGGTATTTCCCCGACATCATCTCAAAATTCCGCTCGGTGATACGCTCCATGACCTTATCCTCGTAGAGAGAGGAAAACAGCCTGTCAAGCTCCGCAAGGCGTTTGTTCAGCTTCTTCCGTTCTTTCTCCATTGCTTTTGCTTTGCTCTGGTCTGTTTCCGTGAGCCGCTTTTCAATCGCCCTCACCGCCCGCTCGTCATTCACCGCCATATCCGCAA
>NZ_SRYA01000257.1 GCF_004793545.1 Petralouisia muris | reverse complement strand
ATGAAGACCGCTATTTTATCGAAGTTGACCTTGACACGGAATCTCCCGCCAAGATTATTGAGAAATGTGAGAAATACCATGCCTACTACCGCTCTGGTTTAGAGCAGGAAGAATCAGAAATGTTCCCACTCACGGTTTGGATCGTACCGAGTGACAGCCGGAAAGAAAAACTCATCCGGCATCTCAGGGAGACTTTTGACAAGCAGGCAAAATTATTTGCCATAATTACCTGCGATGAGTTAGAGCATCTCATTCTGGAGGGAGGTGACCGGGAAATGCTTTGCTAAACAATACTGCTTCTAGTATTGATACGAAGCCTGGGCGTCTGGCACAGTTAAGCGGCAGGACAAGACTTGATGCAAAGGCAACATTTATAGGCTGCAGTTTTATGAACAATTTAACTACTAAGGAGCAACATGGGTACAGCTAAGAACCAATTAACACCAACTATAAAAAAGCAGATACTT
>NZ_SRYA01000256.1 GCF_004793545.1 Petralouisia muris | reverse complement strand
CGCAGTCCGCACACTTGATAACGCCTGCAAAGATATTCTCAAAGCCGCCCTTGTTTTCGGGTAATCTGCGGCTTGTGATAAGCTGCTGTACGGTATCAAATTCCTCCTGCGTAACTATCCCCTCGTGGGTATTGGGTATCACTTCCCATTCTTCGGGCAGCTTAGATGGGCGTTTCTTGCTTTTCATATTGGCGGCAATCCGCTTGTAGCCTGCAAGATTTCCCGCATATATCGGGCTTCTTAAAATACCCCTCACACTGTTCTCGCTCCAGATATAACGGTTTTCCTCGTTATCTTCAAAGTGCCGCTCATAGCCTGTTGCCCCCTGCTCCACCGCATAAGCAGCAGGGCGTAGGATGTGCTGTTTATTGATGTGCTTGCGGATTTTAGAGATTCCGTTTCCTGCAAGTACAAGGTCGAATATCTCCCTTACCACATGGGCAACCTTATCATCTATCAGCAGGTGGTTATGGT
>NZ_SRYA01000255.1 GCF_004793545.1 Petralouisia muris | reverse complement strand
AGACAAGATACGGGTATTCCTCTTTCTCATCTATGCCGAACACGACTTCCTTTTTGCCGATGTGGATGCTCTGCGTGACCTCATAGGAGCTAATCATCCGTTTATCTTCATTCTCCATCTGGCTTCTCCTTTCCCTGTTTTTTCTCCCTCTGCTCATCTAAAATCCTTCGGATACAAACATCGCAGAAGATGGTACGGCTGTCCTTATATCGGGGATAAGGGCAGATCGTACAGTCATATTTCTTTGGGTTCTCATTGCTGCTCATGCTACCGCTCACGTTCATCGTGATGTTTCGCCTTTTTATCGGGTTGCTGATTATATGACATCTGACATTCTGACTGATAGCGTTCGTTCAGTTTCTCCCTTGCGGCTTCAAGGGTATTGCAGTAACAGCCCCAGTAATAGTTGTCGCCGCCCTTACAGTACCAGCATACATAAGGGTTCGGGGCTTTCGGGTGATGCCCGATGACAAGCT
>NZ_SRYA01000254.1 GCF_004793545.1 Petralouisia muris | reverse complement strand
AAAAAGGGAAGAAAGATGGCTTGGGGAAGTGAAAGTCAGAAGTTACGGCCCGGGCATGGCGGAGCTTATTATTTATGGGAGGGACAGCTGTATCAATGCAGTGATCGGGAAATATATGAGCGGCCAGTATATCTGTATGCCGGACATCGATACAGGATGCCCGCTTAGCAGACTGTCCGATTTATTCTGGAACAAAGAAAGGCTGTCAGCGAATATGAATGAAACAGATGCTGTAACCGTTGCCCACGCCCTGCGGGCGTTATCCGGGTATACAGGGAAAGACTGGCTGTAGGGAAGCATGGCAACTATACGCAAAACAGAGGTTTGGCGAAGCGTGCAGGGAATGGGGACAATTTCAAAAAAGGGAAGGGAAAGCAGGCCGTCCGGGACACACCGGGCGGCCTGCCTGCGAATTGTGTATGGCCCGGGCGCAATTTCCAGCAGGGATACAAAATGCAGCATCCAGAAATGACAGA
>NZ_SRYA01000253.1 GCF_004793545.1 Petralouisia muris | reverse complement strand
AGTAACACAAAAGGGGAAAATACAAAATAAGCTTTTCCGGTTTATCCGGGTTAGGTATATAGGGGCTTCGAATAATGTTTTGTCTTTAAAACAAACTTGGCAAGAAAAGGGGTATCCAGAAAATCTTACCTCTGATGCAAAGCCTTTGGAAGAAGTGGAAATGAATGGTTTTACTGGTTATTATGTTGAGGACAATGGAATTGGTTCATTAATAATTTCGAATGGAGTTTATAAGTTAGTGTTAGATGGGACTTTTTCTAAAGACAATTTAATAAATTTAGTAGACCGGTTAGAACTTGTGGATAAGCCTGTAAATTGATCTAAATCTGTAAAATATATGAATCAATAGCGGTCTATAAATGAAAGCCTGTCGCATATGCCAAGAAAATATTTCCAATTTTTCCAGCATCCCCAATCCGTAGCCTGAGGCCGCTGAAAAAGTAGATACCACCGCCTATATTTGGTATAATATAATTATCA
>NZ_SRYA01000252.1 GCF_004793545.1 Petralouisia muris | reverse complement strand
GCAATATCTATAGTTACTATTGTTGGCTGGCTGCTCCGTATGCTTTTTAAGCACTGTCATAGAAAGATTGCCATGCGCAGGATGATATGGCGGTATTTACAGGACAGCTTTATGGATGGGTGCGACTGTATGGAAGGATATCGTGCAATGGTCCGTAAGACCTGCATGGAAGATGCTAAAGAGCGTTTCCGCAAGAAAAACTGACATTTAGGCAGAAAACACGGTGCAAAAGACTGACCTATTGCTGCAGAGGGTACAGCAATTAAGCGCAAAACAAGTCATTGTCAACATATGTTTGAAGATAAAACAACATTATTTTATGTGTCTCTAATTTAGCGTTTGGCCTCTGTTGAAGGCAGTCCAGTCGCCCCGAAAGTTTAAGGCATAACCATTACTACTTGGCGCGGTTTTGAGCTTAAATACCGTCAAAACCACGCCAAGCAAAGAAAGGACGATTATATGGAAGGAAAAATCAATCAGACAGAAAGT
>NZ_SRYA01000251.1 GCF_004793545.1 Petralouisia muris | reverse complement strand
CATTATCCGTAACAACTGCGACCTTGCTATGGATTAGACGGGCTATCTCTAAATATCTTTTGAAACTTAGCCCACGCACGTCAATAATGTGTACACCATCTTGTTCCGGTTTATGGTCAGTTTCCGTTATATAGAATTTCTCAAATAACATATATTCAGACGGACCTTCCACCAAAATTACTCTACGTGATGTTGTGAATTCTACGATATTAGCCACAGGCGCTTTCATGAAATATTTTGCCGTTGACTGATCCAGATTTTGAAGCGATACGGGGTTGCCAACAGCTTCTTTACCCAAAATAATAAGATTCTGTAATTCTAAACGAGTGCTAATTAAACTATTATGCGTTGTAATAAATAGCTGGCCATTCTGAGCATCTGCAACACGCTGAACCAATTTCCGTAAATTTACATGACTTAAGTGATTTTCTGGTTCTTCAATTAAGATAGTATCCATATTTGTGCCAGAACGCTCAAGCGCAAAGTCAGTCTTAATAAAAACCTGC
>NZ_SRYA01000250.1 GCF_004793545.1 Petralouisia muris | reverse complement strand
ATAGTGTGGCGGCAGCTTTGTAATTTCTGTGATTACCTCCTTTTCGTATCCGTAACTCTTTTCAAAGTCACTGATAAATTTTTCTTTTACCGATACTGCCTTCGTTTTGTTTTCCTCACTGGCTAATTCCACCAGTTCGTTTAGGAACTCAATCAGCTCTTTCTTCGTCATAGCCGTTCACATCCTCCTTTTTGCAATAAAAATAGGACTATATCAGCTATGCAGTCGGTGGCATCTGCCACTTCAAGAGCTAATTTAGTCCTACCTAAATAATTTTTATATTTTTATGCATCAGAAAAACAATCTTCACCTCCAAAACCACATGACTTTTATTCCCGCCGGAATCCTGATGCAGCATGGGCATTTGTGAGATATTTGATTGGTAAAACAGCGCTGCCTCCCATCAATACCTTGCTTCGTTGCAATTTTGAGAAAGGACTAAATCAGCTCAAACCCTTGTATTTACTCAATGTCATTAACTTAAGGAAAAGAACAATACCGGATGTCTTTACACCC
>NZ_SRYA01000024.1 GCF_004793545.1 Petralouisia muris | reverse complement strand
TACCTAAAGGTTTCGCCTAAAGGCGAGGGTTTTAACCCCATTATACAGACAATAAAAACCGTTCATTGGCAACCAGGGAAAAATGTATTGTCAAGCAGAATGGAAAAAGTTATTCACAATGGATGCCTGAAATGGAAACTGAATTCAAAATAACGCAGCAAACGTTTGCTTTACTTTGGAAAAGGTTCTCAGGGAACAGAAAAAATTTCAGCACTTTCACAACAATTTTTTATTTAGTTCAGCCAGAAGGTTAAACTGTTACCTTACCCCCTGTACAAAATGGAAATCGGAACTTCATTTGCAAATTCCTCAAAATAGAACAGAACAAACTCATAATAACTTTTTCGGAAAGGTGGAACAATGTCCCAATTATAAGCCAACGTATCTGACAGCAGTTCGTCATAGATTGATTCAACTCGCATATTAACTGGTGCAGCGCATTCTCAACTTTCTTCTGCGTGTGGTGAGCCTTAAAATGTTCCCTCTCCCCAACAGCTTCTTCATAAATCTGTTCTTCACATTGCCCCAATGCATGACGTAACCTTCCCTTCACTGTTCCCCAAGCCTCTGAATTTAAAGCAAAGCACAGATGAAAGATCTCATGCACAAAAGCATACGTTATCATCTCCACCCCAACAAAACCATATTCTCCCTCCTATTATTCCCCATTTCTAATTTCCCTCCATTTTTACAACACACTCTTTCTTGTAAAAACACAATCCATATCCCACAATATCTCATAGCCTTCCTGCCGCAGTTCCTCCCGATACCTTTTTCTTCCATCTGCCACATGGCTTCCTGGCAGCCCTTTTCCATGTCCTGGAACCTTTTTACAGCTTTCAGTTCCAGTATTATTGCCCGCCCTTTACGGATTCTGGGCATTTTCAGAATCAGAACAGCCCGGCCCAATCCGTCCTCCCGATTCGACAGGATACGGTATTTCCCATTCTTCTACAGTAATCCTGCCAGAAATCCATGATAATAGTTCTCCCCATGCAAACTAACGCTTTCCTTTTGATGCGTCTGATACAAACATTTAGACAGGAATGCGAGGCTTGGTCAGATAAGTTCTTCATGCCTGGCATATTCCCCTGCCAATGCTTTCCTCAGGCAGGCAATGGCTTCATACGCCGCTTTGCCTCCGTTTCTTTTCTTCCAATATTCCATACTACTCCTTCGGATGATACGTAGGCACAATCTCCTGCACCCATTTCCGGATATCATCCGGCTCCTGCACCACATAATCTTTCAGATTCTCCAGCTGCATCAGGAAATTGTCTTCATCCATTTTAATGGGCTTCCCGATATGAATCAGTTTATTTGCCGTCTCCTGCAGCCCCTCCTCATGCATCAGCATTTCCTCGTAGAGTTTCTCGCCTGGCCGCAGGCCGGTATAGACAATCTGAATATCCTCCCCTGGCTTATGACCGGACAAAAGAATTAGATTCCGAGCTAAATCTGCAATCTTCACAGGTTCTCCCATATCCAGTACGAAAATCTCTCCCCCCTGGGCATATGCCCCTGCCTGAAGCACCAGAGAAACTGCCTCAGGAATTGTCATAAAATACCGGATAATATCCGGATGCGTCACCGTTACAGGCCCTCCCTGTTCAATCTGCTTTTTGAACAGGGGAATCACGCTGCCGTTGCTTCCCAACACATTTCCAAAGCGCACTGCCACAAATTCTGTATGGGAACGGTTATTATAGGTCTGGATAATCATTTCGCAGATCCGCTTGGTAGCTCCCATAATATTGGTGGGATTTACCGCTTTATCTGTGGAAATCATTACAAACCGTTTTACCTTCCATTTGTCAGCGGCCTGCACTACCTTCCAGGTGCCAAGAACATTATTTTTCACCGCCTCATTAGGGCTGTCTTCCATCAGCGGCACATGCTTATGGGCAGCTGCATGATATACAATATCTGGCCGGTAAGTTTCAAAAATCATGTCCATCCGCTTCGTGTTGCGGACAGAGGCAATTAGGACTACCAGATTTAATTCCGGATACCTATTCTTCAATTCATTCTGGATATCGTAAGTGGTATTCTCATAAATATCCACCAACACCAGCATTTTTGGATGATGTTCCGCAACCTGACGGCAAATTTCGCTTCCGATGGAACCGCCGCCACCGGTTACCAATACCACCTTGCCGGACACATAATCCATAATCGTGGACAGATTGACCTTCACAGGCTCCCGTCCCAGCAAATCGTTCACATCTACTTCTTTTAATTTGCTAATACCTACCTCGCCGTTGACCAGCTGATAAACTCCGGGCAGACGTTTCAGCTCACATCCTGTCTCTTTACAGACATCCAGCACCGTCTTAATGGCTTTGGCAGGAGCAGAAGGCATGGCAATGATAATCTCATCGATTCGAAACCGTTTTACCAGCTCTGGAATATTCTGCCGGTTTCCCATAACTTTCACGCCGTGAAGATAACTGCCCTCCTTGGACTTATCATCATCTACAATACAAATGACCCGTTTGCTTACATGATTGCTGTTGTGTATCTCCTTCACCAGCAGATTGCCCGCTGCTCCAGCGCCTACAATCATCACTCTGGAAGTTGTCGCTCCGCTCGCCTGCCGCTTAATTAGGGTTCGAATTCCACGATAGGAAAAACGGCTCAGAAATACCAGAATCCACAGGGACACTCCATAAAGGAAATAATAGCTTCTGGGCATATTCACAGAAAAAAGCACAACTACCGTCATCTGAGCCATTGCAGATAATCCGCAGGCAAAGGTAATATTAATCAGCTCCGGCGCTCCTGCAAAGGTCCACAAGCTGCTGTACAGACGGAAACAGTAAAAAATAATCAGAGTTGCCGCAATCACCACCGGAACGTATTTCAGACATTGTGTAATATAACCTCTTGGAATCGAAGCATAATTTCCTTCAAAACGAATAAACAGCGCCATCAGGCTGGCGGCAACAACCGCTATAATATCGTAAAGAATCAGAAATATCCTTTTTATCAGAATCTGATTAGTATCTAATATTGTTTTCACGCTTTTGTCCTCTTTCTAATCCCTTCCCCACAAATCCCGGGTGTATACTTTTTCTTTCACATCTTCCAGCTTATCGTCCCAGCGGTTTACAATAATCACGTCACTTTTCTCTTTAAATTCCTGTAAATCCCGGTACACCTTGCTGCGGAAAAATTCTTCTTCTTTCATAGTAGGTTCATAGACGATTACCTCCACACCTTTTGCTTTCAGCCGCTTCATTACGCCCTGAATGGAGGACTGGCGAAAATTATCGGAGTCCGATTTCATAGTCAGGCGGTATACTCCCACGGTTCTGGGATTGCGCTCCATAATACGTTCCGCAATAAAATCTTTCCTGGTTCGGTTAGCATCTACAATTGCGCCGATAATGTTATTAGGCACATGATCGTAATTTGCCAGAAGCTGCTTCGTGTCTTTGGGCAGGCAGTAACCGCCGTATCCAAAAGATGGATTATTATAGTGATTTCCGATTCTCGGATCCAGGCCCACGCCTTCAATAATCTGTTTGGAATCAAGGCCCCTGATTTCTGCATAGGTGTCCAGTTCGTTAAAATATGCGACACGCAGCGCCAGATAGGTATTGGCAAACAGTTTAATGGCCTCCGCCTCGGTCAGATTGGTAAAAAGGGTGGGAATGTCTTCTTTAATCGCTCCTTCCTTTAAAAGCCCTGCAAAAGTTCTGGCTTTCTCTGCCATAGTTTCATTGCCTGCCGGAGAACCTACAATAATCCTGGATGGATACAGATTGTCATACAAAGCCCTTCCTTCCCGCAGAAATTCCGGGGAAAACAAGATATTTTTGGTCTGATGCCTGTCCTGCATGGATTTTGTAAATCCTACGGGAACGGTGGATTTTACCACCATGGTGCAGTCAGGGTTTACTTTCCACACCAGTTCTATCACCTTTTCCACGGAAGAGGTGTCAAAATAATTTTTCCTGGGGTCATAATTGGTAGGAGTGGAAATAATCACATATTCTGCCTTGCGATAGGCTTCCTCTCCTTCCAATGTTGCTGTCAGGTTCAGTTCTTTCTCTGACAGATATTTTTCTATCTCTTTGTCCACGATGGGAGATTTTTTATGATTCAGCATATCTACCTTTTCCGGCACTATATCCACAGCATACACTTCATGATGCTGTGACAGCAGAACAGCCATAGACAGACCCACGTAACCGGTTCCTGCTACTGCAATTTTCATAATCTTTCCTCCAAATTGTATTTTGTTCCTATTTTTAACTGTGCTTCTTGTATACCCGTGAGCGAAATGATTTGCCAACAAGTTTTCGCTATTTCAAGAAAACAAGCAAACCATTTGGCAAATAAGTATGCTCTTGCGTATAATATCACATTCAGATACTTTCCATATTATAGCCCAAATAATAAGGATTCGCAAGCAATCCCACCTAAAAACTCAGCAGCACCCGGATAAAGCACATATAATAATAAATGAACCAGGACGGTATTTTCTCCAGCTTCTTTGGCCTCTCCATAGAAAATTTCCGGTTCTTTTCCGCAAGGAAATAGGCTAACTTATGGTTCCATTTCCGCTTTCCTGACGTATCTGCGCAGCGGTATTTAAAGACAAGCGCGCGTTTCTGGCTTCTGACCATATCTTTTCCGCTGATATGGGAAGCCTCAAGTACGCCATCCGCTACGGACTGGTTAAAATAGTCCAATGCTTTCTGATTGCGGATCACGCAGCTGGTATGCTTAATGCTCACCTTTTTCATTTCTTTCAGCCAGATATCGCCGAAGCTGATATCCGCACTTCCTGCAAAATGGTCATGGCAGCCCATACAGCTTGCTTTTTCAAAGAAATAGGCGTTTTTATAGGCACAGACTAATTTCGTATAAGAAAATGTCTTTTCTTCTCCGGTATGATATAATACGGAGGACATCCCCCGCCAGTGGCCTCTCCGGTAATACAATCGTTTCGCGCCTTTCGGGCTGATTCCAGCTTTTTCCATAGAAAGGGTAGTAGCCCTTGGATCGTGTCCGCCGCTGCAGTACAGTCCCAGTTTTAAAACCACCTTTTCCTTTAATTCTGGCCGTTTCTCCAGAATCCTTTCCAGTCCGTGCATCATGCAGGGCGTCATCACAACTGCAGCTTTTCCCGGAAATTGCTCCAGCAAATCGATATGCTTTAACAGAGGAATAGACATGTATACACTGGAAGACGCCTCCCGGATTTCCTGTTCTGTTGTGGCAATGTACGTCTTATAGGTCAGCTCATCATTGACAAAATCTGTTCTGGTAACCCAGGCGCCGTCGATATCTCCATGCTTTAGCATATTGCACAATAATGCAGTCACCATTCCGCCGGAGGCTGCATAATCCCGAATTCTCTGATCTTTGGCATATCCCTTGCGCAGGGCAATATACTCTCCCACATAATACTCTGGATTGTTATAATCTAACAGCTTTGGCGTTCGGCAGGGCTGTTTTAAAATCTCATCGATCACTTCTCCGATATACTGAATATTCCGGCGGGAGCTTTCCATCACCTGTAGGTGATTTTTCTCCAGCTTTTTCCGAATAATGTCCTCGTCTTGCTCAAATTTCTCAAAGCTTTCTTTCAGGCTGTCCATATTCAGATTGGAAAAATCTGCCGCATACTGGCCAAGTTCAAACATGTCCAGCACTTCCTGATATTTATGGCTCCATCCAATCAAAAGCACCGGCACTTTTTTCTCCAGGGCCCCAATCATGGCATGAAACCGGGAAGCTACCAGATATTTACAGCGGCTGATATATTCCCGAATTTCCTCGGCGTCCATCTCTTCATGATACCACCGGACCTTTGTCTGATCGGAAAGGCTTCCAAAAATAGCGTCCCCAATCATCAAATCATTATTTCTGGGCTTTTCGCTGTGGATTCTTGCTGCATTGGCAATCATCAGGACGCCATAGCCCTTCTGATTCAGATACCCAATAAAATCCGCCATGATTTTCTGGTAATCAATGCCCATTTTGGTGCATTTTTTCAGCA
This sequence comes from Petralouisia muris, assembly GCF_004793545.1. GTDB lineage: Bacteria > Bacillota > Clostridia > Lachnospirales > Lachnospiraceae > Petralouisia > Petralouisia muris. The sequence goes on along the minus strand of NZ_SRYA01000024.1, from coordinate 75,659 downwards.
CAACGGAACTGATGGACAGACCCACCACATCTTTCTGGAAAAATGAGTCATTTTCACATCTCTCTCTGACTTTTTCCTGCCATGCCTGGTCGTCTTTCATGGTAAACGCTCCGTCTGCGCACAATGTTACATTTTCTGTAATGCCGATTTCTTTCAGGTTGTCATATGTGCCTTGGCCACGGGCGCAAATCAACTTTAACTTGGGAAGAATCCGCTTTGCCAGAAATCGGTTCCATGGATTATGGAACGTTCCCATAGCTTGGGAATATTTTACCACCGGAGTTCCCACCAGAAGCGGCACAGCCGCGCAGATAAATGCATAGGTATTCATAACAAATCCCCGGCTGTCCACAAAGGAAATCCCTGCCTCATCAATAACCAGATCCGTGTTTCGGTAGGCTTTGATGATTTTATTTTTTTCCAGCAGCTTCCGGACAGGGCCGCACCAGCGAAACATCCGATGCAGAATTGCCATAGGAAATGCAAAAAATACAAGCTGCTCCGGCTTTGCCGGGATAATTTTTACAAAATCATACGGTACCTGTTTTTTGTCCTCTCCTGGATACACTGACATTAAATGAACATTCAGCCGTTCGCCATACCTTTCCTGCAACTGGCTGATGGAGCTTTGCAGCATGGCCGCCGCTCCTTTATTTCCGCTGTAACTGGCTGCCGTTATGGCAACTACAAGATCTCTCATACGTTCCTCCATTCTTTGCGCTACGGCATATCATCTCTATTAAACGCTGATAACAAAGGATTCGTTATAATATGGAATTAAGCTATCATGTGTCATAAATTTCATCCCCTCTGATTTCGCCTGTGCAAGCAAAATTCTATCAAAAGGATCTTTATGCGGCGGAGCCTCTTTTGGACGTACCAAAGTTTCTAATTCAATTGAGTGTTTGTTAAATATTGGCAACGACACAAAACCATTCGCTTCGCACCCTTTCTCAAGATGTTTGCCACTGTATAAGAATGTTTCTGGATGAGCCATATGTTTAATCGTGATCTCCCATACAGAAGCTACACTATAATAAATTTCATTGCTCTCATCAAGTATCATTGCCCTTGCCGCATCAGATAATTCCTCCGAATCCAACACCGACCATATTGCAATATGTGTGTCTAATAAAATCTTCATCAGTCATCCACCCCAAACCATCTGGCAATTTCGTCATTGCACTCATCGATGTTGTGACCATCCGCAATAAATTTCTGCCCTTTCATGCTTCCAATCCTACGTTTCTTCTCTCCTATAACATCGTCATAATTTATGCTCATACTCTTTGACTCTGCCGGCATCACAAATCTCTGTATCATATCAAGAATAAATCTCAAACTGTCGTCTGAAAGCCCCTCCAGAGACTGCGTGATTTGATTCTGTAATGTTGACATAACAGCTCCTCCTTCCTATGATGTCAAACCCTAAACTTTTCTTATTATAAGCATAACCAAATATGCCAGAAAATCTCCTAGTATCGTTATTAATCGGTGGATGACAGATAATGTCAGAACGGTCTCCGCTCCCACTACGCTGCCCAAAAGAACCGTGATCACAAGCTCCCGGACGCCAATTCCGCCAGAGGCCCCTGGAATCACAAATCCCAGCACCCAGGCAATCACATAACCGGATACTATCAAAGAACCGTTGTTCCAGGTGATTTCACCGCCCATATAGGCATAGAGAGCTACCATAATCAGTCCCAGGGCAATCAGCACTATTCCATACAGCACCATGGTCTCTGCCAGGGTTTTTCCAAATTCCTTCAGGCTGTATTCCCGAAGCTGGGTCGTAATTTTTTTCCTCAAAAAGAAAACTGCCGCCAAAACTGTCACAATTCCAGCTGCAATGATGGCGAGAATAATCCGAACATAGGATTCTCCAAAAATCAGACGGATAGATTCTGCAAGCTGGCCTGCGGACACGCTGGCAGCCAGCAGAAATGCAACTCCCACCAGACCTATCACTTCGCATATAGTACTGACAGCCAGTTTTTTCTGACTAATGCCCAGATTTGTGGCAAAAAGATTCCGCTCCACATAATGCATCACATTTCCAGGAAGATATTTGCCGATATTTGCCTTTGCATAGACACAGACAGCCTCTCGCCTGTCAATGTTTCTGCCGGCAAAAAAGCGCAGCCAAAGAGCCCATGCCATGCCGGAACCATATACTGTTGCGCATTTTACAATCACGCAGACCAGCGATACCCCAAGAAACAAATACCAGTTATGAATGGATTGAAAGTCAAATCCCAGTTTCCATATGGCATAGATAATAAATACAATTGACAAAATTGAAATAATTTTTCCAATGATTTTTCCAGCTTTTTTTATTCGTTCCATTGATTGCTTCTGCATATCTGCTTCCCTTTCACTCTTCCTGAATCCTTCTGTCCATAATTGTGAAACCAATATCCTACGCCTGCGTAATAACAAAACCACAGAGGATGTCCGGCAGGCACATCTGCATCTGTCACAAAACAAAAGCAGAGAAAGACAGCTCCAATCATAAACACCCACATATCTTCCCTGGTTCCCTTTTTGAGCTGCTTTATTCCATTCCAGATCAAGCTGATCTGCAAAAGCAGAAAAGGAATCAGGATAAAAATGCCAGATCGGTACATCATCTGGATATAGGTATTATCAGAAGGAATACTTTCCCGGCGCAGCCGAATCTCCTGATTGCTCCCGGTAAGCCCGAACCGCCGGATATAATTTTTCCAGTACATACTATAATCTGTATCTTTCACAGATTGAACATCTTTCATCAGCCCCGGCTGCAATGCATCAAATTCTGCCATCTGTTCCGGCTGCAGGTTGCTGACAAGATGTTCCTGCTCAAAATTCCATTCTGTTCCCAATGTCTCCGGCAAATATTTTGTGGAAACATGCACCACACACACGCAAAGAAAAGCTATGATTCCTGCTTTCAAACCACTGACTGCCAAAATTTTCCATTCCCAAAGCCAGTTTTTCCGATTGTAAAAATTCCAAACCGCAAAAATCCCCAACAAAACTGCCGCCGCTGCAAAACCGCTCCTGCTGCCTGCCCGCTGTAAAAAAAACAGTGAGAGGGCTGCTCCCGTTATCGGCCAAACGCTTTTTTTGAAAAGCTTCTTTTCGCCTGTCAGGCCGCTGATTTCCACCAGAAAAACTGCCAGCATCAATGCTGCATACATAGAAAACTGCTGGGAGTCCGGAAAGATTCCGTTATAACAAACGGCCAGTTTCTTCGTGCGGTATATCATGCAAAACAGCACAGCAATCCCGAAATCCACTTCCAGAGCCCACGATATCTCGGCAATCATCTTCCTGGGATATTTCATATTATTCCACACAAAAATTAAAATTCCACAGGCCAGCAGCATGGGAATTCCATGCCATTTATAATCGGAAACCACAAATACATCGGAAAGCAGCGTTCCAATCCACAGCCACAGCCAGGCCAGGCACAAGGGATTTTTCCAGTTCAGATAGCAAAGAGGACGCTCCCAGGCCAATACCGCTATCATCAGAAAAATCATACTAAGGGACAACATATAATACCGGTGCGCCTGTCCGTCAGTACACCATCCCAGGAGGTTTGCTGCAATCATCCAAAGAAACAGGAAGCACCACAGCAATTTACGGCTGACCTCACGGCCTTTAGGTACCGTTCTATGGTGCACCCATTTGCAGACATCTTCGATTAAGATCTGATAGATTTCCTGCAGCGCCTCTAAGCAATTTCCCCTATTATTCTTCTCCGCTTGATAATCTGAGATTGCTCCGCCTTGCAGCTCCTCTAAACAAATTCCCTTATAATGCTGTTTCTGCGCCACAGTTCTGTCAATATTTCTGGGTATGTCCAAATATCGCTTCCGAATCAGCCAAAATACTGCTAAAACCACTAAAAATCCCAGATAGGAAACTGCCATCAGCTTTCCAAATCTCCGCATGGAAAACCCCAGTGCATTCTCCCGGAGCTGCATGGACTGTATGGAGAGGAACTGATCCTTCCCCCCGTAAATCCGAATGCCCATCCGGTACAACTCTTCACCGGGATACTGGAGAATGATAATATTCTCCCCTTTTGTAAGGGTATGAGGCTGTTCGATCACCTTTCCCCCCGTTTTATTATAATAAATAATGCGGATATCCATGGCCTCCTGGGACATTTCCTTTACTGTTACATAGAGAAAGCACCAGCCTGTAGCTTTCTTCTCAATTTTCCATTTCTTTAACGCGGAATTTTTCTGAATCCAATAGCCCTGTTCTTCCTCACTGTACTGCCAGTTCCGGCTGGAAGACTGCAGTTCTTCTCTGGAGAAATCATACACCCTGCCGGAGGACAGAAGTTCCCGGATATTGACAGAGCCGCCGATATGCATCATTACTGCTGCATAACAGAGCAGAAAACCTGTCAGCAAAATGGTGAAAATCTTTATTTTTTTGTATCTGGTATTTCTGCGTTTTTCTTCCTGCATTTTGTTTCCTCTGTCCATTGCTGCCCCATCATAAACACTCCCGGCAGCAGATAAAAAGCCAGGCAGCTTACCGAATAAAAAGGGCGCTCCACGTTTTCTACCAGCAGAATACACAACATCCCTACTGCAATTCCTATGGGATAAAACCGGTAAATTTGTTCTGTTCCTTTATACCGGAGATATTTCCAGGCATACCATATCGTCAAACCTATATATAATAGATACGGTACGATTGTAAATACTCCATATCGGTAAGCAATAATAATAAATCCGCTGTGTTCCAATCTTCCTTTTCCCCAAATTTCTAATTGATACGGATGTCCCCATAAATTCATATTTCGAAGATAAGCATTCCAATACAGACTTCTTCCAGATGTAAACATATCTATATCATTGTTGGGTAAGATTTTCTGCACTGTCAGGTGATCTTTCATATTCTTCAAAAGTCCGGCAGCTTCTGCATTTAATGTCAATGAAGGTAATCCCACTTCTATCCTGTATTCATCTCTTGGAAAAATCACCTGCGTTCCCAGCTTCTGCGGGATTGTCTGAATACACCAACCGCACACAAAAGAAACAGGAACCGCCAAAACGGTACATGTCACAATCGCCTTCCAACATTTTTTCCTATATTTTTTCTGTCCTGCTAATAGCAGGAATGCCCCAACAAAGAGCAGCAATATCATCGCCAGAGCCAGCAAACCTGTGCGGGATTGGGATATCCAATTCATATAAAAAACTACGATTATCATAATAAGATGAAAAATCCAGCCTTTTCCCCTTTTTTCTTTCTCAATCCACTCAAGAAGCTCTGCCAACGATGCCACACACATGGGCATCAGATATTGTATATAAATATTAGGATTCCAGGTAATCCCACAATAGCCATACCATTCCAGTTTTGGTCTGGCAATCAGGCAAAAAATGAGGTTAAACAATGAATAGTATTCAATGGATTTTATCAAATCCCGAAACAGATCCCCAGGTTCTCTCATATTCTGCCAGATAAACAATAACAATCCAACCACGAAAAGCATCAGCCATCCCCAGCCAGTAAAACGTTTTTTAACAATAAAATCTGAAATGCAGATTCCCATCCAGAGAATTGCCCAGATTCCCATATAGGGCAGCCGCCAGTTTTGTTTCTTTAGCTCTCCTTCCTTCGCCAAAGCAGCAATCCCAAAAAGAAACAGCCCAAATATAAGAATATGTCTGGGATAATAAGCCGTAACAAAATAGGTATCTTTATTATTTATCACCAACATGTAATACAGCATCCCCAGAAATAATAATCTTCGTCCTGCAGAAAGATATTTTCCAGGAACCTGACCCACGTTCGGCATTACCTTTCCGATTCGAAGATAAATATCCTGCAATTTTGATAAGAAAATATAAAAATCCCGTGCTTTTTTCTTTCGAAACTTACTATATAATTTTCCTGCTATTAGAACTATTATGAGATAAAGAAAAAAGAAAAACAGCACTGCTTGTCCATACTGACTGGCTTTCGTTAACCGTGTCCCTTCCAAAAATTGCATTTTTTGAATGGAAAATGTATTTCCTGTACTATTAAATATTAAGTATTTCATTTGGCTAAACGCCTGTCCGCTAAGTTCTACTATATTTTCTCCTGGAAGCAAAACAACCTGCTGTGTCCCAACCAAAACCCCTGTATTATCATAAAATTCCAATTGCCATTCCATACTTTCCAGGTTCATATCACCCAGTTCCAGGACAAGCGTTCTCCACTGCTGCATTGTTCCTTGTATTACAAAAGTTTTACAGGCTACATCTCCCGTAATGCTCATTTTTCGGCCTTCGCCCAGATAAGCCATCCCAAAATCTGCAGTAACCCAAGACATATATTCTATATCATATACTTTCCCGATATCATAAAAACAATCCAGGTTAAAGGATTTGCTGACCCACATCGCGCCGCAGGATAAAGAAAATACAATCCCACATAACAGAACGGTGATAACTTTCAAAGAAAACTGTTTTTTTATTATTTTTATCCAATTCATGGTATTTTCCTCACAAACATATTTTGGATTATAGCACGAAATAATATACTTGGCAACCAGTGGAAATTATGTAAAGATGAATTGGAGAAATTAAAATTGTATCTGATTGAAAGGAATGTTATAATAATTGTACAGAATAAAAGTGAATATACAAAAGGAGCTGATACCATGACGGCAATAACTGTGGCAAAGGCAAAAGAAAATATATATCAAATGCTGTCCGATGTTAACAACAGCGGACACCCCATTACGATTACAAACAATCGCGGAAAAAATGGCGTTCTCATATCGGAAGATGATTGGAATGCTATTCAGGAAACATTATTCTTAAATTCTATACCAGGTATGGCAGAAAGCATTATTGAAGCAGGAAACGAGCTGTTGGAAGAATGTTCTGTATATGATCCGGATGAGGAATGGTAAATGTATATCATCAGAATGAACCAGTAACCATTAATAAAACAGACTATGAAGGCACAATCAAGATTGTCCGCATGTGGTCACATTATGATGCTGTGAGATAAAAGCAGACAACATCTTTTGTTGAAAGCATAGTGTTGGTACAACTTAAACCACTACCTGATATAGTGATTCTTCATTCTCAAACCCAAAGCGCTTGAGAATGAAAGAATCACCGTACCAGAATAATTTTTATATTTCTAATTCTACTTCACCTTCACCTCTTTCTCCATTTGATTCTTCTGCTTATCCATCATAATCACTGTCACAACCGTACCCTTTTTCTGCTTTTTAATCTTAATACTGTAAGTTTCATCATTCTCCACGGTTCCTTTGCCAATGGTCTTACCCTTAGCTTTTACCGTAATCTTCAGATTCTTTGTTCCTTTTCCCTCTATTTGCGTTTCCTTGGAGGTAAGGCTTCCTGCCGTCAACTGCCCCATATCTTTAACCGGAGCCTTACTGCCTGCTTCAATCTGAATATTAATGTCTTTATTGTCTGCAACTATATTTTTCTTCAGAGCACTGGCTTTGGATTTACCAGAGATAAAAATACCGTTTTTCCCATTCTTCCGAACCGTATTCTCCATAATTTTAGCTTTCACGGATTTATCATACAAATCAATTCCATGCTCTTTATTGACGGAGACAATATTTCTACTGATTTCCGATTGATTCGACTTACCAGTAATAAGGATTCCATGTCCCTGATTATGACTGACCGCAACATTATCTGTAATTTTTGCTTTGCTGGAAGAACTCACCGTAATTCCATTTCCCACATTATATTTCACTGTATTTTTCTCAACCTTATTTCCACTGCATTTTCCTGCAATCAGAATCCCGCCTTTTTTGTTCTTATTCACTGTATTGCCATTCATCTGGCAGTTCACGCTCTTTTCACTGATGCTAATGCCATAGTTCTTATTACTGCCGATAACATTTCCAATGATCTGCGCTGTGGATTCCCCGCTCACGGTAAGCCCGTGGATGCCGCTGGAAGAGATTTTATTTCCTGAAATCGAAATATTTTTAGTGCTTTTTCCTGTCACGGAAATTCCTGTCCGCTTATTGCTTTTTATTTTTGCATTACTGCTGACCTGGATATCAGAGCTTTTGCTTATGGTTATCCCATTTTCTTTATTACTGCTGATATTTGCATTGGACGCCACCTTGCCTCCCATTACTCCAGTCAGGATAATCCCGCTTTCTTTATTGCTGCTGACAGAAGAATTAGACTCCACTCTTCCTCCTGTTACGCCTGACATGACAATTCCGCTTTTCTTATTGGATGTTACTTTATTTCTCACTGCTTCTACGTTAGAGCATTTGGAAAAATAGATTCCATGTTTGCCATTTTCAGAAACCTTGCTGTTATCAGCAACAGAATACCCGCTTCCTGTTCCAATGGAAATTCCGTACTTACTGTTTTTCTCCACTTTGTTTTTGCTGATTGCCATCGCCTTAGAGCTTCCGCTGGCTGAAATCCCGCTTCCTTTATTTGCACTGACCCGATTTCCACTGATATTGCATCCATTGCTTTTTGAAACGGAAATCCCGGCTCCCTGATTGCTGCCGCTCTGATTTCCGCTGACATTACACTCATTACTATCTGTAACGGTAATTCCAGCCTTTTTATTTCCGCTGCTCTGATTTCCGCTGATATTACACCCGCCACTCCCTGTAACGGTAATTCCGCTTCCTTGATTTCCGCTGCTCTGATTTCCACTGATATTGCATCCTTTACTATTCTCCGTAACGATAATGCCGCTTCCTTGATTACCCGAAACAATATTTTTCTGTATCGGGCAGTTTTGACTTTTATCAGTAACCGTTATTCCGTGATCCGACATATTTTTTACAGTGTTGCCGCTGATTGGGACATTTACGGAATCTGTAAGACGGATTCCCTTATAGGCCTTAGACAGAGCCCTCCCTCCGGTCACTGTATTGCCGCTTATCGTACAGTCCCTGATATAATTTCCAAGTATCCCGTGGCCGCCTGTAGCTGCATTGACAGTATTGCCAGATATCGTCAGGTTCCGAATGATATAATCTCCCTCATCTCCCTCTGCACGGATTCCGCATCTGTTTACCGTCTGATTCACGGCTTTCAGGGTAATGGCGTTTTTCTCTATTCTGGACTGGCAATCCGTATTAAATTTCAGCGCCGGCGTTGGCGTTACCATCCGTCCTAATGTCTGGATATTGCAAAAATAAATTCCCGCTCCTACATTTACCATAGTATTTCCTGCTATGGAGCTGTTACGGTAATTTGTAGCCAACACAGCATAATCTGCAATATTCTCAAACCGATTGTCCTGTATTTTTATATTCTCAAAATAGCTGCCCCGCACCAGGGAATGGGTTCCCACGCCCCGAAAAAGATTTTTGAACACATTGTTGGATACGGTAACATTTTTCATAGTCGTATAATCATATTTCTCATATCCCGGGAAATATTTTTCTCCGCCCAGAATATCAATCTCCAGCGCTTCCATCAACAGTTCATCGCTTTCAATGGTCTTCACGTAACCGCTGAAAGTACAGCCTGTCACAGTCAATCCATCAATTCCTGCCACCTCGATATGATGTTCATTTTTTACATCCTGAAATACTGCATTTTTAATCACCACATTCCTGGCATGGGCCATACGAATCAGAGAAGAACCATCCCGGTATTCCGCAGTCCAAGTACCGCCCTCAATGGTAATGTTCATAAATCCGCTGGCGCCGGAATATATTTCACCATTTCTTCCCAACCGAAGCAGAGAAGTGCCAACTCCTGTATTTTTCATCACTGCGCCAGAAGCAAGGGCCAGATAAGTATTACTGTAAAGATACAACGGGGAATCAATATTGTATGTACCAGCGGGAACTTCTACCGTATAAATCGTCTTGTTCCCTTTTTTATTCTGCTCCTGAATAAAATCAAACGCCTTCTGAAAGCCCTCTCTGTTCGCTTCATAGCCATCGGCGCCAATGGTAATTCTGTTTCCGGACGCACCTTTTACATTCACTTCCTCAGACTCTAAGGTATCCGAATCTTCTGTATCCGGCGCCACAACTTCTATGACGTCTGTTTCTGCACTTTCTAATATTTCCTCCGTATCATTCCTATCAGAACGTTTCTGTTCCTGTACCTCCTCTCTTTCTGATATCATCCCCTCCTCCTGCATTTCGGCCCCAACTGTGGCTAGGGATGGCTCCATGGCGCCAGTTCCCATAATAACTGCAAGTAAAAGCAGTGCCACTTTCCTTTTCATAACTTCTTCTCCTTTCGTAACTCATCGATTGCTTTTTATCAGTCAGCCTCTATTTTAAGGAGCTTATGCCCCATATTTTCAAGTTCTTCCCGCAAAGCTTCTCCCTTCACATAGATCACATAATATTCCGCATTTTCATAATCAAAATCCGCCAAACGGTAGCAGTCAGTTCTGTCGATTTTTTCATTAAAATTATCCGGCATAGAAATGATGAAATAATTGCCTGCGCTTTCTTCCGGAATATGGCTGCGCACATACACCTGGAATTCTTTAAAAATCAACTGCAGCGGCTTTAACCTTTTTGCGCTTTTATCCACATAAATATAGCGGTATTCCTCCGATACTTCCCGGATCTGCGGCGCATAATCCTGCAAATCCTGAACCTTCGCCTTTACGTTGATATCACACTCCAGACGCATTTTTTTATAATTCACCCCCAGATTCAGGGCAAACACTGCGCACATTCCCAGCAGCGCCCACTCCCGCCAGGCCAGATAGGCTGCAGACAAAAAGAGAATCAGCACAACTGCTGCAAACAGGCCTCCATAAAACAGCCCCCCTGACATATTGTCATATTTAGAAGCATCATTCCCTGCAAACCCATTGTCCACAAAAAGATTTGAGGCGATACTGTTGCGGATGGAAAATTCCTTATGATCCAGATAAATGCTGATATATTTTTTAAAGAAAAACAAAATAAACAGAGCGGCTGCAGCCAGAACAATCCGGCTCACCTTCTGAAAAATATCTTTCCGGTAAACGAAGAAATAAATTCCCATCAAAACTGCAACCCCAATGCTACCGGCCAGATATCTGTCATAAACCAGCCGATCCACCCTGGATGCAGAGCCTCCATAATAATTCTGAAAGACATGGGGAAAGAAAAAGAGCATGCCCAGCGCCATGGAACCTGCAAAAATCAGAAATCCATAGCCGCACAGAATTGCCTCTTCCGGCTTTATGTCCATTTTCCTGCGTACAAACAATAAAATAATCACAAGAGAAGCAAAAATTCCTGCCACCGCCAGGCCCATGGAACTGGTCATGAAATTAAAAATCCATCCCATTCCAAGCTTCAACATGGTCTTAATGCCATCTGCTGTGAAAATTCCTCCCAGCTTCTCAAAATCAAAGCTTTCAGCTGTGGCATGCCTTACATTGTCTCCCCAGATGTTTGATTTGAAAAACCTGGTTAATATCCGGTCAATTCCCATCAAAGCAATCAAAGAACCGCCGTATACCCAGTAATTTACCATCTTTTCTCTGGTAAAAAAATGCATTACCAGAACTACCATCGTCACAGCAATCACCCATACAATGCCTCTGCTGTGACACATGGAAATATACACCGTACACAAAACTGCCAGAAACGTAAAGACCGCCTGTCTCTTCTTATCGCCCCTGCTGTTCCAGGTTTCCATCAAAAAATACAGCACGTACACAGAAAAGGCCGCCAACGCCACATCTGCCCGGGCAAAAAGGCTGTACAGCACCGCAGCAGGAGTAATAGCGGTAATCACTGATATCAGCAGACACTGAATCCTGCTCTCCACCTTCAGATGTTTCCGAAGAATCTGATAAACGCACACTCCTTCCAAACTTAGAAAAACTGCATGTTCCGCCATAATCAGTTTATATATAAGAAAGGAATCCTTCACCAGCGCAAAAATGGGATACCAGAATATTGCCTGTCCGTATTTGTAATAATATCCTCCTGTGTGGTCAATAAACGCTGACCAGTTCATGCCTGCCAGAAAAGCAGCGTTGGCCATCGTCCCCGTCTCATCTGTAATGTATGTCACTGTCAGGGGAAGTCCCAGGATCAGAAATCCCAGCAGCAACGCCACAAACAAAATAATCCTGTTATTTTTATCGGAAGAAAAGATTTCTCTTACACGTTCCATAGTTACACATCCTCCATCGGCCTAAGACTGAATCAAGCCATAAATCAATTTTACTACTCTTTCCGTGGATTTTCCGTCTAAATCATCGAAAAACCTTGTCCGAAACTGCGCCAGCTTCTCCTCTTCAAAGTCTTCCTTACATACTGCTTCTACAAGCTCTGGAAAACTCTCCACAATCTTGCCTGGCACAAAAAATTCATAATCATAATAAAAATCCCTGCCTGCAATGTACTGCCTTAAGTCAAAGGCGTACATCAGCATGGGAATATTGAGAAGAGCCGCCTCAAATACTACAGAAGAATAATCGGTGATCAGCAGATCCGTAATGAACAGCAGATCGTTGATTTCCGATTCCCCGGACAAATCCAGAATCCTGTCCTTCCACTGTTCTCCAATTTCATATTCCATAGTCACAAAGGGATGATGCTTGATAATCAACATATACTCTTCTGGAATCTGCCCCATAAATTCTATAGGATCAAACTGGCTTCTGGGATAATCCGCACTTTGCTTTCCATACCCCCGGAAGGTAGGCGCAAATAAAATTACTTTTTTGCCTTTTATGACAGGATACTGCTGCCGCAGCTTTTCCACAATATTCGTTTTGTAAGCTTCATCAAAAAACACATCGGTACGAGGAACCCCAGTGGCTGCCACCTTTTCCATCGCAATCCCAAATCCTTCTGCGTAGAACTGCCGGATCTCGGAAGAGCTTACAATGGCGTAATCGTAATCTCTGTGATCCAGGCTGTTCTGTTTGGGGCCGCCCCGCTTGCCGGTACGGGAGAAGCCAAAGGTCTTAAAAGCGCCGCAGGCGTGCCAGAGCTGGATCAGTTTCGTATTCCTGCGCAATTTGAGCCTGGAAATCGCAGGAGTATAGTCGTCAACCAGAATCACCCTGGAAGTGGCTGCATAATAACCGATTTTTGCCATACTGCTTAAAGGCATTGCCGCAATTTCTCTGGATTCCAACACCCATTTCATATCCGCCACCGGCTCCTGCTTCATCTTTTCATATAGAAAAGAAAAATTTCCTGTCATATCATTCCGCCGGCTGGACAAAAAGAACACCCGGTTTTTCCTTATGGGCGAAAGAAGCCCCAGCAGGAAAAAGAATTTCGCAAATCCCATCTTAATCCCGGTCAGTCCGAATTCATATTTACAAAATCTGGAATGATACCAGCTGATATGAGCAAAAAAACGGCGCAGCTGGCTTCCCGTATTTCTGGGATAAGTTTTACTGATATCAAACAAAATTGAGGCTATGGCATCCACAAAAAACCAGGGCAGCAGCAGGACTGCGATGACATGGGTAAATAGCTGATGGATCGGCGCAAGGACTGCCCGGCAGCCATTCCATACTTTCATCCAAATTTCATGTCCACTCCCTTTTCCCTTCAGAACCAGTTCAGAAGTCTCTTTCCGAAATGACAATCCCTGAGCTTCCAAAGCTTCCGGCGCACGGGACAGTTCCAGAGGAATATTGCGAATATGCGTATCACCATAGATAAAATCAAAGGATATCACAATATCTTCTCTGCTTCCTCCCACAAAAATACTCTCAATATTCACAGGATATTCTGCATATACCATACAGGCGTCCATATCCTCCAGCGGAAAATAGGAATTTACACTGATGGGAAACCTGCGGTTGTCCCTTGAGTTCCTGAGCACTGCCACAACTTTGGGCGAACGGACCTTTACATCATAGGGGCCCTCCGCCGCTACGCCCAGAAACAGCATATAATCTTCTATTCTTGCTTCCTCTAACCTAAATTTCCATTCCATATCCTCTTCCTCTGTCTTATTCACTCTCTGTTAAATTTCATTCTTGTATTCCAGCACCCGTTCTGCCGCATGGCCGTCACATGCGCCTAAATATTTTTCACAGAATTGCTCCAGATATCTGTAATCATACGCTTCTATGCGCTGAAGCTGCCAGATTAATTCCTCCGCATCCCCAAGCACAGGAGCCGAAAGGATATCTTCATAGGCAAAATTATAGTCCCGCTCCTTTGTATATTCCTGATAGTCATCCGCTGTAAGGAATACCGGCTTCCTTCTTAAAAATGATTCAAAAAAGGTATTCCGATAATCTCCCACAAATACATCTCCCGCTGCAATCAGCCTGCGGATACTGATTTTATTTGTAACGTCGCAGAAAAAGTCCTGCAGATCATCCGCCATCAAATAGCTGTCCATTCCCGCCGGAACCCGGTAATCGGTCACCATCACATATTCATTCTCCAATGCTTTTTTCAATTTCCGGATATCCAGAAATTCCAGCACACGGTTTCCCTTCACCCGATGTCTGTACTGAGGCAGATATACAATAATTTTCTTACCTCTGGCTGCCGGAAACAGTTCCTCAAGACTTCTTCTGGCTTCCTTTCGGAATGTTTCGGAAAAATAAATATCCGTACAGCAGCTTCCCACCGCCTGGACCCTTCCCTTTCCCTTCAGGGAAAAAGAAGACTCATAAATCTTTTTCATTGTTTCAGAGGCAGCGCAGATCAGATCATAATCATTTCTCATTAGCCTGTTATTCCAATTTCTGGAATCTTTGAGATATCCTGGAAAATACATTCCTTTCCCAAAGCAATTTAAAGACAACGCAAATTCTCCCAACTGAACCACATAGGTTCCTTTTCGGAATTTCAAAAGGCTCATCAGTTCAATATGGCGGTTAATGAAAATATACTCTGCCGTAGCCATCTCTTTTATCACTTTTCCATAAAACGTATTTTTGGAATACCTGAGAATCTTCATATTTCCCATTTTCTTTAATTGCTGTTCCAGGCTCCAGTACTCATCCCGATCCGTGGGAGAATTATTGGTAAAAAGAATCACCTTGCCTTTTTCTACAGGATGCATGGCATGTTTTTGGTAAGTCGCCTGAAAATACAGAGATTTGTATTTATGACGCTTAATATTATAAGGCGCCAGAAGGTTTTCTTCTTTTTTAGCCAAGATTTTTGACGTTTTTTTATCTCCCTCTTTCCGAAGCTCCGGCACATCCTCTACAATATATCTCACTTTATCTGCCAGCCTCTTTTCAGTTCTTGCAAGACTCATTTTCAGGGAGCTGGTGTAATCTGACTTGGGATTTTCTCGAATTAGCCCATCTGCCATCTCAGCTGTAAAGGCTGGAGCATACTCTCTTTTGGCGTCATACATCGTATAAGAATCTATCAACGGGGCAAGGCATTCAGTATACGTCTCGTCCTCCTGATGTTCCTCGAAATATTCAACGGAGACTTTCTGCAGCATTTTCTCCAAGGCCTCCGTATCTTCCAGCCCAAGGCTATAAAAATCATCTACAAACTGAATCAGTCTATGCTCCATGGCGTGAAACAGCTCCATATCGCAGTCCGCAGGTTCTAGCACTGGCAGAATTGCGCCATTCGCATCCCGTTGATACTGCTCTATGCTTTTATAAGGAATATTGGCAAAAATTGCTTCCACAAAAATCAGAGAATTTGACGCCGTAGTAAAATTATAGCGAATCCGGTTTTCTTCATTGCTGTAAATACTTCTCATATAATAAAAGGGAACCGGGCATTGATACCCGCACGCCGCTTCCAGCAGACGAGCCATACAGTCCTGTGTATACCCTCTTCCCCAATATTCCACAAACGAATATGTCTCTTCAAAATCAATTTCCTGCCGTAAATATTTCAGCACAATTTCCCGATCACGGGCTGACTTATCCAGAATATATTGCCGATAGGGCTCTGAGTTGGAAAAAGTAATAATCAGTGACGCCCGGATTTCTTTTGTGATTTCACCAACTTCTTTCAAATAGGCCAAATCAGGGAAAATCCGCTGAAAATCTTTTTCTTCCATATTCAGGGCGTTCAGCATCTTATCATAAGATTTTATATTTACAAAATTGCCGAATTTGGAGAAAAATTCTTTATCCAGTTCTGTAATCAGCGAAGGAATCCGCCAGACTCTTCTGGAGCCATAGATATATTTTGTCCGGACCGGCAGTTTCTTCTTCTCTATGATTCTGTCTGCAATCCGCTTTAACTGATAGCCGTCCCGGGAAATAAAATAAAGGCATTCTGTTCCATGTTCTATGGCATGCTGCAATACCCAGCTAATATAGGGAACGAAGTACATGGAAATATGCCCATATGCATAATAATCTTTCCTTTTCCCGTTATTTTTCCGAAACCGTGCCAAAAGCGCTGCGGCTTTAAAAGCATCACCAGTTCCGATCTCTGTTGCAATCTTCCATTCATATTCATTAAATTCCGGACGTTCCCGCAGCACTGTGGTGATATTTAATTTCTTTGCAATGGCTCCATCCGCTTTCCGGTTATCTCCATGATGAATCCATGCACCAAACATATAGGTCTCAAAACTACGGTATACCTCCAGATACAATAGCCCTGTGCTTTTCTGCACTCCATACTCACTGGATAAAAACAATGGAAGCTCTCCCAGAACTGGTTCTGCCTTCACTAGAAGCTTCTGTACAAATTCCCGGCTCAGATACATATCGCTAATCAGGCAGACCGTTTCCCCTTTCTGCACCAAATCTTTCACATAAGAAACAGCCCCCGGAATGGGAATACTGCTATCATATTCTGCTTCCAGTTCCCACTGCATCAGGGCATTTCTCTGTTCGTCTGTCAAATGGTAAACACTTGCCATCCGTTCAAAAATTTCTTCAAAATGGATTTCTCTTCTGGCGTCCGGGCGAAGTTCCAGCGTTTTGCGATACCACTCACGAGCATTTTCTTCCGCCTCCTGCCTTTTCTGCGGATAATTCCTCATGAAAAAAGATGGAAATTCCAGTTCAGACGCTTCCATTCTCTCTTTTACCTGATAGAAAATTCCTTCCGGCTCCAATACGCTCCGGGATATTAAAGTATCAAAAATGTCAAAAGTATACAAGGTGGGCAAAGGTTCCGGCTTTGGCTCAAATTCCAGTGTATGATTGATGATTTCATCCATAGAGCCTTTATGGTCATACTCCCAGAATAATTTTTCAATCCTTTCCCGATCCTTTTTATCATCCTCTTCATAAGAATTCAGCGCTTCTAACAGGGAATCAAAATTCCTGCACATTTTTCCGCAGGTCATTTCCTCCAAATCATATACCATATCCCGAGAGGATTCTGCAAAAAAGTACCGGATAAAATATTTGGTTCCTCCAGCCAGCATATCATAAAAAATAGAGGAATAATCGATAATTCCCACTTCAATATCATCAAATATCTCATAGAAATCTTCCTGATTATTCCAAAACAGAAGCCTTGGATGATCCTGATATTTTTCTTTCAGTTTCAAATATTCATAATCTTCCTCAATCAGGGGATGCATCTTGAAAATCATCAACATATTTCGTTCTTCAAGCTTCTGTATCAAACGTTCCATATCTGGAATGGCAAGGCTCATAAATCCCTGAGGAACATCGTCTCGATACGTTGGAGCATATGCCGCGATCTTTGTATCCGCCCCCAACCCTTTCCTTGCACGTATATCATGATTAAAGGTGGTTAACTTTTCAAAATATTTCTGATACATACACCTGGGATATCCCCCGCGGATTACCTGGCTCTTACGAAGTCCGCACTGATAAATAAAATGTTTTTCCATCAAAGGAGATGTTACAAGAAATAACTGTCTGTCATAATAAAACTGATTATAGCGGATATACTTTCCTGCAACACGCTCCGTTAAAAATCCAGTGTGCGCCCTCCGCTCTATCGACTTGCATCCCACCCCATGATAAAGATTCAGATATTTTACCTCAGCCATCCGCTCCGGAATATTTTCCTTCACCTGTTCTACAACATAGACGCCGGTCTGAGCCTCTAAGCGATGCGCCTCCCCATCCACAAAGGTATAGGCTTTATAGCCCAGCTTCCGGATATATTCCACCGTTTCCTCATTGTCGCACAGCCAATAGGCGTCAATATCTTTCCGGTATTTATTGATGTAGATAAACAGATATTTGGGATTTCCCGCAAAAGTTCTCCCTGCGTTAAACGCCCACCTGTTGTTTTTCGGAAATGACTCCAGATCCTCCGCCTCTAAAGTACCCGTCCCCATTTTTTTAAGCACGGAAAGAGTTGGAATCCGGCTCAGTTTCTTCTTTACATCCTTTGACATTTTCTCCTCCTGCATTACATGCCGGCGCTGCGCGTATCAAGATGCGATGCTGCCAGGCAGCTGTTATCTTCTCCTGCATATCCTGCCGCCATCCTCATTCTTTCCGAATGCTCTCAATATAATCTGCAATCCGGCTGGTGGCGTGTCCGTCACACATCTGTAACTGATTTTTCATAAATTCCCCATATTTCTCAGATGTTGTTTTATATTCCCCCCGTTCAATCACTGCTGCCAGTTCCTCCCCGTTTGTAACCACCTTAGCCGGAAGTTCCTCCAGCTTCAGGTAAAATCCCCGTTCCTTTTCGTATTGCTCCCGGTCAGGCGCATAAACCAGAATCGGTTTTCCGGTCAGAGTAAAATCAAAAATCACGGACGAGTAATCGGTAATCAGCAAATCTGCCGCTGCGTACAACTGCTCTGTGGGAATTCTGCAGTTAGAAGCCGCCATTCTTTTCTCCAAATGAGGATGAACCTTCCGGATGACAAACCACTCCGGAGAAAGCCTCTCTTCCAGCCGGTCAATGGCTTCTGCGCCAAATAAAATTCCTTCCCCTGCATTTTGGCGGAACGTAGGGGCCCAGAGAATAATTTTCTTTCCGGCCGCCTCAGGATATTCCTTGAAAAAGCGGCTGCAGCAGTCTGCCATAAACTTTTCTGAAAAATACCGATCCGTCCTGCTAACTCCCAACGCCTGCACTTTGTCCAAAGGAAGATGAAAGGCATCAGCATATACTTTTCTGCAATGTTCGGAACTTACGGCAACCAAATCAAAATTGCGGAACATATTCTGATCCTTTACAGATATCAGATCATCCCTGGCGTCATAGCCGAATTTCTTGTATGCGCCGCAGGCGTGCCAGAGCTGAACGACCTTTGTCACTTTCCGCTTCTTCACAGAAATTACAGGAAGATAATAATCGCAAATTACGACTAAGCCTGCCTGTGCATAATATTTTAGAAAGGAAAGCATTGACTTTACGCTTGTTCCAAAACTAATTTCCGAAAAATCATGCACCAGCTCCAGAGTCCGGTATCCCCGCCGCTGCATTTCTTCTTTCAAAAGCTGCATATCTTCTGGAAATTTCTGGTGATGGGCGTCGGCAAATACTATAAGCCGTTGATCTGGACCTGAATACCGAATACAGTAAATATGGTATGCCGCAGGCAATATAAATTTTCTCAGACATTCCTTCAACGCCTGCCTGATTTTCAGTTTACCGCTCATATTTCAATATCTCCTGCCAGATTCTCTCCGTGGTGTGTCCGTCACAGGAAGACATAAATTTCTGCCGAAATTCAGTAATCTTCTCTCTGGCTTCTTCTGGATGCTGTTCTATGGTTCGGACTGCTGCCGCAAGCTCTGGGGTATCCTTTACCACAGGTCCCGGCACAAATTCCTGATACTCATAATAAAATCCCCGGTGAGCAAAATATTCTTCCAAATCATAGGCAAGAAATATCATAGGGCGTTCCATCAGCGCATATTCAAACGCCACAGAGGAATAATCTGTCACGCAGATATCTGCAATACAGAGCAATTCTGCAATTTCCAGACCGCAGTCCCCAAACACAAAATCCTTCAGTGATTCTTCTGGCTTCAGTGTCTCTTTTACAAAGGGATGGCGTTTCTCAAGGATGATATAATCCTGTCCCAGCCTTTGCTTCAGGAAAGCATAATCCAGAATCTCTGGACTGTCCGCCCTCCCGCCGGTTCCCCGGAACGTGGGCACATACAGGATGCATTTCTTCCCTTTCCCCTGGGGAACCTGCTTCAAATAGTTTTTCTTTGCCGCCCGGTGAAAGGATTCCAGGAAATAGAGATCCGTCCGGCTGACTCCCAGCGGCTGAATTGTCTCCGCCGGAACCTGAAAGGCTTCCCTGTAAGCCCAGATCACCTCCGGGCTGCTGACGGTAACCAGGGTATAATTCCTGTGGTAAGGATATTTCATAAGCTCCTTGCGGCTCTCGCCATACTCCTGATCGGCTGCGCTGAATCCCCATTTTTTAAAGGCTCCGCAGGCATGCCAGGTCTGAATCATCTGGCTTCCTCTGCGCATGTGAAAAGCTCCAAGTACATTGCAGGAATCATTGAGAAAGATATACGAAGCGTCCGACGCTTCCCACAAAAGCCCTAAGCACCTGCGGTAATAGGAAAGAGAATCCTTCCTGAAATCCAGATAATATTCCTGAATTTGAAAGCCATATTTTTGCTCCGCTTCTTCTTTTAACAGCCTGAAATTATCGCTTAACGCCCTGCCATGAAGCTCTGCGAACAGCGTCTTTCCCTTCTTAATCTTCCGAAGGGCGCCAATGTGGTACGTTCCCGGAAAAAGGATTTTGTATACCAAAAACTTAAAGATCCTCCGAATTATATTTTTGCCTGCTGTTTTACCCATATTTTCCATGCCGTTTTCTCATTCTTCCTGCTATGACATTCCTGCCATACGATTACAGGTTTTACACTAATTTTTCCAAACCATCACTGTTTTTCCAAAGGCCCGGCGGATATCCGTTTCAAAGGCTTCTTTCATATCAGCAATGGAGCCCACCTCAATGACGCTGCCAATCAGGTTCTGCAGATTGCCCACCAGTTCCCGGTTTTCTGCAAACAGCGACACCGTCCGCACAAAGTCTTCTCTGCCGCTTCGGCTGCTTCCAAACAGGCGCAGTCCCTTTTCCAACACCATTCTGGTATTGATGGGCACATGATTCTCAGACACGCCCAAAAGGGCCATAGTCCCCTCTGGCGCAATATGGTCAATCATCTGATCAATAGCCATCTGAGCTCCGTTTCCGCCTACGCATTCAAACGCATGGTCCACCACCAGATCTTTTGGAATGTCTTTGACCAGATATGTTTCCTCTGCAAAGGCAAAATCTGCCAGCTTATTCTCATCTACGCCAAAAATAGACAGCTCCACTCCCGGAAACATGGTATGAAACAAAAGAGCCGTGATATAACCCAGGTTGCCGTCTCCCCAGATTCCCACCCGCTCCCGTCTGGAATGGGCAATTCTGTCAAATCTGCTGATAGCGTGTACGCTTACCGTAATCAGCTCTGTAAAAGCCGCTACCCTCAGATCAATATCGGGCGGAAGGCATACCAGCCTGTCCCGTCCCATCTCCACATAATCCTGCATAAAACCGTCAAAACCACTGGCCCGAAACCGGCTGCTGCGCAGATAATTTTCCGCAATCACCGTATCCGGCTCCGTAGGCGTATTGGGGATCATCACCACCCGCTGGCCCGGCTGGAATTCCCCGGCTTCATCATAGACCACCTGACCGATTCCCTCATGGATTAACGCCATGGGAAGCTTCTTTGCCAGAACTTCCGCCGGACGTGTTCCCTGATAATACCTCTGATCTGCCCGGCAAATGGACAGATGCGTAGGCCGAACAATCACATTATGCAATTCTATTTCCGTAAATTCCACTTCAAATCTTCTTGGCGCCACTAAACGATACACTGCATTTAACATTATTTTCTGTCCTCTTTAATCAATGCTTCCGCCACCCGCAAATCATACGGATAGGTAATTTTAATATTGGAAACTTCCCCCTGTACCAGATAAACCTTTTCCCCCTTAATGGCAAAAATTTTGGCTGCGTCTGTTAAAATTTGCTTTTCCTCTTCTGTGAGGCTTTCGTACAGATTTTTCAATTTAACCGCGCAAAAACTCTGAGGCGTCTGTCCCTGATACATCTTCGAACGCTCCGGAATCTCGCTGATAATTTCCCCGTCATGGCTCTCCACAATGGTATCTGTGGCGGCAATCACCGTATCGCAAGCGCCATATTTTTGGGCGTACCGCACATTTTCCGAAATGATCCGGTGGGTGATAAAAGGCCTGACCGAATCATGTGTTACAATAATTGTATCCTCTGTCAAATCTCCCTGCTCTTCAATATAGGAAATAGCGTTCATGATGGTTCCGTTTCTGGTAGAGCCTCCTTTTAACACTGCAATCTCCGATGCGGGAAGCCTGTATTTGTTCAACAGAGTTTTTGTATAGGATACCCACTGTTCCGGACATAATACCAGAACTTTTTCAATCTCCGGATGAACATACATTTTTTCTACCGTATGGATGATAATCGGCTTTTCACCGATTTGGAGATACTGCTTGGGCTTTTCTGCATTTCCCATGCGGCTGCCCACGCCGCCTGCTAAAATTACGCCGTATACCATGTTCCAGCCCTCCTGACTGATTTCTGTCTGATTCTATTTATCGCTTTCTTTACATCTCTTTGCCTGATTCCGGTTTCCCCTCTTTTTCCATGTCTTTCATTTCGTTCTTTTTTTCCACATCTTTGTCAAAATCCAATTTCCGTACATGATACTGGACATCCTCTAATATCTTTCGGTTTGCCGAGATAATATCTGCCAAAAGCCCTACAATAAAGGTCTGGAAGCCCAGCAGCATCAGCGTGCTTGCCAGAATCAAAGACTGCATATGGCCTGCGCCGCTTCCGCCGATGAAATAAACCAGAAACCGTATGCCAATGGCAAGCCCCAGGGCAAAAATAATACTTCCGATAATGGAAAATACCATCAGGGGGCGGTACATCATAAACGCCCTTAAAATCGTAAGCATGGATTTCTTCACATACCCGAACATACTGCTGAACAGCCGGGAGGGCCTAAGCTCCGCATTGGTGCGGATAGGCACGGATTCCATGGCAATCTTGCTTCTTCCTGCCTGAACAATGGTCTCTAAGGTATAAGTATATTCGTTGACTACATTCAGGCGCATGGCTGCTTCCCGGCTATAGGCCCGAAAACCGCTGGGAGCGTCGGGAATATCGCTGCGGGAGGCCTTGCGCACCACCCAGCTTCCGAAATGCTGAAGCTTTTTCTTTAACGGAGACCAGTGCTCCGTGTCATCCACCGGCCTTGCACCGATGACAATATCTGTTTTCCCTTCCAGAATCGGACGGACAATTTTCTCAATATCATCTGCACAATACTGGTTGTCGGCGTCTGTGTTAACGATAATATCCGCCCCGTTCCTCAGACAGGCGTCCAGCCCTGCCATAAATCCTTTGGCAAGCCCTTTGTTCCGTTTCAAATCCACCACATAGTTGACGCCCCAGTTTCGGGCAACCTCCACCGTATTGTCTTTACTGCCGTCATTGATAATCAGATATTCAATTTCATCAATTCCTTCTATCTGCTTCGGCAGGTCATTCAATGCGATTTCCAGCGTCTCTGCTTCGTTATAGCATGGAATCTGTATGATCAGCTTCAATTTTTCTTCCTCCGTAATTGTCAATTCATAATTTTTACCAATATATCACAATTTATGCTCCATTGCAACTTTGCCAAAACCGGCAGCCCCCTTCCGTCGGCCCTGCGCCTCTGCAAAAGGGCTTCTGCACTCTGCCGCTTCTTTACTCCAGCATCTTCCGGTACACCTCCGCCACCTCTTCAATGCCGCCGAAGGCTTTGATTGTCCCATGATCCAGAATAACCGCTTTATTGCACAGCCGACAGACCTGTTCTAAGGAGTGAGACACAAACAACACCGTCACGCCCTTATCAAACATACTCATAATCTTGCCTTCGCTTTTCTTTCTGAACTTTGCGTCCCCCACAGACAGCACCTCATCCAGAATCAGAATCTCTGGCGCCACCACGGTGGCAATGGAAAATCCCAGTCTGGATTTCATCCCGGAGGAATAATTTTTCAGGGGAACGTCGATAAATTTATCCAATTCCGAAAAAGCTACGATATCATCAAATTTTTCTTCTATAAATTTCTTGCTGTATCCCAACACCGCTCCATAGAGATAAATATTTTCCGCTCCGGTGTACTGCATATCAAACCCGGCCCCAAGCTCCAGCAGCGGAGCAATCTTCCCTTTTTTGTAAACCTTGCCCTCTGTGGGCTTGAACACTCCTGCAATTACTTTCAGCAAGGTGCTTTTTCCTGCCCCGTTCAGGCCCAGAATCCCCAGACGGTCTCCCTTTTCCAATGTGAAATTAATATCTTTCAGGGCCCAGAACTCGTTGTATTCCAACTGACGTTTTAAAGATTTAATCACATATTCTTTCAGGCTGTCCACCTTTTCCTTGCTGAGATTGAATTTCATGCCTACATGTTCTACCCGAATTATTTCTTTTGCCATTTCCCTCTCCCTTTCCCGTTATATCTGCAAGATAAATTCATCCTGTTTCCTGTAAAAGACAACCAGCCCCAGGATTAAGGAAGCCACACTGAAAGCAGCGGCATACAGAAACATTTTAAAATGCATCGGTTCCCCGAATACAGCATGCCTGAAATTGGCGATAATGCAGTACAATGGATTCCATTTTAGAATCCAGCCGTAACCGCTTTTTAACAATCGATCCGGAGAATAGAAAATCGCACAGGTGTACATAACCAGCATTAGCAATACATTCCAAAGATATTCCATATCCCGAAAAAACACTCCGATGGTAGCTAAAATCATCCCCACCCCGTAAGAAAGCAGCAGCAAAAGCAGCAGGCAGGGAATCGCCCACAGGATATATAAAGTCGGAAATACCCGAAAAACCATTGCCAGGACAATCAATACCGCCAGAGAAATCAAAAATATAATATAATTAAAGAGCACGCTGGACAAAGGATAAAGGTATTTCGGCACATACACCTTCTTAATCATAGAGGCATTGGCCCGAATGGATTTCAGCGCCCCTGTTGTCCCCTGGGAAAAGAAGGAATATAGGAGACGCCCGCTTAAAATATACACCGGAAACGTAGGATCGTCGTTGCCGAACAGCGTCCCAAACACAATGGTCAGCACGCATGTGGTTAACAGCGGCTCTAACATAGACCATATGATTCCCAGATACGACCTTCTGTATTTCAGCTTAATTCCCTTTTTTACCAGTTCTCCCAACAGAAAACGGTAACGGAAAAAGTTCTTGATTCTTTCTCTCATAACTAACTGCTCCTCACCTTTCCATTTGCATATCATCTGCATACAATAATGTGAAACATATTCGTTTACAAATATTTACGGACGCCATGAAACATGTACATCAGAAAATAGTAACAGGACGCAAGCCGTCCAATTCCCATCAGACGGTATACGCCGAAATGCATTCGGGCTGATTTCAGCTTATTCCTGGATTTTCCCCCCTGGCTCATTCTGGATTTCAGCATGGGTTCATTGATTCCGCAGGCATTGCCGTACTTTTTCAGAACCTTCAGCCATAAAATATAATCCTCATGAAGCTCGTCATGGCTCATATAAAATTCTCTTGCTGCCTCTGTTTTCATCACCACAGAAGAGCAGGCAATACTGTTGGTCCGAAGCAGCATGGCATAAGTAATTATTTCTGGAGCCCCAATGCTTTTTCCTCTGGACGAACCGTCGGCGTTCATCAGTTCCCGGCCTGTGCAGCATAAAACCATGCCTGTCTCCTGCAGCTTTGTACACTGAAGCTTTAATTTGCCCTGCTGCCACCAGTCGTCCGCATCCAGAAACGCCAGATATTTTCCTCTGGCGCGGCGGATTCCTGTATTCCGGCTTTCCGCAGCCCCCTGATTCTGCTCATTGCAGATTAATGCCACTCTTTCATCCCTGGTATACTGTTTGACAACAGCAACGGTATTGTCAGAGGAACAGTCGTCAATTACCAGCAGCTCCAGCGGAACCTCCTGGCACAAAACAGACTCAATGGCCTGTCCAATATAGTTTCCGGCGTTATAAGCCGGCATAATCACGGATACGGATATTTGCTCTTCCATTCTGCTTCTCCTTATTTTACCGCCGTCCTCTGTTTCTTGTCGATTCCTTCCGTATTTTCCTTCTGAAAAATAATCTTAAAGGTCATCAGCATCAGCTTCAGATCCATCCAGAAAGAATAGTTCTCAATGTAGGTTAAATCTAATTTCAGTTTATCATAGGGTGTGGTGTTATATTTTCCATAAATCTGCGCATACCCGGTCAATCCCGCCTTGACTTTCAGGCGAAAGCTGAATTCAGGGATAACAGCCTCATATTCTCTGGCAATGCTTTCCCGTTCCGGCCTTGGCCCCACAAAAGACATTTCTCCCTTCAGGATATTAAAAATCTGGGGCAGCTCATCGAAATGGGTCTGGCGGATAATTCTCCCCACCGGCGTAATTCTGTCGTCATCTTTTCGGGCAAGCTGGGCGCCGTCCCGCTCAGAATCCATCCGCATACTGCGGAACTTAATGATCTGAAACACTTCCCCACCTCTGGTTAGACGTTCCTGGGTGTAAAATACCGGCCCTTTATCGTACAGCTTAATGCACAGTCCGATCAACAGCAGCACAGGCGACGATATTACTATCGCAACCAAAGACAGCACAATGTCCATGGCCCGCTTTATAAACCGCTGTTCTATGGTGAGCCCATGATTCCTGGACAGCATCAGCGGGGAATCAAACAGATGGATCGCCTCTGTTCCTGTCAAAATGATGTCTGAAATCTTCGGCGTAATGTATGTCCGTTTATTCTGGTCAAAACAGAATTTTAAAATGGGATTGCGCATGCTGGTGGGAAGATCGCAGAGGACAACCGCCTCATATTCCAATATTCTGGTGTACAGTTCTTCATAGCCCAGATAAACGCTGGCCGTAGCGCAGACGTTATACTTGTCCTTTCGGGAATTAATCTTCTGAATCAGGTCATCTGGGGAATGCTCCCCGTATATCACTATCATTTTCTTGGGCGGATACAGCCTGGTATAGACAAATCTTACCAGATATACACCAGGCAGTATCACCAGATATTCTGTAAATGTCAGCATAATCATGGGATGCACCGGCATGTAGTCATTTGCCACCAGGCACACTTGCAGATATCCTACCACATTTGCGCAGAAAATAGACAGAATCTGCGAAAGACATACATCGGTAATCCGCAGATACCCGATCCTGTAACCGCCGAAGGTTCTGGTGAAAAAATACATAATCAGCGCATAAATGCCAATCACCGCCCAGTTTCCTCTGTGCCAGGGACGGTTTGCTTTAGCCAGCGTCGGATAATAAATGATATACCAGGTATAGGCAAACATTGCCGCTTCCATTGCCAGCATCATAAAATTTGCAGTCAGATTCAATAAATGCTTATACTGTTCTCGTTTTCTCATATTTTATCCCTTTATCCGGTTCCGGCCTTTCCCTTACCCTTCCAGCAGCCCCCGGACCTTCTTTTTCATCCGTCCTTTGGTATTTACCCTATCCATCAGCAAGACGGCAGTTTCTTCCTCCAGAATGCTGATTCGGTAGGAAATGTCAATCTGACGTTTCCCTTCAGGGATTTCTTCTATTATAATCTTTGGATCAGAATTGTCAAATACATAACAGTTTTTTTTCATTTCATAGCCTGTGGTGGCGTAGGTTACGGGAATGGGTTCCCTTTGTCCTTCCCCGCTCCAGCGCAATGACAGATCCTTTAAAATGCAGGGAGCTAATGCAGGATCAATCCATACGGCCCTGGCCTGTTCCGGAATGGAGACAGTACATTGTATCACAGAATCATACCCATGATCCACAAACCGGGAATGCTCCTCACAAAATCCTTCCCCGAAGTCCACATACACCTGCATTCTTCTTCTGTCTTTTTCCTTTAAAACTTCTCCAAGGGGCAGAGCTTTCTTACCCATCCTGTGATAAAGTTCTCCCACAGGAACATAATTTCCCCGGATATACTGCTGAAAATTGCGTTCCATTTCTTCATATTTCAGAATCTTATCCGCTGTAATTCCAAATTCTTCATATAAATTTAAATCTTCTTTTAATATTTTACGTTTCGAAGCGGCATCCAGATAATAATGAAGGGCCCGATATGCCAAATATCCCGCGGGAACCGGAAAATCAAAGGTCCACTCATAATCCAGCACATGCCGCTTCCCGTCCTCAGTCAGCAGAATATTAGAAAAAATCAGGTCGATATCCGCCGGTTCCACCGCCGTCTCCTCCTGGGAAAAGGTTACATTTCCAAAAACCTTCTGAAATTCCGGCGTCATGGAAAATGTTCCGGTTGGCGCAGCCTCCAGAATATTCCTTACTTCCACCCTTAGAAGCTCTTTTACGCTGTTCTGTTTCCCTTCCTCTAAAAGCTGATCCAGCTTCTCCTCCAGCGTAACCCCTTTCAGATATTCAAAGAAAATCTTTTCTCCTTCCAGCCAGCACTGGTTCACCTGATACAATTTTTTCTCTTCCCAAAGCTTCTCCAGCTTTTCTTTGGCCCCTGCAATGGACTGGATATGCAAAGCTCCGGCCGGGTATTCCGGCGTTTTATACAGGAGAAACTCTTCGTTCTCTCTGGCAATACAGGTGCGGATAGCAAATTTCGGAGAACGGCCGCTGGAATATTTTGTATATACGATCCTTTTTTGGTCCGCTATCTTCTTGAATTCTTCTGTTATTTCCCCTCTCGGCTCCTTTCTGATTTCCAATTTCCCTTCGCTTTCCAGCCCTTTTCCCTCCTCCGGGTCTTTGGTAATCTCCAAAAAGAAAGAATTGGCGTACAGCGGAAACAAGCCGTCCTTTAAAATCTGGTCAAAAACCTTCCCTTCATCCATCAGCACCAGCCGATCCCTGTCAAAATTACAGATATTTTTATCCAGTTCTCCTGGTCTGGGAAGATATTCGTCCGAATAAATCACCGTGGGAAATTTGTAATCGGGATAGGGATAATAAAAGCGGTAATTTCTGTATCCGCATTCCTCTAACATCTCAACCAACTCCGGCCGGGTAAAGGTCCGGACTCCTTCCGTATTCTGATATCCCTCCAGACCTTCAAAGAAAGTTCCCACGTGATCTTCCCTGCAGCCTGCCCAATACTTTAATCCAAATTTATTTTCTATAGCAATCAGCAATCTTCCGCCTGGTTTCAAATGATTCATAATTGTCCGCAGGAATCCATGGTAAGGCTTCTCTCCACCGATATACCCCCTGCCATACTCAAACACTCCGATTAAGGTGGCATAATCAAAGTCATGTTCCAATCCTTTTTCAATATCCTGAAAATTGCCTACGCAGATCCGGACAGAATCCCGGCACTGATT
This sequence comes from Petralouisia muris, assembly GCF_004793545.1. Classification (GTDB taxonomy): domain Bacteria; phylum Bacillota; class Clostridia; order Lachnospirales; family Lachnospiraceae; genus Petralouisia; species Petralouisia muris. The sequence continues at coordinate 46,376 of NZ_SRYA01000024.1, read as the reverse complement.
CCGCAGGCCATTAATTGTACTGCGCTTCAGGGACAAATCAATGCAGGTGACAGAATCTGCTCCAGCCGCTGCTGCGCCTGTCACTGCCCCGCATCCGGAACCTATCTCCAGAACCTTTGCTCCCGTTTCAAAGGGATACCAGCTCAAAATATTCTCTCTTTCATGGGCCAGATGATACATCACCGCCCAATCCTGCTCCTGTGCAATGACCCGATTGTATTCTTCTGGCGGATAGTTCTCTGCCAGTTCTAAAATCCTGTCCTCGATCCATCCGTCACTGTACAAATCCTTTCCTGAATAGCAGGATGTGTCTAAGGTGACATTTCCGATTTTTTTCATTATGACCTCTTTCCCTACTACAATTTCTTCTATAGTGAAATGTATCTCTTTTTCCTGCAGACAATCTTTGTCTTTCGTCCTGCCAAAGCCTTACACCTGTCTCAGGGAAAAATCCGCCTTGGACAATGTCAGGTTCGGATTATAATAAGGATCTCCCTGATCCATAAAAGACTGCCATCTTGTCACAAAATACTTCATTTCTTTATAATAACGTTCCTGCTTCTGGGGAGAATCCTCCAGTCCCCGGGATTTTGACTCGTAATGATATAATTCTGCATAAGGATTATATACTATCAGCTTTCCAAATTTCTTCACTTTCATACAATAATCAATATCATTAAATGCAACCACCAGCTCTTCGGTCAGCCCGCCTACTTGCTCAAACACTGATTTTTTCGTCATCATACAGGCCGCTGTCACCGCACTGTAATTCTGGGCGCAGATAATTCTGGAAAAATATCCGTTTGCCTTGCCGTCAAATCCAATAAAGGCGTGCCCTGCAATTCCGCCAAACCCAATCACCACACCGGCATGCTGTATGGTGCCGTCCTCATAATACAGTCTGGCTCCTGTAATCCCCACATCTTCCCGCATGCAGGGACCCAGCAGCTCCCAGAGACAGTCTTTTCCAATCATCTCCGTATCATTATTCAGTAACAGCAAATACTCACCTCTGGCAAATTCTGCCCCAAAATTATTGATGGCAGCAAAATTAAATTCTTTTTCCCAATACACCACCCGGACTTTCTCATTTTCCGCTTCCAGCTTCTTATAATAATCAAAGGTTTCCGGCAGCTCGCTGTTATTCTCTATGACAATATACTCATAATTCCGATAAGAAGACTGTTCTTCCACGGAACGGATACATTTGTCCAAATCCTCCGTGTGATCTTTATTTGGAATTAAAATGGACACCAGAGGCTGTTCCTTCCATTGATAATGCACCCGGTAAAGGCCGGGATATTCTCCCATTTCCACTTTGGCAGGAATCTGCAGCCTGTCCAGATGAGCCTGCACGGCCCGTTTCCCCGCCTCAAATGCATATTTCTTGCTTTCTGGATTCTCGGAGGTGGAATTCTCATGGGCGCGCCAATGATACAGCACCCTGGGTATATGGTAAATCTCATTGGTCTGCTCACAGCAGCGCAGAACGAAATCATAATCCTGGGCGCCGTCAAATTCCCCATTTAACCACCCTGCCCGCTCCAGCAAATCCTTTTTCACCACCACCAGATGACAGAAATAATTCATACTGCAGAGCAAATCCGGATTATAATCCGATTTGAAATGCGGCTGAAAATAATGCTTTCCATTTATGGAAATCTTGTCCTCATCGGTATAAATCAATTCTGTTTCCGGCCTTTCCTGCAATACCTTTACGCACTCATACAGTGCATCCTCCGCCAGCAAATCATCATGATCCGCAAAGGCGACATAGTCCCCTTTTGCAGCTGCAAGAGCCGCATTGGTATTCTCCGAGATCCGAAGAGGCGCAGAATTGCGGATTACCTTTACCCTCTTCTCCTGTTTTTCTAACTTTTTCAGATATTTTTCCAGAGGAGAAGATTCGCCGCTGCCGTCGGACAGGCACAGTTCCCAATTGGCATAGGTCTGCTTCTGCACCGATTCCACCAGTTTTTCCAGGTATTTGATCGGAGTCTTATATAAAGGCACCACAACAGACACCAGCGGGGCATATGCAAATTGCTCATTCCGCTGCCGTTTCAGTTCCTCTTCTGTGGGCGCCACTGCCTGACGGTACTTCTCATAATCCCCCTGAGGGGTGGATTTCTGGGCAATCACCTGCATGGTACGGGCGCAGAACTGCTTCCATCCATGATGCTGAAGAAATCTTGCCCCTTTTCCAAGATAGCTGTTTCCCAGCATATTTTCAAAGAAAAAGGTAGAAACTATGGGCACTTTCACCCGGCTTGTACAAATTCCATTGGTGATTTCCAAAGTTACGGCTGACATGCCTCTGTGGGGCAGCGCCACCTCAAATCCGCTGTCAGGCATCTGTTCTGTTTCCCGGTAAATCTGGCTGACGTCCCTGCGCTCATGAAAGGACGCCTTGGCCTCTATTTCTTTTCCGCCGCCCCCTTTTACCTTGATGGTAATCGGAATGGCTGAAGCCGCCCAGCCCTTGAGATAACACTGTTCTTTTTTGAGGGTTACCTGTTCTAGGAAAAAGTCTATTTCTCCCTGAAGCTTCTTCAGGCTGGCAGCCTTTTCCTGATAAACGGAATGCTTCTTTTGTTCCACGCGGGAATTTGTAATCACCCACAGAGCCAGTTCTTTTTTCCGGTCAAAATCTTCCGGCAAGGTTACATAAAGATAATATTCTTCCTCTATTCCCAGATCGTAAATCATATAACGCTGCCGCACTTCCATGCCGTCATACGTTTCCATGACCCAGGGAAGCTTTTCCCCGTCCAAAGTTACTTCCAGTTCATCTTCTGGTTTCATGTCATGCTTCCATCCCTGAATCACCAGAATCTGTTTGTCTTCTATATGAAATCTGACTCTCACCACATTAAATTTCTCAATCATATTCTGTCCCTTTACTCTATCTCCACTGTGGATTCCATGTCAAAATATCCCACGGTGTTTTTTTGCGAAACCACAGCAATGCTGCACACGTCATACAGCCGGTGATGCACCCTGAAATCCTCCTGTTCATATCCGGTGCATCCCAAAGACAGCAGGTATTCTCCGCCCTGCAGCGTCATTTTCTGGGTAAAACTGATGATTTGCTCATCCCCTGGCTGTTTCGGCTCCACAGGCTGCTGCTCTAACATGGTATTGGTTCCCGTAAGCTCAATTCCCATCAGATTTTTCAGGGTAAAAGCAAAAATCGGCTCCGCCACAGTCTCCCGGAAAGCAACCTTCATCTTAATGGTAAACAAATCTCCTTTCTGGATGACATTTGTGATTTTTCCTGTTTTATCTGCCACTGCAAAATCTGCGATTTCCGCCTTTTTATCCCCATATTCCAGTGTTTCAGGATTTACAGACAATGCATTCTGCCATTTGTCCCCTGACATTCCTGGCTTCCACAGGGAAGAATTCTCCCTGCGCTGCTCTTCCTCCTGAGCCACCAGAGCCATTTTAAACCGATCCACGGCCTCCTTGGGCGTTCCCTCCATCACCTTTCTGCCTTTATTTAAGAGAATTGCCCGGTCGCAGTATTTGGTAATGCTGCTTAAATCATGGCTGACAAAGAGAATCGTCTTGCCCATTTCCTTGAATTCTTCAAACTTCCGGTAGCATTTTGATTGAAAAAACACATCCCCTACAGACAACGCCTCATCTACAATTAAAATCTCCGGCTCTATATTGATTGCCACCGCAAAGGCCAGGCGGACAAACATACCGCTGGAGTAGGTTTTCACCGGCTGACGGACAAAATCTCCGATATCGGCAAATTCCAGAATGGCATCCATTTTCCCATCAATTTCTTCTCTGGTAAAACCCATCATGGTTCCCTGAAGATAAACATTTTCAATTCCTGTATATTCCTGATTAAATCCAGCGCCCAGCTCTAACAAAGCAGAAATTCTTCCGTCTACTTCCACTTCTCCCCGGCTCTGGCTGATAACCCCGGTAATAATTTTAAGAAGGGTGGACTTTCCGGAACCATTCGTTCCGATAATTCCCACAGTTTCTCCTTTTTTGATTTCCAAAGTGATATCATGCAGCGCCGCATGCTCCCGATATTCCTGTTTTCGGGACAGCCCCAGCGCATCCTTCAGCCGGGCGGCAGGGGTATCGAATAACTTATAGATTTTACTGACATCTGTGACTTTAATCGCTGTTTCAGACATAACCTCTCCTTTATTCCAGGCCTTAGAGCACATCTGCAAAATGCACCTTCAGCCGTTTGAATACTTTTACTCCCAGCAGGCAGGCGATCAGGGTAAAACCCCAGAAATATGCTGTCATCCCCGGATGCTCCCAGAACCACGCCTTATCAATAAACGCCTCCCGATAGCCCAAAACAATATAATACATGGGATTGCATTTCAGCAGAATAAGAACAAAACCCGGAATTTTTTCCTTCATATCATTAATATCCCACATAATAGGCGTAGCCCAGACTCCAACTTGCAGTGCAATATTTACAATCTGGCGGACATCCGGAAAAAATACCGATACCGCACTGGTAAAATAACTCAAACCTAATGCCAGAAGCAGCGCTCCTGCGCTGTAATACAGAACCTGCAGCACATACAGATCCGGTAGGTAACCGTAAAGCAGAAACAACAGAACCGCAACAGACACAAAAAATGCATGTACAAAAATAGATGAAAATATTTTTACCACCGGCAGGATATCTATGTGAAATACCACCTTTTTTACCAGATAATTATATTCTGTCAGCACTGAGGTTCCCGCACTGAGGCAGTCGGAGAAAAAAAACCAGGGCACGATTCCCGCTACCAGCCATAGTACATAGGGCAACGGCAGTTCTCCTCTGATTTGGGCTCGTGCGCCGATTGCCATGTCAAAAACAAACCAGTAGATAAAAACGGTAATTACCGGCTGCACAAAAGCCCAAATAGTTCCCAGATACGAGCCGGAAAATTTGGTTTTAAAATCATTTTTTGCCAGAGTTTGGATGAGCCGGCGGTTTTGTATAATTTCTGAAATAATGTTTTCTGATTTCTGATTCATAGATGATTGATTTCCTTTTTTATATAGTGAATAAGGGTTTTGGTAGGAAAGACCGCCAGAGGATTCTTCAGTTTATTCTGAATGTTCTGCGGACCATCAGGGTCCCTCCTCTCTGCGAACCATCAGGGCTCCTCCCGGCATACTGCTCTGTGGGAATGGTTGGCGTTAGAGCCGGGTCCCTCCTCATGGTAAGTCTCATGGTAAATTATATCACCTTTCCCCGTAATAAGCAAATTTTGGAATATTTAGAAAAAATTATAAATTTCTTAACAATTTCATGTGAAATCTTCCATTGTTTTTTTTCTTCGATTATGGTAAGTTTATTATTAGCTTTTATTATCATTTTCAGTCAAATTAAATCATGGGAGGTCTAAGTATTGAAAAAGTCAATGAAAAAAATTTCTTCGCTGGTACTCACACTTGCCGTGCTGCTGACGGGAATTCTCTTTGTTCCCCAGGCCGGAAGCTCTGCAGAAGCTGCGTCTTACTTTTATCTGCCCAGCTCCTACAGAAATATGGTCTTTTACTGTGCACCGGATGATCTGCCGGCTACTTTTGTGACATTGAAGGTCTGCCGGAAAGGTTCTCTCAAGAAACCCCGGCCATCCTCCATTCAGTCCCTGGCCAGCAGTGATTCTTCCATTGCAAGGCCTTATATCAACAAGGACGGCGATATCCGTGTTTATTTTTTCAAAAAAGCTGGAACTGCTGATATTACCTTCCAAATTGGAAGCCAGACACTGAAATCCACGATTACAGTCAAAAATTACAGCAACCCATTGAAGAGCTTTAAGGTAGGAAAGAAAAACTTTACTTCCTGCTACCAGTCCTCCACCGAGTATAATTATTTTCATTCCTCTATTTTGAAAAACCAGACGGTTTCTGCCAAAGCTGCTAAGGGCTGGAAAATTACTTCCCTGAAAATGCAGTATGGCTCCGGCTCATACCAAATCAGCTCCTGCAGAAAAACTTCTTTTTCAAAAAAAGTGACTTTTGACGGGGATCTGGATTACATTACATTTACCATGCGAAACACAAAGACAAAGGCATATGTTACTTTAACCTGGAACTGTATTAAAGAAGACTAACAGTACACCAGCCTAAAACAGGCCAAATTATTTTGAAAACGGCATAGCTTACAGGCTATGCCGTTTTTGAATTTTCTATTTCTTTATCTTAACGCTCTTCTTCACACTCCAGGAGCCATAAATCTTTTTCCCTTTTGAATCTGTTTTATAAGCCCGAACCTGAACATAGTAGGTTTTGCCCTTTTTCAGGCTTCCTATGGTCTTGCTGGTGGATTTCCCTGTGACGCGCTTTGCCGATTTCATCTTGGAATTGGTGGCATAGCGGAACTCATATCCTGCGGCGCCAGTGATTTTCTTTAAGGTGACCTTCATTTTCTTTCCGGAAACATTTGTCACCTTCTTAATGGACGCCTTTTCTGTGGTAACCTTCTCCCACTTGGCGTACAGCGTCATATTCTTCGTAACTACTTTTGAAGAAAAAGTCCACTTTGTCTTATATTTTGTGTCAGTATACCAGCCTTGGAAGGAATAATTGCTCCGCTTAGGATTGGCTGGTTTCTTTAATTTATTGCCATAAAGAATCTTCTGGGAGGATATTGTATTGCCGCCTTTGGTATTAAATTTTACCGTGTAAGAGGATTTGGTAATCTTTGCTGATGCAGCTTTGCTGTCCCACATGGTATCACGCACCGCAATCGCCTTTACCGTGGCATTGTGAGCCACCTCAAAAGATTCTCCAGTGTAATAATAGCTTCTTGTAGCCGATGAAGACGGCTCACTGCCATCTGTAGTATAATAAATGTCTGCTCCTGAGGTAGATGTGCTTATGCTGGCCAGAAGTTTTCCACCTGACTGAACTTTCTTAATCTGCGGCGCCGCCACTGTCTTTGTGGGAGTCCCTATGGTTCCTATAGACGTAGGCGTGGCTCCGGAATCCTGGGTTGCCGGAGGCACCATCCCGGTATAGCAGCTTTCCATCTTATGATAATTATTCTGATCCAGCCTTCCGAGAAGCACTGCCGTGCTGCGGTTAAAGTACCCATACATCACTTCCAGCCCCTGCTGTCCATCCAAATCGTCCCAGGTAAGATCCATATTATACCAGGAATCATTCAGGCAAATCATATTCCAGGCATGCTCATTACTAGTCACGCTGAGGGTATCTACCCCGGCTCCATTCATCAACATGGTAAACGCCTTGGTATATCCGGCGCATACAGTATAATTATCACAAAATACGCTGTAAGCAGACTGATGATAGGGGGTCTTGGACACAGGTTTCATATAATCATGATCATACATAATTTTCCTGCAAATCAAATCATGAGCGATCCTGGCCTTCTCCACCTCTGTCTTTCCCTCTGCAATCTGGGCTTCCATGGCGTCAATTTGGGCTTTCACTTTAGCCGTCTCCGCTGCCCTTGTGGTTCCATTGGCAAATCCCTCATAAATGATAGGAAACATGGCTCCGCTGCCGGTCAAATATCCGTTTCCCACAAAATAGTACTGAGGGTTAGAGTAGGAAAACATGGTAAATAACTCTCCTATTCTTTGAGAAGACAGTCCCATATAAGCATAGCGAATCCCGCTTTGTGTTGCATAATAATATTGCCCCTGCACCGGAATTCTGGCTGCATTCTCGGTTCCATGCAGATATTCTCTTGCAATCTGATCCAATGCATCCCAGAATAACCTCTCATTTTCTGTTAAACGGTTATAAATATAATTGGTGGAATACACATCCCAGGAGGAATCATACTGCTTAGATCCCAGCACAGAAGAACGGTATTCCATTGTCCCGTCTGCAGCTTCTTCGGGATTTACAATATCCAGAGATTCTGCTGTCTCTTCCGCTATCCCTATCACCTGGGGCTGTTCCATACCGCCCATAGGAGGCGTCCAATTCTTCAGGATATCCTCATCCTGCACAGGCTGCTCTTGGGGCTGTTCCTCCTGTACCGGCTCTTCCTGAGAAAGAGTCTCCAGCGATTCCTGTTCTTCCGCTGTCATCCTGGCGCGTTGACTGTTTTCGGCAGCGCTCTGGCTGCTGTCCGCTGAATCCTTAACATTCTCTGTGTTCTGAGACTGGCTGTCCGCTGAATCCTTGACATCCTCTGTGTTCTGAGACTGGCTGTCCGCTGAATCCTTGACATCCTCTGTATTCTGAGACTGGCTGTTCTCCGGCGCCTCATTCTCTGGGCTGGAACCACTGCCTGCCTCCGTTTCTATTCCGTCCTGCTGCAAATCAGGGGATTCTTCTGTTCCATTCTGCTGCAAATCAGGAGATTCTTCTTCTGTCCCGTTCTCCTGCAGATCCACAGATACTTCCGTTCCGCTCTGCTGCATGTCAGCTGCTGCAAACGCTTCCGTGGGAGCCATGGAAAACGTCATTATTCCCGCCAGAAAAAATGCCAAAATTCTCTTCTTCATGCTGCAACTCCTACCTTTCTTTTCTGCTGCTTACATACTCCCTGATTCCTCCCCAAATCTTATCCTTATCTGACAAAATCAAATCTTCCTCTGCCATTCCCTCCGGCATAGGCCACTGAATGCCGATTTCAGGGTCCTTCCACAACAATCCGCCCTCATCGTTGGGATGATAAAAATCTGTCACTTTATAACAGAACTCCGCATATTCAGACAATACCACAAACCCATGGGCAAATCCCTTGGGAATAAAAAACTGCTTCTTATTCTCTGCTGAGAGAATGACGCCGAACCATTTTCCAAAAGTTTCAGAGCCTTCCCGCAAATCCACCGCAGCATCAAATACTTCTCCATTTACCACCCGGACCAGCTTGTCCTGGGGATAATTAATCTGAAAATGCAGGCCCCGAAGAACGCCTTTCTTGGAAGCTGACTGATTGTCCTGTACAAAAATACAGTCTATCCCTGCTTCTGCAAAATCCTGATAATTATAAGTCTCCATAAAATAGCCTCGTTCATCTCCGAACACTGCAGGCTCTATCACCTTCAAGCCCTGAATTCCATTGCAATTATCTGTTACCTGAATCTTTCCCATATTTTCCTCCATGCTGTAATTCTTCTGAATCTGTCATGCCAATTCCGCGAAGTTCTATCGCATCCGCCTGCCAATCATACACAGTTTTGCCGCATCAAGCCTACAATCCTGCTGCCACATCTATCAAATACTGTCCATACTCTGTCTTTAACAAGGGTTCTGCCAGCTTCTTAAGCTGCTCCACATCAATAAATCCCCGTTTATAGGCAATCTCTTCAATGCAGGAAATATAGAGTCCCTGACGCTTCTGAAAAGCAGACACAAAATCCGCCGCTGCCAGCAGCATATCATGATTGCCGGTATCCAGCCATGCAAATCCCCGGCCCAAAGTTTCCACTTTAAGATTTCCCCGTTTCAGATATTCATTGTTCACGCTGGTAATCTCTATTTCTCCCCGGGCAGAGGGCTTCACGTTTCTGGCAATCTCCACCACATCATTGTCATAAAAATACAATCCCGGCACTGCATAATTGGATCTGGGATGCTCCGGCTTCTCTTCAATGGAAATGGCCGTACCGTCCTCATCAAACTCCACCACGCCGTACTCTCTGGGATTCTTCACATAATATCCAAAAATCGTAGCCCCCGGCTGGCTCTCCGTCCGTTCGGCCGCTTCCTGCAATACCCTGGAAAAACTCTGTCCATAAAAAATATTATCGCCCAGCACCAGTGCAGCTGCATCTTTCCCAATAAACTCCGCTCCAATAATAAACGCATCTGCAAGTCCTCTGGGTTCTTCCTGCACTGCATAGGCAAACCTCATTCCCAACTGGCTGCCGTCTCCCAGAAGATTCTCAAACACCGGAAGATCCCTGGGGGTGGAGATAATCAATATTTCACGGATTCCTGCAAGCATCAGGGTGGACAGGGGATAATAAATCATCGGTTTGTCGTATACCGGCATAATCTGCTTTGAAATCGCTTTTGTCAATGGGTACAATCTGGTTCCGGAACCTCCGGCTAAAATAATTCCTTTCATGGCCTCCTCCAACATATACTTTTATTTATTGGATATTATTCCAATATTTTCACTTTTTCATCCTTTACAATACTTTTTCTATTCTACCATTTTTCTTTCCAGGATACAAGTCCAGGGCATCAGGATTTTAGCACATTCCCTGATGCCCCGGACATTTTCAAATATAAAGGTATTTCGCGTGAACTATATTGAAAGATTTCCCTGTCAAGTTTTCCGGTACATTCCCTTTATTCTGGAAGCCTTGTATCCTGCCACAATCTTTTTCCAGGACTTCACGCCCAGCATTCCCATATATTTCTTCGTATACTTGCTGGCCTGGGAAGTATCCATATACTTGAATGCATTGAACGCCTCTTTTCCGGCAATTCCCATCCGAAGTCCCTGCGCCGTCTCATTGGCGTTATCTGAGAAACTTCTGATTATAAATGCATCAATCATAGGATTGCAGGCTGCAATGTAATAACTGTAGACAATTGCCGCCGCTTGGTTCGCCTCTCCCCAATTGCTGGAGGTATAGCCCTGCTCAGACAGAATAATCCGCACGGAAGAGCCATAATTTTTCTTGATATAATTCGTTAACACCTTAATATTCTTCATGGTAATATAAGGCGTGCTCACATCATTGGTAATTCCGAATCCTTCCCAGAAGTTGGTATAAGTCAGCGGGAACGAATAGGCATGGTAGGCCAGATTCCATTTCAGTCCTTTCTCAATCTTATTCAGCTGCTTCAGAAACGCTGAAATTACATATTTTGCACTGTAGCCTCCGCTTTGGGTGGCATTCCAGAAATTATCAGTGCAGATGAAAATGTGCGCATTGGAATACTGGGTTCTGACTGCATAGTACAGTGCCCGGAATGCATAAGCGTAAGATTTGAAATACGCTGTCGTGGACATTCCTCCTTTGTAATGCCATCCTGCCGGATTGTTTACCTCATTTCCCAAAATCCAGTTGGATACATAGCAGCTCTTCTTCCCAAACAACCCGCCCAGATAACAGAAAATCGCCTCCATCTTCTCTCTGGAGCTGTTGGTGGTAACATTCCAGCTGTAATAGGGGGCTGCCCCTTTCACTCTGGCCTTAGCGGAAATCAAATCCGTATTTCCGGCTGTCCAGTCCAGCATCACCTGCATAGTCACATTAATATTTCTTTTGTTGCATTCCGTTACCACCTGCTGATAGTAGGTCATAGGATTAAAATAATAAGTTTTGCCATTGTAATTATACGGAACTGTCCCGTCAGTGCACACCATAGACACCGTAACATTTAAAAAATTCTGCCTTGCCCCGCAATCGATAATCTCTTCCATACTCTTGTCAAACTGCATGCCTTTTTTGGTAGAACCCGGCTTATAGCTTGACTTGTTCGAAGCCGCCTTCTCCGCATTTTTTACAAAAGACGTGGTACTGATTAGCTGATACTTGCTGCCGTTTTTAATGGCGATACCGAACATGGAAGTGGCATATCCCCGATTTTCTGCTGTTTTCAGGGTGAATGAAATATTTTTCTTCTTATAAACTTTCGCCGCCTCTTTATACATTTTTTGATTCAGCGGATTAATATACATCAGATAATAGTAATCATCTGAACTTGCCACCCTAGTCTTAATGGTAGCTTTCACACTAACCTTTCCGGTTCCTGTGGCCTTGCAGGCAGTAAGTTTTGCAGAATCTGATTTGGGCTTCTGGGTGCATTTCACCCATTTAGCGTAAAGGGTAAGATTGCCGGTATTACCCTCTGCGATTTCACCCACCCGCTTCTTGAAATTAGAGGTTTTATACCATCCGTCAAAGTCATAGCCCTTTTTGGTTGGCCGGGGCAGCACAAATGGTTTGTCTGCCGTGTAGGTTTTTTTTGCTGAAGCGGCTAGTTTTCCGCCGTTGGTATGATATGTAATTTTGTATTTGATGGCTGTCCACTTGGCGTACAATGTCGCCGTACCATTCGCTGTAGCAGTTAAATTGCTTACCTGTGCGCCGTCTTTGTAAGTGGTTCCTGTGCCGTCTGCCTTGGTGTTCCAGCCTGCAAAAGTAAAACCTTTCCTCTTGAATGTATTTTTCCGCAGGGTAAAAGGCGTTCCGTAAATCTGGCTGCTGCCGGTCATGCTTCCGCTGGTTGCTTTATTCCCGTCATATTTCACGGTATAGGAATTTCCTTGCCACATGGCATAGAGAATCACAATTTCCCCATACCCTCCCAGAGATTTTACTTTATCTTTATTCTTATAAGAAGTTCCCTTACCGTCTGAACGGGTATTCCATCCAATAAAGGTATAACCGGTGCGCTTAAATTTATTGGTAAGAAGCGTCCTGGTTTTGTTATAGGTACAGGGCATGTCATTCATTGTTCCAGTTCCGCCGTTAGCATGATACTGAATGGTATACAGCCCTACTTCCCATTTCGCCTTAAATACAAGAACCGTGCCTTCTGTGTTTGCCAGATTACTGCTGATCTCCGCTTCATCCTGAAAAGTATGTTCCACGCCTGCTATGGTAACCGTCCATCCCACAAAAGCATACCCGGTTCTCACAAAAGCATTTTCCGGAAGCTTCTGCACTTTATCGTACTCCATGGTCAGTTCCGCCATCGTTCCAGTTCCGCCATTGGGCTTAAACTGAATGCGGTATGTAATGGGCGACCAGAATGCTTTCAGGGTAAGATTTCCCTGCACTGGCTGCTCTGTAAGCTTATATTCCGTCCCGTTTTCATCGGTCCAGTACAATAACTTATATCCCTCTTTCACCGGAACTGGAATGCTTTCCGGTGCAATCAGCTCTCCTGCTTTCACCGGAACCTGTCTGATTGGCTCTCCGGTATCCGGCAGTATTCCTCCATTAAAATCAAATACCACCGTATATTCTTCTATCGGCGCCCAAAAGGCTTTCAGGGTGAGATTTCCCTGTACCGGCTGTTCCTCAAGCTTATACTCATCACCGCTTTCATCCGTCCAGTACTGTAACGTATATCCCTCTCTGACCGGAGCAGGAATATTTTCCGCTGAAATCAGTTCCCCTTTCTTCACTTTGACCTGCATATCTGTCTCTTCCGTGTCAGGCAGTTTTCCTCCGTTAAAGTCAAATACTACTGTATATTCTTCTGTTCCTTCCGGAAAATCTGAACCATCGCCGCCTGTTTCATCGCCGGAACCGTCCCCGGCGTTCCCCGAACCATCCGGCTGGCTGCCTGGATCTGTGGCCCCTGTATTATCATTATCTCCCGTCAATGCTTCTGCCTCTGTCTTAGCCGTTGACGCCCTGGGCGCAATCTCTGCGGCATAAAGTGTTTCCGCTTCCGTCTGAAACAGAAGCAGCACTGCCAGAAGCAGTGTCATTATACGTTTTCTCATCGCATGTCCCTCTTTCTGTCTTCCTTGCTTTTCGTAAAATTGGCACTTTTCAATTCCTTATGTTCCGTATATAATAATAATAAAACTATTTAATATTTTCAAGGTTCAGCTTTATTAATTTAACAAAACAATGTGATATAAATATGATAGTTTTGGAAAGGAGAATCCCCTTGCACACAACACCATCCGTTCACATCCTGCTGGCTGCTTACAACGGCAGTAAATATATCCGGGAACAGTTAGACAGCCTTTTGGCTCAGACTTATCCCAATATTTCCATTTATATCCGGGACGATGGTTCTACCGATAACACAGTTTCCATTATCCAGGATTATATTGCCTGCAATCCTTCATCCAAAAAAATTGTACTGCTGGAAAACGGCGGCGTCAACCTGGGCTGCCCTGCCTCTTTTTACCAAATTTTGAAAGAGTGCCCTCCTGCAGACTATTATGCGTTCTGCGATCAGGACGATATATGGTATCCAGACAAAATCAAATGGGCCGTGCAGACATTAGAATCCCAGGGACAGCCGGACAAACCCTGCGTCTATTTCTCCGGCTATGAATATTATACAGATAACGGAGAATTTCTGCGGCACTCCCCTGCCCAGAAAGCCCCCGTCACTCTGACGGATGTGCTTTACTATACCCCTGCCTCCGGTTTCGTTATCGTGTTTAATGAAACTGCCAGGCAGGAGCTGATTTTAAAGGTAAATCCCGGTAAGGAGCTTCACGACCGCTGGCTGCTTCGGGGAGCCGCCTGTTTTGGGCTTATCCTTTCCGATCCCCGGCGCTCAGCCACCCATATCCGCCATTTTGACGCTGTAACTGCAGAAGATTCCAGCGACTCCAATCTGCTTCGGAGTTTTCTGAAAAATGAAATCGGCGGAACCGCCATGACAGACAGTAAGAAATACCTGTCCTATTTCCAACAGGTTTTCAAAAATAAGCTTTCTCCTTCCCAGCAAAAAACACTGTCACTGTTTACCGCACCCAACAGCCTGATCCGCCAGTTTCGGAAACTGTTTTATCCCAGACGACTCCGGGCGCGGCTTGCCGGAGAAATTGCCATCCGGTTCCTGTTTCTGATTGGCAAAATCTAATACTCCATAATTCATGGGAGATTTATGCCGCTTTGCCTCTTACAATCCCAAGCAGCTTTCTGAGCTGCCGCCAAAAACACAGAAGGGAAATGCCAAAGATGGCTGCAAAATACAGGAAAAATCCCGGAATCGGATCTGCGTCCGCCAACAAATAAAATACCAGCAGGCCCGCCAGAATATACCCATACCTGCGCAGGCAGCCCGTGAGAGGAATCTGCATATGCCGGATAAATATCCTCTCCGTCACCAGATACCATATCACAAAGGACAAAAGGCTTGCCCCCGCAATATACCGGTAATCATGAAACAGCAGATAGGCTGCCCCATTCAGCAAAAATGAAATCACAATGGCAAAAATATTGTTCCAGGTATATTCTTTAATCAATTTCAACACTTTAAAATAATTGCCGCACACCAGGGTAATAATTGCACGGAACGCCACTGTGCCGAATAAAATTGCCACAATGGACAGACTGGGGATAAATTTCCCCAGCCACCGGAAAATAATAAATTCCGCTGCATAAAAAGCAAGCATGGAAAACATGGAAACAATTGCCAGCACATCACTCATCAGCCCGTAATATTCCGCATATTTTTCTTCTTCTACCCGCACAAGATAGGGATACACCAGATTAGACACAGCGCTGATGGCAGTGAAAATGACTGAAATCACTGACACCGCAAAGGAATACATGGCAAATTCCGTCTGAGAAAAAAGATTATCCACAAACATACTGTCAATTCCCAGAATTATAATTCCCACAAATTCACTGAGCATCAGAAAAAATCCGTTCTTTATCAATTCAGGAATTTCAATATCTGAGAGCTTCTCCTTATCGCCCCACAATATCATTTTATTCTGCCCCATGGTTATCACCATGCAGATCAAATTGCAGATGGTTATAATGACAAGAATCCATTGAAAATCATACCATTTCAGCAGAATCACAATAAATACCATCACCAGGTTCAAAATATTCTGCAGATAAGTCACATAGCTGTCAATGACAAACCTTTTCGTAAACTGATTGATGGAAGAGTAGAACCATTTGATATTAATCAGCGGAATATTGATGATAACAAAAGCAAAGGCGATTACCTTATCCAGTTCCATTGCAGCTCTGCCTGCAAACAGAATCAGGGACAACGCCGCCACAACTGCAGCCTGGGACAATAGCATAAAATAACTGTATGCCCGAAATACTTTCCTTGGGATCTGATCCAGGTCCATATTTCCATATTTTAGATAAATTCCGTTTACAATGCCAAAATGAAAAAAACCAGCATAGGAAATATACAGCAAATACACTCTGTAATAGGCATAATCCGGAATGCTCAATTCTTTCGGCAGGATAAAGCCGGAAAACAATGCAACCAGTATTGCAAAAATATTGCTGCTTACCACCATAATAACATTGATTAAATTTTCTTTCTTTGTTTTTTCCATTTTACTTCCCTGCTTTTCTCTGAAATTTCTGCCATTTGCTCCCAGGCATGCATTCAACTAGAAAATTAGTTGTACTTTGCGTCCTGTTGTTGTATGCTAATATAGTCTGAGCAGATGGAATGCACAGGACTAATTCTATTTTAATCAAAAGGAACAACTGATATGAAACAGACCATAGCAATTTTACTTGCTGCCTATAACGGCGAAAAATATTTAAAAGAACAACTGGACTCCATTATAAACCAGACTTTTGAGGAGTGGACCCTCTTTGTCAACGACGACGGTTCTTCCGACCGCACGCCTGACATCCTCAGGCGGTATCAGGCACAGTATCCGGATCGGATTTTCCTGTCAGAAAACACCTCAGCCCGCCACGGCGCCACTGGCAATTTTGCCGATCTGTTTGCCAAGGTATCCGGCTATGACTACTATGCCTTCTGCGACCAGGACGATCGGTGGGAACCTGAAAAATTAGCTGAAATGGTTCATTTTCTGAAAGAATGCCAAACAACATATGACGGCCCTCTTC
Source organism: Petralouisia muris (assembly GCF_004793545.1). Taxonomy (GTDB): domain Bacteria; phylum Bacillota; class Clostridia; order Lachnospirales; family Lachnospiraceae; genus Petralouisia; species Petralouisia muris. The sequence goes on along the minus strand of NZ_SRYA01000024.1, from coordinate 29,907 downwards.
TGACTTACTGCACGATGCGGATAACCGACCAGAATATGGAGCCTCTCTGCGCTTCTTTGGAAGAATACACCCATGCCGCTCTGGGCCGCAGACATCATTACCTGAAGCTGCTGCTGGCCAATTATGTGCCAGGCTGCGCGATGGTATTCAATGCAAAGTTAAAAGATTTGCTCTCTGCTTACCCGGAGGAAATTGCTCTTCATGACTGGTGGGTTATGCTGTTATGCGCCGCTTTCGGCCGTATCGTCCACAAAGATGATACGCCTCTCTCCAACTACCGGCAGCATTCCAGCAACACTCTGGGAGTAACCAACACCCGTTCCACGTTATTTCGGATTCTGGATAACCTGAGACCTTCCGTGTTTCAAAAACACCTGGCTTCCCTGACCAATTGCCGGAGACAGGCTGCCACGCAGGTGCAGACGCTGCTTTGCCTGTACGGAAGCCGTCTTTCTGCGGAACAAAAGGAACAGGCCCAGAAGATTCTGGATCTTCTTACTTCCAGAAATCCTCTGAAAAGTGTCATCTGCGGCTTAAAGTACCCTTATTTGGGCAATACATTTTATGAACGGTTTACCTTCTGGTGGTTTACAATCCCGCGCTGACCCAGAACAGATTTCCTCCTTCTGTTCCAAAGCCCGGTGACGCTTGCCGCACATCCCGTCAGGGACAGCATCCCAGCAAGATTGAATAATGGATAGGCTGCGCTTAAGTACATATAGCTGATAGCCGGGCATTTCTCCAGATGGGTTACTGCCACACCGGCAAATAAAATAAGCAGACTTAATCCGATACCTGTGATAATCAGCCAAAGATTCACCGAATCATACTGACGGTTTTTCCATTCCAAAACAGCTAAAACAGTAAAGACCAGATAGGCAGCTATCCCTGCCCAGGCCAGTATATTGCCAAAGAAGTGATAGATATTGTATACCAGATTACATCTGTCTGACGCTTTTTTCGCCTCCCGGCGGATAGCCTGCTGGTCTCCCTGCAGAAAGAAGCCGTCTACGGAACCGACGCATTCTTCTTCGCTGACATCTGCCAGCCCTGTTTGGGTAATTCTGGCTTTTACCACCTGCTGCTCCTTGTCATATGCTGCAAGAAAGAAGTCCGATACTTTCTTTCCGTTTCCATTCCATTCTGCAATATAACGGCATTTTTCCGCCCCTTCTGCATTAGGGTATTTCTCCTTTACATCCCGGCTTTCTTTAAATTTCAGCTGTGTAAACTGATTGCCCTCGGCGTCTTCAATATAAACTTCCAGCTGATTCAAGTCATATTGAGGAAAAGCCACCCAGCCCACACAGTAATAATCTGTATCAAACATGCCGTAATAGGCGTTATTGCGGGTCAGAATCTCAAATCTCTGGCTTCCTGCAATGTTGTCTCCCATCAGGGAACAGATATTGGAAAACAGATACTGATGACTGGCCACATACTGCCAACACTGCCCAATGGCAGACAGCAGTTCTTTTCGCTCTTTCCCGTCAGCCACATGGTAAGAATCAGCAAAAGACTGCTCCACCAGCCTAAGCTTTCCCTGCTCCACCGCTTCATTTAATTCCTCGTATACTTTTTTATAAAATTCATTCGCTGTCTTGCAGTCCTTATAACATCCAGCTCCATCAAATCCCCGAAGCAGCGCCCAGCCAATCCATCCATCTTCCACATTGCCGTCCTTTGGATGGGTGTCCGCTTTATCATACCGGTTCATGGCGTCTTCAATCTCTTCCTTTGCCGAAGCTAAGGTTGGAGAAAGTTCATACATCCTGTGAAGGGTCTCTCTGGGCAGGCTTACATTTTCAATGGGATTTTCTGATTCTATACCAGTCAAAATCCCCATGGCCGGTCCATAATAAGGAATGCCGGTATCGCCGTATGTTATCGTATTCAGTAAATCTATGGTTTTTGAAAAAAACAGAATTCCCAAAAAAGGCATACACAAAAGAATCAGTTTGGGAAATACCCTGGTTTCTTTTCTGTTTTTGACTAAAATCCCGGCTGCAACTGCCATAATGACCACCGTAAAAGGCAGAATCCAGATGGTATCGCTTTTGGTTTCCCATAAACATCCAAGGCTTACCGCTGCAAACAGGGCCCAGATGCAGTTTCTGCCAAAAGATTTTTCCCGGATTTCAAAATACAGATTTAAAAGGCTGCCAAAAAGCCAGAGCAGCAATACCACGGCAAAACTGTTCCGATATACTCGCTGTCCCGTTTCTACCGCCGTCATAATGGGATGAAACAGCGTAACGGCATAAATCACGCATAACAGCCATTTTTTCTGGACTACATGGCTGATTCCATAAAGTAAAATCATACATCCTGCGATATACAGCAGACTGGTTCCCGTAATATAAGACAGATGCAGTCGGTGAATAACCGCCAGATAAATGGCAAACCCCACTTCCTTCATAAAAATATAGTTATTAAATGGACCTGTCCATTTTCCGCCTGCAATATTCAGCGCCCAGTCTGTCATCAAAGCGTCATCGCAGGCTGCCGCCGGTATCGGATAAATCACTAATCCCTGCACCATACATATTTTTATCAAAGACAACACTGCAATCACTGCCAGAAACCAGTTTATCCTCTTTATCCCCTGTCTCGCATTCATCTGTCAATTTCCTCTCTATTTGTGCCTGATATGCAGAATGCCAATAAAAAAGCTTCCGAAAATAACTTCAATTCCTACCACAATCAACAGCATGGCTGGAATGGTAATCCGCATCATATTCTCTGGTGACAGTCCCCCAAATCCTGTGTTTCCCCAAATGCAAAAGGCAATAATTGTAATAATAATTCCTGCCAAAAACAGCAGCAGGCCGATCACCACTCCTTTTTCTGTTGATATATCCTCCAGCCACCGATCCAATTTGCTTTCCGTTGGAATAAATCCTGTCACACTTGCATAAGAACGGACAAACAGGGAGAACATCACAAGATTAAAACCCACCATCATGGCAGCGGCAGAATACATCAGGGTATGGACCCCAAGTCCCACAGAACCAATCCGGATATTTCCAAGGCTCAGAATTACAGTCAGAACCAATCCTAAAAAAAACAGGATCAATCCCGGATACATAAACAGCCAGTTGGGGCTGTGCATCAGAAGAAATTTCAAATGCCGCCATCCGTCGGACCAGCTTCTCAAATGAGGAGCATGGGAACGGCCGTCCTTCTTCAATGTAGTAGGCACTTCCGCAATTTTCAGATGATTCAGCGTAGATTTCACCACCATCTCACTGGCATATTCCATCCCGGTTGTTACCAATCCCAGCTTCAAAATAGATTCCCGGTTATATCCCCGCAGCCCGCAGTGGTAATCTCCGATTTTGCAGGGGAAAAACAGCCTTGCGATAAAAGAAAGCACCGGATTGCCCAAATATCTGTGGAGCGGCGGCATGGCTCCCGGCTCAATGCCTCCTTTGAAACGGTTCCCCATTACCAAATCATAGCCCTCCCGAAGCTTTTCTACAAAAGGCCCCAGATGCAGAAAATCATAACTGTCATCGGCGTCGCCCATAATCACATATTTTCCAAGAGCTCCGTTGCATCCGCCAATCAAGGCTGCGCCGTATCCCTTCTCCGGTACATTTACAACTCTTGCGCCGTTGTCCTCGGCAATCTGCTGAGAACCGTCGGTACTGCCGTTATCCGCAATCAGGATTTCTCCATTGACGCCGCTTTCTTCCAGATATTTCCTGGCTTTTCCAATACAGACAGCCAGCGTTTCCGCCTCGTTGAGACAGGGCATCAATATTGTAAGTTCGTACTGTTCATTCATTTTATTTCTCCTTATCGTTCCATGGTATTGGATTCTTCCCCTTTGATGTAAAAGCGCATAATAAACCTGGCCATCCATTTGGGCCAGAATTTCAGAAACATGGCATAGTCTTCCTGTGCCCGGATGTTTCCATTGTTAATGCTCACTGAGGTTTCCGATTCCAGATGAATCCTATGCCAGGTCAAAGGCCGCTTCTCATAGACAAACTCTCCCTTGTTCCTAGACAGCATCTCCCATGCCTGCCAGTCAATGTTGCTTTTAAATCCCGGAATAAATACTGTAGCCGGCAAATGTTCTCTTATGTAAGTCACAGATGGACAGGAAATGGGATTTCCCATAGACAGGATTCTCCTGCGCACAAAAATACTCCCATGAAACGCCCGGATTCTTAAAGGCAGCAGCATGAGACGTTTGATTTTTAATAATTGATTCCCGGAAACTTCCTGTCCTTCCCGCAATTCATTGTAATCTGTAAAATAAATCAAGGGATGCTTTGCCCGGTTTAGGTCATGTAACATATATTTCACGTAATCAGGGTGATACATATCATCCTGATGGGCCAGAGTAATCAGCCTAGTCCTGCAGTGATGATATGCAAAATTCCAGTCATTGGCAATTCCCGCTGCTCCGTGATTGACAAACAGCGGTATGCCATATTCCTCCGCCAGGCTGCGGATATGGCTATTCTCCGTGGAGGTAGTCATAATCAGCCTGGTGGGCACGGTCTGTTTTTTTAATGATTCGATGCATTCCCGCAAAAATGGGCTTTCTTTGTAAGCGCAAATTGCAAAGGTATGATCCTTCGGTCCATATTTCATTTTCTGTTTTCCTGCTAATTCTGATACATTTCTTCGTAATATTTCTGATAATCACCGCTGGTCACATTTTTCATCCATTCTTCATGTTCAAAGAACCAGGCAATTGTTTTTCGGATTCCCTCTTTGAACATAGTCTCCGGCTCCCAGCCGATTTCCGCCTTAATCTTGTCCGGAGCGATGGCGTATCTTCTGTCATGTCCTTTTCGATCTTCCACATAGGTAATCAAATCTGTGGTGACCAGTTCTCTCCTTGGATCGTTTTCCGGCAGCATTTCCTGCAAAGTTTCAAGAATAATATGGATAATCTCAATATTCTGTTTCTCATTATGGCCGCCGATGTTGTAAGTCTCTCCCAGTTTTCCATGTTCCTGCACCATATCAATTCCTTTTGCATGGTCATCCACATACAGCCAGTCCCTGACATTTTTGCCATCTCCATATACCGGCAGCTTCTTCCCCTGCAGCGCATTGTTGATAATCAAAGGAATCAGCTTTTCCGGGAACTGGTAGGGGCCGTAATTGTTGGAACAGTTGGTAATGTTCGCCGGGAAATGATAAGTATCAATATATGATTTTACCAAAAAGTCTGAACTTGCTTTGCTTGCAGAATAGGGGCTGTGGGGATCATAGGGGGTTGTCTCATAGAAATAAGCGCCGTCCTCCTCCAGGGAGCCATACACTTCATCCGTAGAAACATGGAGAAATTTCTTCCCTTCCTGAAAAGTTCCGTCCTCTTTCTCCCAAGCTTCCTTGGCACAGTTTAACATCACTGCCGTTCCAAGCACATTAGTCTGGATAAACACCTCCGGATTGCGGATGCTTCGGTCCACATGGCTCTCCGCCGCAAAATGCACTACCCGGTCAATGTCATTTTCCTTAAAAATCTTACGGATGGCTTCTTTGTCGCAGATATCCGCTTTCACAAAGGTATAATTATCCCTAGATTCCACATCCTTTAAATTCTCCAGATTGCCGGCATAGGTAAGCTTATCCACATTGATAATTCTGATTTCATTGTCATATTTTCGGAACATGTATTGAATATAATTTGAGCCAATAAAGCCCGCCCCGCCTGTTACCAGATAAGTTCTCATAATGATTTCTCCTCTTTCATCATATTTGCATCACATTTGCTTCTTATAATTTTCTTATCTTAAGGAATCCATATAAGTCTTTAACGCATCTTTCCAGTCTGCCATTAAATAGTCGCTGGTTAATTTTATCATATAATTTTCTAAAATAGAATAAGCAGGACGGGGCGCCTGATTGGGATTGCGGCGGCAGTATTCTTCTGTGGTTACCCGTTCCACTTTGGTGGATTTTCCTGCCAGCCGGAAGGTCTCTTCTGCCAGATCCGCCCAGCTGCAGCTTCCCTCACAGGTAGCATGGAATAATCCGTAATTTTCCGTAGGCTCCAGAAAATGAATCATCTTGGCCAATTCCACTGCACTGGTAGGACAGCCCACCTGATCCATTACCACACTGACCTGATCATGGCTCTCTGACAGCCGCAGCATCGTTTTGATAAAATTCTTTCCGTCGCCGTAAAGCCATGCCGTCCGCAGGATAAAGTAATGATTTGCAAAATCTTTTACAAAATTCTCACCCTCCAGCTTGGTTTTTCCATATGCGCTGGCAGGCCCCACCGGATCAAACTCCGTATAAGGTCTGGTTCCGTTACCATCAAACACATAATCCGTAGATACATGCACCATTTTTGCCTTTACCTCAGAAGCTGCAATGCTTAAGTTCCTGGGCCCAATGGCATTAATTCGGTAAGCGCTGTCCCACTGCTGTTCACACAAATCTACTGCAGTATGAGCAGCGCAATTGATAATCACATCCGGCCTGGTTTCCCGTACCAGTTCCATCACCTGGGAAATACTTGTGATATCCAGAGCAGTGATTCCCTCTCCTGACTGTACATCTGTATTGATAAATTCCACATCATCCTTTTCGTATTCTTTGTTGATTGCTCTTCCAAGCTGTCCGTTACAGCCTGTCACCAATATTTTCTTCATGGTTTCCTCCATTTTATAACATTCTGTTTATCAGAAATAATATTCTCATAATGATTTCATCTAATGCACTCTGCCGGTACATTTTACGGTTACAAATGATCTGAAGTCTGCCAGGAAAATGTTCCGCCGCCAATATCTGCCGCACCAGCCTGTCCTTTTTTCTGTCTCCCTGATACAGCCTGGCAAACTCACTGAGCTGTCTCTTTAATTTGCCCCGGCTTTTTTTCAGATAGGCTGCCTTGGACTGTACCTCTCCCCAGAATCCGCCTTTGGCTCCCACCACATTTCCCTCATGCTGCCGATAGAGGATATAGGGATTGGGGTCAAATATCACCTTCCCGGTATAAGAAGCTGCTAAATATGTCCACCAGTCATGGAGAATGGCGTATTCCGGCAGCCGCGCCGCCAGAATATCTGCCAATTCTCTGTTCATCACCGCCGTACAGCCGGTACAAATACACTCCACCACTGCATTTCCGAATCCAGGCTTCAGACTGGGCCGGCTCTGTTTTTTCATAGGACTAAGGCTGCGATCCACCAGAATCTTATTCCCACAGTACAAAGCAGGCCCTGTCTCCTTTGTCAGCTTCCGGACTGCCGCTTCCACCTTACGTTCCAGCCATATGTCATCCTGATCGCAAAATGCCACGTACGCTGCATCTGACTTTTTCAGCAGTTCAAAAAAACTTTGTGTTACACCAATATTTTCCCCTGGAAAATATTTTATATGTTCATATTTTGCACTGTAATCTTCCAATATTTTCCTGGTGCCATCTGTAGATCCGTCGTCGCGGATAAGTATTTCCAGATTCTTCCAGCTCTGTTTTAACAGGCTGTCCAGCTGTTCTTCCAAAAACTGCTCTCCCTGATAGGAGGACAACAGAATCTGTACCTTTTCCTTTCCCGTCATGTTCCTGTTATTCTCCCAAACCGCTTTCCACCGCTGTTACTATGGCAGAAAGAGCCTCTTCCTCATCCTCGCCTTCACAGACAAATTCAATGGAATCTCCGGACTTGATACATGCGCCCAGTACGCTTAATACGCTTTTCGCATTGGCTGTTCCGCCTTTAAAGTTAAAGGTGATCAATGATTTGAATTTTACTGCCTCTTTACACAAAATTCCTGCCGGTCTTAAATGCAGGCCCGTAGGGTTTTTAATTATCACTTTCTGACTAACCATCTTCGTTCCTCCAATACATTTTTCTCCGTTTATTGCTTACCTACTGCATTAAGTTTTCTTCCTTCGGTTGCTCCATGGATCATCAGGGTTTCTCCCTGCTTTTGAGACGCTCCATAAACCATCAGGGCTCCTCCCTGCTTTCTGCTTTGCGGCTGCTTCACGAACCATCAGGGCTCCTCCCTGCTTTCTGCTTTTTTGGAATATTCAATGATAAGCGCTGGGTCCCTCCTCATGGTAAATGCTAGGTCCCTCCTCATGGTAAATGCTGGGTCCCTCCTCATGGTAAAGCTCATGGTAAATACTGGGTCCTCCTCATGATAAATTAAAGCATATTCCTCATGATCAGGTCGGCCAGTTCCTTTGCGTCCTGATTGATCTCGCTTTGATTCTTTCCCTCAATCATAACACGAACCAAAGGCTCTGTTCCAGACGGACGGATCAGGACTCTGCCCTCTCCTGCAAATTTCTGCTCCAGCTTCTGAACTGCCTGTGCGATCTCCGGATAATCCATAAAATGTTCTTTCTTATGGTTCGGCACCTTTGCATTTACCAATGCCTGCGGAAGCACTTCCATAATCTGTGCCAGCTGGGAAAGAGGCTCTTTAGTCTCTACCATAACTTCCAGCAAATGCAATGCACTGAGCAGTCCGTCTCCCGTAGTATTTTCATCCAGGAAAATAATATGGCCTGACTGCTCCCCTCCAATATTATATCCATTTTCTCTCATATTTTCCAAAACATAGCGATCCCCCACCTTGGTCTGTTCAATATGGATTCCCCGTTCTTTTCCCATCAGGGTAAAGCCCAGATTACTCATCACAGTTCCTACAATAGTATCCTTTTTCAGCTTGCCATGCTCCTTCATGTAGTTGCCGATAATTGCCATAATCTGATCGCCGTCTACCACCTCGCCGGTTTCATCCACTGCCAGCATACGGTCCGCATCGCCGTCAAAAGCAAGGCCGATATTTGCTTTCTCATAAACCACCCTGGCCCGCAGTTCATCCATATGGGTGGACCCGCAGTTGGCATTGATATTGGTGCCGTCGGGATTGGTATGAATCGCTACCAGATTAGCCCCCAGCCCTTTTAATGTCTCTACTGCAGTATAGTGGGAAGCTCCTTCTGCACAGTCCACTACAATCTTTAAACCGCTTAAATCCAGGGGCATAGTTTTTTTCATGAAAAATACATACTCTTCCCTGGCGTCAAACCGATAGCTGATATTTCCAATCCCTGAGCCAATAGGCATGGCAACATCCCGCATGCCGTTCTTTATCAGGGCTTCAATTTCATCTTCCAGTTCATCGGAAAGCTTATACCCGTCTCCATTAAAAAATTTAATTCCGTTAAATTCCATCGGATTATGAGAAGCGGAAATCACTACCCCTGCTTCTACTTTATGCTTCCGAACCAGATATGCAATGGCCGGTGTGGGCATTACTCCCATGTACACCGCATTCGCCCCTACGGAGCAGATTCCTGCCATCAGTGCATTTGCCAGCATTCCGCCGGAAATACGGGTATCGCATCCCACAATAATTGTGGGCTGATAAGCTCTCTCCTTTGTCAGCACATAAGCTCCCGCCTGCCCCAGCTTCATAGCCAGTTCAATGGTAAGCTCTGTGCCTGCCACGCCTCTTACTCCATCTGTTCCAAACATTCTTGCCATAATTTCCTCCATTCTGCGTCTGCTTTCCTTCTATCTGCAGGCGCACCTTTTTTAATTACTGTCTCTGGTGCTCCTGTCTGCACTGTCACTATTATTTCCATTTCTGTCATTTCCATTACCATTATCTTCCTCGTCCTCAGAACCCCCGGCATTTTCCTGGGTTTCATCCTGTTCTGTTTCTGGTTCTGCATTCTTATCTTCAATGGTAATCTGAACCCTGACCGTCTCAGTCTGTTCAAACTGCTCCCCAGGCAGCGTGATCGTCAATTCTATGGTATGGCTTCCCGGTTCCAGGTCTGTTACATCCAAAGCCGCGCTGATACTGCCGATTTCCAGAGTATCCATATACTCCTTCAGCGCCCTGACAGAAACCGGCACAGAACTTCCGCTGTAGCTAAGCTCATAATCCCGGTTTAACCCGGTCACCTGAATCTTCTCCACAGGAATATTAAAAACCTTGGTTTCTTTCTGCTCAATCAATACCCGCACTGCAATCTGATTAGCGGTATCATCCACCAGGGATACGCCTGCTTCTGCCAGATAGGGCTTAATATCAATGGAAACCTCACTTTCTTCCTTTGCGCCGTCTATATTGATCACATCCTCCGGTATATTGATAGCGCCGATACTATTCAAAACCTCCGCTTCTCCCTTAATCAGCACGGAGTCCGGCGCATATTCCAGTCCCCGGTATTCATAACCCTCTGCCGGAGTTCCGCTGACCTGACACCGGATGGGCACACTCTTCGTTCCGAGTATATTGGCCCGGATTGTCACTGCGCTCTGATTCATTTCCAGAAGGTCTGATGTTATGGGTTTATTGTCTTCATCATACAGCACCGGAACTACATTATCTGAAACGTCATCGGATACACCGTCCACATTAATTGTAGCAGACACACGGCTGATTCTGGACACAACGGATTCAGGCCCCGAAATATTCAATAAATTCGGCGTCACTTCTACATCTCCAATGGCGCAGCCTTCTGCCGGAGTTCCCGTTGTCTCCGCAGTAATTACAAACTTCTGTTCAGACAAATCCTCCAGGGTAATCTGCAGATTTACTGTTCTCTGATTAATGGTAATATATCTGTCATATTTTCGGGCGCTGATTTCTATAGGAACCAACTTGGTATCCCCATCCTGCCTTAAATCCAGCTGACTTAAATCCGCAGTCACATTGAAATCATCACCATTCATTTTCTCCACATAACTTCTCGGGCCGGTGATATAGAACACTGCAATATCTGTCTCTCCCACCACATCCGGCACTTTTCCCATTTCAGCAACCACATCTTTATTGAGAATATCCACAGAAACAGAAAAAGTCTTTGTCATATCCGGATCTGCCAGCTTTACCACAACCATCCACAAAACCACGGACAAAAGAATGGACAGAACCTTCAGTCCGGCATTATTCACCAGATGTTTTATCATTTTCCTGAACATTCTTCATCCTCCTTTTCCACAGTTTGAATCTTGCCACATCCATTGCGCCTTTCCGGATGAAATTCAATTTCCCTTTCAAATATTCTGCATCCACATTCCGATACAGTTCTCCACCGATGGCAATGGAAACATTCCCGGTTTCCTCCGATACCACAATGGTCAAAGCGTCACAAACTTCACTGATTCCCACCGCCGCCCGATGCCTGGTCCCAAGCTCCTTGCTCAGTCCCATATTGTCAGAAAGGGGCAGATAGCAGGTGGCAGACACAATTCTGTCTCCCCGTACAATAATCGCTCCGTCATGCAAGGGAGTATTATGCTCAAATATATTAATCAGAAGCTGACTGGAAACCAGGGAATCCAGCGCGATTCCTGTTCTCTCGAATTCCCCAAGAACCACATCCTGTTCCACAACAATCAAAGCTCCTGTCTTAACCTTCGCCATCTCATACGTTGCTTTCACAATCTCATTGGTTACCCGTTCGCTGAACCGCTCTTGATTTTTCTGCGAATCAAAGGAAAACAGCGAGGTAATAAAATTTTTCTGTCCAAGCTGCTCCAGGGCTCTGCGCAATTCCGGCTGAAATACAATAATAATTGCAATTGCAATTACATTGATGGTCTTTCCTGCAATCCATAGAATATTGTTCATCTGGAAGATAGCGCAGACCAGCACAAAAACCAATACCACAATAATTCCTTTCAGCAGATTCCAGGCCCTTGTCTGCTTAAACCACACCAAAATATTATATATCAGGAATGAAATTATGATAATTTCTGCAATATCCGTCCTGGTAATATTATGGCTGTCTACCCAGAACAGATACTTTGATGCAAAAGAACTTAACGCTGCAAATAAATCCTGTACCATAGTTTCATCCCCTTTCTGTCTTCAAATATTCTGTCATATTTTCTTCATCTACTTTTTATTAATATTCTTATTACAATCAGCTATTTTATTTCATTTCTCTGGCTCTTACTCCAGCAAATCCTGATCAATATCCAGTTCCTCTGCAAGTTCTCTGCGTCCTACGGTCGTCCGTTTCTTCGGGGTAATCCGCTTGACCCTTTTCTCCTTTTTTGCAACAAACACTTTCGGAACTGCTTTCACAAAATAGTAATACTCATCATCTTCAAATTGTACCCGTTCTACTCTGGAATAATCCAGATTATAGAGAAAGAATTCCAAAACCAGGCAAACTCCCATGGAAATCAGAATCCCCACTGAAGCCCACAGAATCTTTTCCGTCAAATCCAGCAGAATATATCCTAACAGAAGAATAATAAGCTCCAATACGTTTCCCACAATCATGGCAGCTCTCCAGGCATGGCTGATGGCCTGCCGGCGGATCAAATATACCACCAGGGACGTAACCAGAAACGCTGCCAACGTCAGGTACATTTCTTTATTTCCGGTAAATATCTTCAAGGCTGCCGTAAATTTGGCAAGGCCCTCTGTCTCTTCTGTGGAAGTGAAATTCACCAGATTATCCTTCACCCCCCTGATATAGTAGTAAGTCACAGTCCCACACAATACAGAAAGATATGCAGAAGGTCCCCGTAACATTCCTACAGCCACAGGCATTACCTGAGGCACCTGAAAAAAACAGAGCACCGAGGTTAAAATTGTACTGTAACCGTTCTTTGGCGCAAACTTTCCATACAAAAACAGCAGCAGCAGAAACAGGCACAGCCCAATCGCGCACGCTTCCAATGATACCGCGAATAAATGCAGCAATATCAGACCGCAGGCCAGAACTGCCATGGCATTAATTGGAAAAAATGCACACACCAGGGACAGAAGCAGCGCCACCGCTGGCTGATTCATCCGTTCCATATAGCCAATGTTACCATTAATAATGGAAAAAACCACCAAGCCAAGAATAAATTTGATCCCTGCCGTTACATACAGTTCATACTTCCCATAAAAAGTTCGCAGTCTCTCCCTAAACTCCAACAAACCTGTCATTTCCAATCCTCCAAAGGCTGTAATCTTTCTTCCTTCTCCTGAAGCCTCTCTACTTTCTTCAAGGCAGCATAATATTTTCTCATGCTGGCGGTAGCCTTTTTATAACGTCTGGTATACACTATATAGGCGATCACCTGATAGGCACAGATAAATACAGCATATTTTATCAGAATGGAAATTCCCAATTCCGGCAAATCCCTGCCTTTCAGAAAGTCTGTCATTTCATCCATTTTGTATACAATCCAGCATAAAAACAAAATACCAAAAGATATTGTGGAAGTAATAAATGTCTTAATCATCTCATAGCTTACATAATCCTTCCGGTAAAACTGTCTGATGGGCATATACTCTTTGCCCTCGCCCGCCTCATAAGAAGCCATTTTCGTCATAAGGCGGATTCTTTCTTCATTTAACATATGTGCACCGTCCATTTTCCGAAATTAATCAGCCTTATTATAGCACACATTTACCGTCAAGGAAAGTCTTTCCCACCATTAATAACAAGGCAGAATACCTGCCCTGAGCAAAGATACTTTCTGATGCTTCCTGCCCGGGAACAGCATATTCTGCCCGCCGTTTTAATTATCCAAAAATCTCATTCTGTCTTTCGTGCTTGTATTTTTCTTAGTAGCAACGCTTCCAGTGGGACGCTTAATGGCGCCAGAAAACTCATTTTGAAGATTTGCCCTGCATTTATCACAGAATCTTCCAGTTAATACCTTTCCTCCGCACGCTTCGCATTCCAGGGTAATCTGGGATTCCTCCGTGAAAGTGAGACGTTCTTCTCTGACCCACTGCTTAATCTGTTTCACGGAAACTTCATTTGTCTCAGCGATTACATTCAGCGGCGCTTTTGGGTTTTCTCTTAAAAATTCTTTTACCTGCTGAAACTTATCTTCCAGCTCCGCCATACATCCCGGACACAAATGTGGTCCCTGCAGATAATTAAAAAGTCTTCCACAGCCTTTACAATTCCTTACTTCCATATCCTTTTCCTCCTAATATCCTCTGCCGATGCTGATGCTCAGGCAGTAAACCTTTTCTGCCCCGGCCCGCTTTAACTCCTTTGCCGCCTCGTTCATCGTACTTCCGGTCGTATAAATATCATCTATGAGTAAGATATGGTCTAATTGTACCTTATTTGTTCTGGTTTTAAAAGCCTTTTTCAGATTATTTTTTCGTTCTTCGTCATTTAATTCTTTCTGAGCCCTGGTATCTCTGACCCGAAGCAGCAAATTACAGAAGACAGGAATTCCCAACTCTTTTCCCACTTGCCTTGCAACCAGCTCTGCCTGATTAAAGCCTCGCTGTCTCTGCCTTCTGCTGGAAAGGGGAATCGGAATAATTGCCTGAATCTTGCAGCGGCTGATCCAGCCGCCGTATACACGTACCAGTTCCTTACTGTAATACCCTGCATATTCCCGGCGGTTATGATATTTAAACCGGTACAGAGAATTCCTCACTGCGCCCTTATAGACCCATAGGGCTTTTCCCTGAACATACTCACACTGCTTACGGCTGCAGTCATAGCAATATTCTTCCCGTTCGTTCTCCAGGGGCTTGCCGCATTTTTGACACACCGGCTCTCTGGCATACTCCTGCCTGCCCAGGCATTCACTGCATACCGGCTCGGAAGGAAGGAACACAGAATAAAACAATATCCCGTCACAAAAAGGGCATCTTGGTGGAAATAACAGATGTAACAAACTTTCTTTTTCTATTTTCAATTTTTATGTGCGAAAAAATTCTCTCAGCAGGTCTTATACTATCACACTTCCTGGCTGGTTTCCATAAATTTTTTCTTAAGAATTCCTAAAATGTATTATTTTTCCGGAAAATATTTCTTACTTCGGCAGTTAAATATAGACTTTTTATTTGCATAAATTTCGTTGGCATTTAACCGCCGGAGTGAGCGCTGCTTTTAAAATTAAAAAAACCGCATTATGTAATTTTCTCATAATACAGCTTTAATATGAGATCTAATATACTCCTCAAAAACATCCTCTTTCCCCCATTATCTATAATTTATACGATACTCCATATATGCCTTCTCAAACTCCTTCTTTTTCCGAACAGAGACTTTTATTTCACAGTCCCTCAATAAGATCTTTCCGCTTTTATAGGCTATAATTTTTTCCATATTTACAATACATTGTTTGCTGACACGGTAAAACAGCCTGCGATCCAGAACATTCTCCAGTTCTGCCAGAGAAGTTTCTTTACGGAACACCCCTTCTTCCAGCATAAATTCAGCGGCGCTGTTTACCGCTATAATATACTGAATTTTTTTCTGAGGAAAAAAATAAAGGCTTCTGCCACTGTATAATTCAATTCCCTCTGTTCCGATTCTGGTTTTCAGAACCGCCTCCAAAGCCTCTTTTATTTCTCTTTTTTGAAAAGGCTTGGAAATGAAACGTAAGGCTTCAATCTGAAATGCTTCTTTAAACCGTGCTTCCACGCCGGTTGCCATAATGATTTTACAGTCGTATCCTCTCTTTCGAATGTTCCGTCCTGTCTCAATTCCATCCATTCCAGGCATATCTATATCTAAAAAAACCGCTTCTTCGCCAGAATAACCTGTAAGCAGTTCCTGACCGGAATAAAATTCTGTGATTTTTCCCTGGATTCCTTCTTCCTCCATACATTCCTCCAGAATTTCTTTTAATGCCTTTACAATCATTTTCTTGTCATCACAGATACCAATTTTCAGCATATTTATCCTCCGTTTCCCCTATATGATATCACCTGCTTCCATTATATTCTATGTTGAAAATTCTGTCTATCAAAGAAAAAAAAGCCTGTCGGGAAATAAACTTTATTCACAAAATATAGTTTGAACTCAAAAAATTCGTACGATATATTGTGCAAGACAGTCATTTCCCGACAGCCCTTTTTCCTATTCTTTTCACTTATTAAGAAAGCATCATGCGATCATTGGAAAATTCTCCTCCGCTGGCTTCTTCAAACTTCGCCAGCAGATCCGGTACCTTCAGCCCTTTCTTTTCCTCTCCTGACACATCATAGATAATCTGCCCCTCATGCATCATAATCAGGCGGTTGCCCAGACGGATGGCGTCTTTCATGTTGTGGGTAATCATCAATGTGGTCAAATGATCTTTATTTACAATTTCCTCTGTCAAATCCAAGACTTTTTTAGCTGTTTTGGGATCCAGGGCCGCTGTATGTTCATCTAACAGCAGCAACTTTGGTTTTTCCAGAGACGCCATCAATAAGGTTAAGGCCTGTCTCTGTCCGCCGGACAAAAGTCCAACTTTGGATGACATTCTGGTTTCCAGTCCAAGCTCCAACGCTTTTAACTGCTCCTGGTAAACCTCTCTTTCTTTCCCGGTAATGCCCCATCCAAGAAAACGTTTCCTGCCCCTGCGGGCGGCAATGGCCAGATTTTCTTCAATGTTCATGTCGGCCGCTGTGCCTGTCATAGGGTCCTGGAATACCCTGCCCAGATATTTTGCCCGCTTGTGCTCTGGAAGATTTGTTACATCTATGTCATCGATAAGGATTTTCCCCTGATCCACCGGATATACTCCGGCAATCATATTCAGAATTGTGGATTTCCCTGCGCCGTTTCCTCCGATCACTGTAACAAAATCCCCTTCATTTAAGATTAGATCAATGCCGTTTAAAGCTCTTTTCTCATTGATAGTTCCCGGGTTGAAGGTTTTATATACTTTTTCAACTTTAAGCATCTGCCTTTCCTCCCTTCCTGCCTGTCTGAGCAAAATATTTGCTCTTTAAATGAGGAATTGCAAGGAACAGCGCCACGATCAAAGCGGAAAACAGTTTCAGATCATTGGTGGACAAGCCAAGCTGCAGCACAATGGCAATCACAATATAATAAGCGATAGCCCCCAGGACTGCCGCCAGCATACGGAGAGCAAAATTGTGAAAAATCTTCCCAAATACGACCTCTCCGATAATCACTGCTGCCAGGCCGATTACGATTGCTCCACGGCCCATATTGACGTCTGCGCTTCCCTGATACTGGGCATACAGCGCACCGGAAATGCCCGCCAGACCGTTGGAAATTACCAGTCCCAGTACTTTCTGAGTGCTGGTGTTGATCCCCTGGGCCCGGGCCATATTCTGGTTACAGCCTGTGGCCCTGACTGCCGCGCCAAGCTCTGTACCGAAAAACCAATACAGAATCATTGTAATAGCCAGACAGCAGATTCCTGCGGTAATGCACGCCTCCTGAATGTAACGAAGGCTTACCAAGAGTTCAAACTGATCTACGCTGACTGCCTGATTGGATTTCCCAAGAATCCGCATATTTACGGAATAAAGCCCTAACTGTGTCAAAATCCCGGACAGAATGGGGGGAATGCCGAATATGGTATGAAACAAACCAGTGGCAAGTCCCGCCAGCATTCCGGCGCCGAACGCCATTGCCATTGCCAGATAAGGATTCATTCCTCCCACAATGCACATAATCGCTACCGCCCCGCCGGTGGCAAGACTGCCGTCTACCGTCAGATCTGCATAATCCAATACTTTATAAGTGATATATACGCCAATTGCAAGAATTCCCCAAATCAACCCCTGTGCCACAGAGCCTGGGAGTGCATTTAACAGTGCTTCCATTTTATTCTTCTCCGATTACTGCCATGTCGGAAGGCATTTCCATCTTAAGGGCTTCTGCCACTTCCGCATTGTATTTTTCCACTACCTCATCTGCATACTGAATGGGCATTTCTGCAGGATTTTTACCTTCTGTCAGGATTTCATACGCCATAATTCCTGCATTATAGCCAATGTTATAGTAAGAAATACTTAAGGTTGCAAGTCCGCCTCCGGCACACATATTTTCTTCGCCGCAGATTATTGGAATTCCCGCCGGAACTGCAACATTTTTCACGCCTTCCATATTGTTTGCAATCGTGTTATCTGTGGGAATATAAATCACATCACATTCCCCTACTGCCTTGGTAATCACCTGCTGAATATCGTTGGAATCTGCCACCGTATATCTCTCATGGGAAATTCCCTTAGCATCCAGCGCCTCTTCGGCTTTTTCTGCCTGGAACACAGAATTGGCTTCTGCGGAACAATACATAATTCCTACCTTATCCGCCTCTGGAATAAGCTTTACCAAGAGTTCAATCTGCTGGTCAATCGGAGCCAGATCAGAGGTTCCTGTCACATTTCTTCCCGGAGCGTCATTGCTGTCTACCACGCCTGCTTCCACAAAATCCGTAACGGACGTCCCAACAACAGGAATGTCTGCTGTGGCTGCCGCACATGCCTGAAGGGCCGTGGTAGCGTTTGCCATAATCAAATCCACATTGTCGTTTACAAATTTTGTTGCGATGGTTGCGCAGTTGGGCTGTTCTCCCTGGGCATTCTGATAATCAAATTCCACATTTCCTTCCCCCAGTTTTTCCACCAGCGCTGCCTTGAACCCTTCTGTCGCAGCATCTAACGCCTGATGCTCCAACTGCTGGCAAATACCAATCTTGTATACTTTGCCATCTGCACTTTCGGTTCCGGCTGCATCTTCTTTTTCCTCCGAGTTATCCTCTGACTCTGCATCTTCTTTCTCTGTGTTATCTTCTTCCTGTGTGTTGTCTGCAGCTTCCTGGCTCTCCGACTTCTTGGCGGAATCGCCGCCTACGGTGCCGCAGCCTGCCAGAACGGAAGCTGTCATTGCCATGGATAATACAAGTGCCATTATTTTTCTTTTCATGAATCTTTCCTCCCTGTACTTTAGCGCATAAATGCGTTGATACCCTACAGTATAACATTGAATCAAAAAAAAGGCAAGAACTGTTTTTCGTTCCCGCCTTTTCATATTGCAAATCATTCTGTCATGTCCTGTGATGCTCTTATGCTTCTTTCCATTCCAGCCTGTCTCTTAAGCCGGTATAGCGTTTCTGTTCACTGACATTTGCTATCATTTCCTGAAAAGTCAGGTCATTTCCCACAATTGTGACACATTTCTTCGCCCGCGTCACTGCAGTGTACAAAAGATTGCGGTTCATCAGCATTCTGGGCCCTGTCAGCAGAGGAATCACAACAGCTGGATATTCACTGCCCTGAGCTTTATGTATGGTAATGGCATAGGCAAGCTCCAGCTCATCCAACTGCTTAAAGGAATATTCTACCATCCTTCCTTCATCAAATTCCACGGTAACAATTTCCTGATAAGCGCTGATGCTGCGGATAATGCCTGTATCGCCATTAAAAATTCCTGTCCCCTTGTCAATTGCCAGTCCGTATTTGCTGCGTATCTCCCATTCCAACTGGTAATTATTCTTAATCTGCATCACTTTATCGCCTTCACGGAAGGTAACGCCGCCGTGCTCTCTTTCCTCTTTGCCGCTTTCCGGCGGATTTAGGTACTGCTGTAAAATCTCATTCAGCCGTTCCACTCCTAAAAGCCCTTTACGCATAGGCGTCAGTACCTGGATTTCAAAAGGCTCTGCGTCTACAAATTTCGGAAGTTTCTGCTGAATCAACTGAATCACCACGCTGATAATCACATTTGCGTCAAACCGCTTCAGGAAAAAGAAGTCCATGCTCTTGTTATCCAGAATCACTTCCTCCCCGCGGTTTATTTTATGGGCGTTTACAATAATGTCACTCTGTGCCGCCTGACGAAAAATCTTATTCAGCCGCACCACATGAAATTGACCGGATTCAATCATATCCTTCAAAACGCTTCCCGGGCCTACGCTTGGAAGCTGATTCACATCCCCCACCAAAATCAGCCTTGTGCCTGCCGCCACTGCCTTTAACAGCGCATACATTAAAGAAATGTCCACCATAGACATCTCATCAATAATAATCACATCTGTCTCCAGCGGATTCTGTTCATTCCGCTCAAATCCTGCATTTCCTTCCATTCCGCCGTTTAATTCCAGCATTCGATGAATGGTGCGGGCTTCAAATCCTGTGGTTTCACTCATCCGCTTGGCTGCCCGGCCGGTTGGCGCCGCCAGAAAGATATCCATTCCTTCCAGTTCAAAATATCGGATAATGGTATTGATCGTAGTGGTCTTTCCGGTTCCCGGGCCTCCGGTAATCACCATAAGACCATTGGTAACCGCTTCTTTCACTGCCTCTGCCTGAAGTTCATCCAACGCCATACCAGTATCCTGCTCAATTCTGCGAATCCGTTCCCGTATTTCAATTTCGGGCACATCATAGGAAAGATCAAGCTGTTTCAGCATGGCTGCTGCATTTGCCTCCATGTAATAATAAGCAGATGCATAGATATACTGACAGTTCCCAGCCTCCTTAATCACCAGTTTTTTATCAATAGCAAGGTTCATATAATGCTTTTCTATATGTTCCGGCTCCACTCCCAGCAATTCTTCCGCCCTTTGGGTCAGAAGCTCCTTCGGGAGACAGGTATGTCCCTCTTGTGCAGACTGCATTAAAGTATACAAAATTCCGCTTCGAATGCGGAAATCAGAATCGGTGTGGATTCCAATTCTGGATGCAATCTCATCCGCAATTCGAAAACCCACACCTTGAATGTCATCTGCCAGCTGGTAAGGATTTTCCTTTAAAACCCCGTACAGCTCCTGCCCGTATGTTTTATAAATTTTTGCCGCCAACGTCTGGGAAACGCCATACTGCTGCAGGAAAATCATAGCCTGCCGCAGTTCCCGCTTTCCCTCCACCTGCTCTGCAATCTCCATTGCTTTCCGCTGGCTGATTCCTTTCACTTCCGCCAGCCGCTCTGGTTCTTCTTCTATAATCCGAAATGTGTCCTCTTTAAATTTCCGGACAATTCTTGCCGCCAGCGCAGCGCCGATTCCCTTCACGGCGCCGGAACCCAGATAGCGTTCAATGGAATCCACATCCTCCGGCGGCTTCACCTGAAAGGAATTCATCTTAAGCTGCTGTCCATAAGATGGATGCGTGGTATATTCTCCCGTCACCTCCAGAGATTCTCCTTCACTGACTCCCTGAAAAATTCCCACACACGTAACCTCTTCTCCTTCACAGGACAGATTCAGCACTGTATAACCATTCTCTGTATTCTGAAAAACGATATGCTCCACATACCCTGTCAACGTTTCCACAGCGTTACTCCATACCGTAATTACGTTTCATCTGCTCATAAAGGATCTGGGCTATGCCCAGTCCGCCGCTTTCCGAAGCCTGTTCTGCAAAAGACTGGTTCATCTGTTCTTTGTAATAATCCTGAAGCTGCTTCGTAGAGGCTGAAACGTTGTCCTCTGATTCCGGAACCATTCTCTGCATTGCTTTAAACATCTGCTCAATAAAATATGATTCAAAATCCTTGCACACCTCCATCAGTTCATCGTCTGTGGCGGTTGATAAATCGGATTTCAATGTTTCTTCCAATTTACTTGTAGAAGTGGATGCAGTATCCGTATTATAATTACTATAATTTGAGCTAATTGAATTTAAATCAAGACTCATAGCCATCCTTCTTTCTTATCGTTTCCGCTGATTTGCCGCCTCACGGCAGGATCAGCATTTCCATTGCTCTACCTGAATCACTGGATTACAGCTTTTACCGCTTCAATTGGTTTGCCTGGCCCAGCATATCGTCCGCGGCCTGAATCGCCTTGGAATTCATCTCATAGGCTCTTTGAGCCACAATCAGATTAACCATCTCATCTGCAACCTGTACGTTGGAGCCTTCCACATATTTCTGACGCACTTCACTTCGGATCAGATTAGCAGTATTGGCTTCATTCAATGCCTCTCCAGAAGCATCCGTCACTGCCAGAAGGCTGTTGGACAATTTCTCAAGACCTGCCGGGTTGCTGAACTGGTACAATCCGATGTTTGCCACATTGACAAAATTCCCGTTGCCGTCCAGATATCCAAATGCACCTTCCGTTGACACCTGTATCTTACTGCTGCTTACATCCCCTGGCATGGTAATGGGATTTCCCTCGGAATCAAGCACAGGATACCCGTCCGCTGTCACCAATGTCAGATCGCCATTGTTTCCCACGCTCAATTTAAAATCCCCGTTCCTGGTATAGTATGTATTTCCGTCAGCTCCTCTTACGGAAAAGAATCCGTCCCCGGCAATCGCCATAGAAGTAAAGCTCTCACTGGAAAGCATAGAACCCTGGGTAAAATTAGAGGTTATGGAAGCAACCCTGGTACCCAGTCCTACCTGTGCAGAGATGGGTTTGTTCTCTCCGTTTGCAGTGGTGGTTCTTGTCTGTAATGTTTGATATAAAAGGGATTTAAATTCTGTTTTCTCAGTTTTATATCCTGTTGTGTTTACGTTGGACAGGTTATGGGCAATGGTGTCCACAGCCGTCTGTTGGGAAATCATGCCGGATGCTGCCGACCACAAAGATCTCATCATAACTTATTCCGCTCCTTCCTATGCTTTGCCGATGTTATTTACAGCCTTTTCAAGTGTTTCATCTATGGACTGGATAATCTTCTGATTTGTCTCGTATGCTCTGGAAATAGTAATCATTTCCACCATTTCAGAAACTACATTCACATTGGACATCTCCAGGGTTCCCTGTATTACCTGCGCGTCAGACGCCTGCACCTGACCGCCTTCCACCAGATCATACATATTTTCACCATATTTTGCCAGATAATTATAATCTGCAAAATCAACAACTCCAACCTGCCCTACCAACTGATTATTCTGATAGAGGTTACCATTCTCATCTACTTTTAATTCTACATTGGGATCAATCTGTATGTATCCGGCCTGCCCCGGATTGCCTGCCTGAGCTGCCGCCTGATTCAGTACGAAGTCTCCATCCTTCGTCATCAGATATCCTTCTCTGTTGACGGTAAAAGCGCCATCCCTGGTATACTTTACGGAAGTCTCACCAGCTTTATTAGTGAAGGAAATCGCAAAAAAGCCATCTCCATCCAGTGCAAAATCATAGACGTTGTCTGTGACACGGAAAGATCCCTGCCCGTAATCCGTATAACATTCTCCAATCTTAACCCCCAGGCTTACATCGCCTAAACCTCTGGGAATGCTCATAGCAGAGGTATCCTTAATCTTAATTGCCAAAGTCTCATCGAAGGACTGCGAAGTCGACCCTTCTTTTTTGAATCCGTTCGTAGCAGAATTTGCCAGATTGTTAGTCAGCACATCCAACCTATTCTGCTGGTTCAACATCCCTGTATACGCAGTATATAATCCTTTTACCATATTTCCTGCTCCTTTGTTGCTAAATCACTTATGCCTTCCCTTATATATTATTATATTATTTCATGTCTTGTTCCTGAAATTCCATCTGCCCCCAACCTGAAGTATTCTTTCAGAAAGCCTGCTGCCGCCTAATCCTCCAAAGGCTTGCCGGATAAGAACTCCACATATTTACCGGTTCCGATGGCAACACAGGTCATCGGTTCTTCCGCCGTCATAGTGTTGATCCCTGTTCTGTCCTCAATCAGCTCTTCCAGCCCCCGAAGCAATGCGCCGCCGCCAGTCAGGATAATTCCCCGGTCTGCCACGTCTGCCGCCAATTCCGGCGGCGTCTTCTCCAATACGCTGTGTACGGCTTCCACAATCTGAAGCGTCGCTTCCCTCAATGCTTCTTCTGTTTCCTCGGAAGATACAGAAACTGTCTTAGGAAGTCCTGTTACAAGGTTACGTCCCCGCACATCCATGGTATCATTCTGGGCCAGCGGGAAACAGGTTCCTATCTTAATCTTAATATCCTCAGCAGTTCTCTCACCAATCAGAAGATTATGCTTCTTCCTCATATATCGGACAATTGCCTCGTCAAAATCATCCCCGGCAATCTTAATGGAAGTACTTACCACAGTTCCTCCCAAAGAAATCACTGCAATATCAGCAGTTCCTCCTCCAATATCCACTATCATATTGCCGCAGGGCTTGGATATGTCCACGCCTGCGCCGATTGCCGCCGCAATGGGTTCCTCTATAATAGAAACTTCCCTTGCTCCTGCCTGATAAGTAGCGTCCTCCACTGCCTTCTTCTCTACTTCTGTTACGCCGCTGGGTACGCATACGCTGATTCTGGGCTTACGGAAGCTTTTCTTACCCAGAGCTTTCTGAATAAAGTACTTTAACATTTTTTCGGTCACTGTGTAGTCAGAAATAACCCCTTGACGCAAAGGTCGTACTGCAACAATGTTTCCCGGCGTCCTTCCCAGCATCAAACGCGCTTCTTCACCAATTGCTTTTATCTTGTTGGTATCTCGATCAAATGCTACCACTGAGGGTTCTTTTAATACAACGCCCTTTCCTTTTATATATACAAGGATACTTGCGGTTCCCAGGTCAATTCCAATATCTGTCGCCATCGTTTGGTTCCCCTTTCATTTCTCTATCTGAATATTATGAAACATAATAACTCTATTTTTCCATATACATATACATTATATACAATCATGGCGAATTTTCAAAGCATTTTTTTCTAAAATATAAAAAAACGTCTATTATTAACCTTTTCCATGGATTTCCTTATCAAAGTTTATGAAATTTTTATACTTTTTCTAAACTTTTTCCGCTTTTTTCACATATCTGTCACATTCTATAGATATACTAATACCTGTACTAGCTAACAAGCTAATATAATTTTTCATAACTCATGCTTCCTGAATTCTTAGAATTCAGGAAGTACTCCCCGAAATTAAGGCTGTCCATCCGGGCAGCCTCCTTTTATATCTTTCGGCGACTAGCTATGCACACAGTGAAAATTACCAGATGTTCCTACTTTTCCAAATACTTTCTGATATATTGCCCGGTATAGGATTCTTCTGCCTGTGCAACCTCCTCTGGCGTCCCTTGGGCAATCACCATGCCGCCTCCATCTCCGCCTTCCGGCCCCATATCAATAATATAATCGGCAGTCTTTATTACATCCAGATTGTGCTCAATTACCACAACCGTGTTGCCTCCCTCTGCCAGACGCTGCAATATCTCCGTCAGCTTATGCACATCGGCAAAATGCAGCCCTGTCGTAGGTTCATCCAAAATGTAAATTGTTTTCCCTGTACTGCGTTTGCTCAGTTCCGTAGCCAGTTTGATTCGCTGAGCTTCCCCGCCGGATAACGTAGTGGATGGCTGTCCCAGCTTAATGTAAGAAAGCCCCACATCATACAAGGTTTCAATTTTGCGCCGGATGGCGGGAACATTTTCAAAAAATTCCAATGCCTCTTCCACCGTCATATCCAATACATCATAAATGCTTTTTCCCTTATATTTCACTTCCAGAGTTTCCCGGTTGTACCGTTTGCCGCCGCAAACTTCACAGGGCACATACACATCTGGCAAAAAGTGCATCTCTATTTTCAGGATACCATCTCCGGAACACGCCTCACAGCGGCCGCCCTTCACATTAAAGCTGAATCTCCCTTTGGCATATCCTTTCGCCTTTGCATCCGGAGTGGCTGCAAATAAATCTCTGATCTGATCAAACACTCCGGTATAAGTTGCAGGATTTGATCGGGGCGTCCGCCCGATGGGGGACTGATCAATATCAATCACTTTGTCTAACTGTTCCAGACCCTGAATGGATTTGTGCTTTCCCGGAATCGTCCTGGCCCGATTCAGATCTCTGGCCAGCCGCTTATAGAGAATCTCATTAGTTAAGGATGATTTGCCGGAACCAGAAACCCCTGTAATACAGGTCATTATCCCCAAAGGAAGATCCACATTAATATTCTGCAGATTATTCTCCTGAGCTCCCTTAATTTTCAAAAACCCGGTAGGCTTTCTTCTCGTTTTCGGAACAGGGATTTTGATTCTGCCGCTTAAATACGCTCCCGTGATGGAATTCTCACTTTTCATAATCTCTTTGGCGGTTCCCTGGGCCACCAGTTGTCCACCATGTTCTCCGGCTCCAGGTCCGATATCCACAATATGGTCTGCTGCAAACATGGTATCCTCGTCATGCTCTACCACAATCAGCGTATTACCCAGATTTCTCAGGTTCCTCAGGGTGTTCAATAACTTGTCATTATCTCTCTGGTGCAGGCCAATGCTGGGTTCATCCAGAATGTAGGCCACGCCCACCAGCCCGGAGCCTATCTGGGTAGCCAGCCGGATTCTCTGTGCTTCTCCGCCGGAAAGGGTTCCGGTGGCCCTAGACAGGGTCAGGTATTCCAGGCCTACATCCACCAAAAATCCCACTCTGGCGCAGA
Source organism: Petralouisia muris (assembly GCF_004793545.1). Taxonomy (GTDB): domain Bacteria; phylum Bacillota; class Clostridia; order Lachnospirales; family Lachnospiraceae; genus Petralouisia; species Petralouisia muris. Next base: position 3,900 of record NZ_SRYA01000024.1, on the reverse strand, counting down.
TTTCTTTCAAAATCTGTGCGCCAATCAGCTTCTGCTGCCTGGTCAATTCCATTTCTGCAAGAAACTTCTGCAGCTTCCAAATGGACAGGGAAGTTACCTCATAGATATTTTTTCCGGATACGGTAACTGCCAACGCTTCTTTTTTCAAACGCTGGCCGCCGCAGGTTTTACAGGGCGTTACCCGCATAAAAGATTCATATTCCTGCTTCATGGTATCCGAGCCGGTTTCCCGATAACGACGCTGTACATTCCGCACAAGGCCTTCAAAGGCCACGTCGTAAACTCCTTCTCCACGCTGTCCCTTATAATGAACTTTTACTTCTTTTCCCCCTGTGCCATTAATCAGGATATTCTGAATCTTTTTCGGCAATTCTTCATAAGGAGTATTCAAATCAAACTGATACTCCTGCGCCAAAGCCTTTAAAATGGCATTGGTAAAACTGCCTTTATCTGTACTGGACTGCCATCCTGTCACCTGGATTGCCCCTTCTGCAATGCTTAAAGACTTATCCGGTATCATCAAATCCACATCAAATTCCATCTTATATCCCAACCCGAAACAATCGGGACATGCACCAAAAGGATTATTGAAAGAAAAACTTCTGGGTTCAATCTCATCAATGCTGACGCCGCAGTCTGGACAGGAAAAGCTCTGGGAAAAATTCACCGGTTCTCCCCCTATCACATCCACGGTCATCAGGCCCTCCGCCAGATCCAGCACATTCTCTACAGAATCTGTCAGGCGCTTTTCTATTCCCGGCTTTACCACCAGCCGATCCACCACAATTTCTATGTTGTGCTTGATATTTTTATCCATGGGGATCTCTTCCGTCAGGTCATAAATATTTCCATCCACCTGCACCCTTACATAACCGCTGCGCTTAGCCTGCTCAAACAATTTCTGATGAGTCCCTTTCCGCCCCCGGACTACCGGCGCCAAAAGCTGAATCCTTGTCCCTTCTTTCATGGATAAAATCTGATCCACCATTTGATCCACCGACTGCTTTTTGATTTCTTTTCCGCAAACAGGACAGTGGGGAATCCCGATTCTGGCATACAAAAGACGGAAGTAATCATATATTTCCGTCACTGTTCCCACGGTAGATCTGGGGTTGCGGTTGGTGGATTTCTGGTCAATGGAAATAGCGGGAGACAGCCCTTCAATCTTCTCCACATCCGGCTTCTCCATCTGCCCCAAAAATTGTCTTGCATAAGAGGACAGAGATTCCATATACCTGCGCTGCCCTTCGGCGTAAATGGTATCAAATGCCAGGGATGATTTTCCGGAACCGCTTAATCCGGTCAGAACCACAAATTCATTTCTGGGTATATCCACATCCAGATTTTTCAGATTATGTTCACTGGCCCCTCTTATCTTAATATACTGTTTTTCTGCTTTTGCCATTTTGCATAAACTCCTTTTCCTTTATAAAAATCGTAGCAAAGAACTGTTCAGAAATAACTTATAAATTCCTCTGGTCAGGCGGCTGGAGTGACTTTTAATCACCTGCCAGACACCTGCCTGCTACATATCACGCAGGTTCTTTTTCAGTTCTATCATCTTGTCACGCAGCTCTGCCGCTGTCTCGAAATTCAGTTCCGCCGCCGCTGCCTGCATTTTCTTCTGGATTTCTCCAATCAGCTTCTCCAATTCCTTCTTACTCATAGATTCCGGATCTTTCTGGAACTGATACTCTTCTTTTGCAACTTTCTTAGAAATGCTGATTAAATCACGGACGGATTTGCGGATGGTCTCCGGGGTAATTCCATGTTCTTCATTGTATTTCTGCTGAATGCCCCTTCTCCGATTTGTCTCATCAATGGCAACCCGCATAGAATCTGTAATACTGTCTGCATACATAATCACATGACCCTCGGAATTTCTGGCAGCACGGCCGATGGTCTGAATCAGAGAAGTCTCTGACCTTAAGAAGCCTTCCTTGTCCGCATCCAAAATTGCCACAAGAGTAATTTCAGGAATGTCCAGCCCCTCCCGCAGCAAGTTAATTCCCACCAGCACATCAAATACATCCATGCGCAAATCCCGGATAATTTCTGCTCTCTCCAGCGTATCTATATCAGAATGGAGATATTTGACACGGATACCGACTTCACGCATATAATCCGTCAAATCCTCCGCCATTCTCTTGGTAAGGGTGGTAATCAGAACTTTATTCTTTTTGGAAATTTCCTTATTCACTTCGCCAATCAAATCATCAATCTGCCCTTCTACCGGACGAACGTCAATTTCAGGGTCCAGCAAGCCTGTGGGACGGATAATCTGTTCTGTCCGAAGCAGTTCATGCTCTTTCTCATAAACATTAGGAGTGGCAGATACAAACAGCATCTGGTCTATCTTGCTTTCAAATTCCCCAAAATTCAAAGGGCGGTTATCCTTGGCAGAAGGCAGCCGGAACCCATAATCCACCAGCGTGGTTTTCCTGGACTGATCCCCTGCATACATCCCACGCACCTGAGGAATCGTAATATGGGATTCGTCCACAATAATTAAAAATTCATCCGGAAAATAATCCATCAGCGTATGGGGCGGCGCCCCCGGCTCCAGCCCGGAAAGATAGCGAGAATAATTCTCAATGCCGCTGCAGAATCCAGTTTCCTTCAGCATTTCAACATCAAAGTTAGTGCGCTCTGCAATCCGCTGAGCTTCCAACAGCTTGTCCTCTCCCTTAAAATATTTCACCCGTTCTTCCATTTCCTTTTCAATCTCTGCTGCTGCCCGCAGAATCTTCTCTGGGGCAACTACATAGTGGGAAGCTGGAAATACTGCCATATGCTCCAGCTGGCTCTTGATTTCCCCAGTCAACACGTCAATTTCCGTAATACGATCTACTTCATCTCCAAAAAATTCCACCCGAATTGCCGTTTCGCCGTAGTTGGCGGGAAAGATTTCCACCACGTCTCCCCGCACCCGAAAGGTTCCTCTGTGGAAATCCATATCATTCCTTGTGTACTGGATATCAATTAGCTTCCGAATCACATCATCCCTATCCTTTTCCATACCTGGCCGTAAGGACAACATCATATTCTTATAATCCACCGGACTTCCCAGTCCATAAATGCAGGATACACTGGAAATGATGATCACATCTTCCCGCTCTGCCAATGCCGCTGTGGCTGACAGGCGGAGTTTATCAATTTCTTCATTAATGGCAGAATCCTTGGCAATGTAAGTGTCGGTGGATGGGACGTAGGCTTCGGGCTGGTAGTAATCGTAGTAGGACACAAAGTACTCCACTGCGTTCTCTGGGAAATATTCACGGAATTCTCCATACAGCTGTGCTGCCAGCGTTTTATTATGCGCTATGATAAGGGTTGGCTTATTCAGTTCCTGTATCACATTCGCCATCGTAAAAGTCTTCCCAGACCCCGTAACCCCTAGTAAAGTCTGGCATTGGTTGCCCTCCCGGAATCCCTTCACCAGCGCCTCAATTGCCTCCGGCTGGTCTCCGGTAGGCTTATATTCTGACACTAATTTAAACTTTTTTTGCTTTGTTCCCACAGACATACCTCCTTACTATCATGCCTATTGGCCCGTAAATTCGTGTAATTTCTTCTGAAAATTCGTGTAATGGAAACTTCCCGGCGGGCGAAAAGGCCAATTACACGAATAAAGTCACTAAAACTGATTTTTCTAACTACGCAATACAAAGCAATCTATATGAGTACTACGTACCACAGAATAGCATAATTCTTTATCATGGAAAAGCCCTATCCTCAATTTTGTCATGAACATCTGTTCTGATTTATTGTAGCAGAAACACACTCTAAATGCAATAGAAACTCTCAGTCTGTCTTAAGAAATTTCTTTGCCCTTCTTTTAAGGCATAAAAAAGTGTCTTCGACACTTCAGCCCCCTAGCCCCCATTCATGGGGGAATTA
>NZ_SRYA01000249.1 GCF_004793545.1 Petralouisia muris | reverse complement strand
TGCGCAGGCGGATTAAAGATGAAGCCTTTATTGAGCTGATTTGGAAATTCCTCAATGCAGGGTATATGGAGAACTGGGAGTACAATGCCACTTTCAGCGGCATAGCCCAAGGCTCCGGCATCAGCCCAATCCTTGCTAACATCTACCTGAACGAGTTCGACCGATTCATGGAGGACTACAAAAAGGAGTTTGACAAAGGGACAGGCAGAAAGAGAAACAATGAATACACCAGGAAGCAGTCGCACCGTCAAAGGTGCAAAGCAAAAATCCGAAAGGAATGGGACAGCTACTCTGATATTGAAAAACAGCAGGCAGTACACCGCCTGTCTGAATTAAAGAGGGAGTTCCAGAAAATCCCTATGGGAGACCCAATGGACACAAGCTATAAGCGGATACAGTACGTGCGCTACGCCGACGATTTTCTTATCGGAGTAATCGGAAGTAAAGAGGACGCTGAAAAGATAAAGTCAGATATTGGGAGATTCTTTGAGGAAACGCTGAAACTGGAATTATCTGCGGAAAAGACACTCA
>NZ_SRYA01000248.1 GCF_004793545.1 Petralouisia muris | reverse complement strand
TGGATCACCTCCTTTCTAAGGAAATTGAGTAAAGATTATTCCGCTGTTGAGTTGTTAAGGGGCTGTCAGCTTTAAAAGAGCGGACGGCGCGCAAGCGGAATTCAGAGAATCCGCAAACACTCAGAATTTCCAGTGGCGATGCGTTTAAGGGAGACACCCGTACCCATCCCGAACACGATGGTTAAGGCTTAAGCGGCCGATGGTACTGTATTGGAGACGATATGGGAGAGCAGGTGGCTGCTGGATTATAAATGGGCTTATAGCTCAGCCGGTTAGAGCGCACGCCTGATAAGCGTGAGGTCGGTGGTTCGAGTCCACTTAAGCCCATTTGTTCTGTAAAGAACAATTAAGGATGAATTTAATATTTTATCCAATGGGGGCGTAGCTCAGTTGGGAGAGCACCTGCCTTGCAAGCAGGGGGTCAAGAGTTCGAATCTCTCCGTCTCCATTCAGATATGCAAATATCTGCAGGAAGGCTTGATAAAGCCAGACATGTACCTTGAAAAATCCATACAGAGAAAGACAAGACATCAAACAA
>NZ_SRYA01000247.1 GCF_004793545.1 Petralouisia muris | reverse complement strand
CCTATGTCTGCCCCAAGGTATTTTTTATCTCTGGCAAGTTCGCTTAACGTATCGGAGGCAGCATGATAAAGGGCCTTGTACAAAAGCTTCTGGTTGCTGTAAATGACGGGATTAAGTTCTTCCGGTACAGTGAAAACCACATGAAAGTATGGGGCGTCCAGTATATCCTCCCTGCGGGCATCCACCCATTTTTCCCTCGGGAACTCCTGACACATAGGACAACACCTGTCCCGGCAGGAATTATAATGGACGGAAATACAGCCGCAGTCCTCGCAGACGCTTACATTGACGCCAAATGCGCCGGTTTTGCAGTTCATGATGTGATAAACTGCTTTCTGCTGTGCCGCAGACAGTTCATGGGTTTTCTCATAGTCAGGATAAAAGCGGTTAAACACATCCTGTATCGTGCAGTTTTCGCTCATGACCCACCGCCTTCCAAAACATCAAAAGGGCTGCGGATTCCAAGCAGCGTTTTGTTGCTTACATGCAGATATACATCTGTAGAGCGGGGATCGACATGGCCAAGAAGTGACTGGAT
>NZ_SRYA01000246.1 GCF_004793545.1 Petralouisia muris | reverse complement strand
TTCGGGGCTTTCGGGTGATGCCCGATGACAAGCTCCGTGTTCCCGATAGTGCAGCTCTCTATGATTTCATAGCCCTGATTGGAGCGTGTTTCACCGTTCATAGGCGTTCCTCCTTTCCTGCTGTTTTCCGTCCATATATTGCTGCAATTCATACTGGCAGGGGACGTACAGCCTACCGTTCTCCACACAGCGGAAAATATCACATTTTTTGTCCGTGGACGCAGCATAAAAATCATCGTAAGAATAGGGGAATTTCTGGCTTCCCCTGCCGTAATAGTCGGCGGCAAAAAAGCCAAGTTCCCTATCTGTCTTTAATCTGCGGGTAATCTTGAAAAAATCATCTTCCCGCTTTGTAAACTGCCGCTCTGGGATAAAGTGATGCCCGCCGTATTCAAAAGACTTATCCTGCATCTTTCACCTCACGATTCTTTGGCATATCTGCGGTATGCCTTTTCGCCTCTGGCTCTGATTTTCTGCATCCGCACGCTTCCTAAAAGCTCTGGGTATTTCTCCTGCAATTTGCGGCGTGTCCTGCCCACGCTCTCAAAGCTCGGCAAGCC
>NZ_SRYA01000245.1 GCF_004793545.1 Petralouisia muris | reverse complement strand
CGATGCCAGTACAGGATTTAGCGGAAGAAAACAGCCACCTTTATTTGTGGATTCCCAACGCCCTGTTACAAGAGGGTTTAGATGTGATTAAGGCTTGGGGCTTTACATATCGCAGCCCGATCTACTGGATAAAACCCCGCCTCCTTTTGGGTAATTATTATAGAAATGCGTCAGAGACGTGTCTGTTTGCCACACGTGGCAAGGCGCCAGTTAAATTTCACGGTCAGCCCAACTGGATCTTCTGCCCACAGCAGCGGCATAGCCAAAAACCCGAAGAGCAATATGCGGTTATTAGGCGTATGTCATACGAACCTTATCTTGAACTCTTTGCTCGCCACAGGGAGCCGGGGTGGGATATATGGGGGAATGAAGCACCAGGGGGGTCAGACATTGTTATGCCTGGGGGAGATTATCCTGTACCGAAGTACAGCGCTAAAGCGCTCAGAGAGGAGGGATGATGATTGGAACCACCCAAGCTCATTACCCGGATACTGGAGTTCGCATTTATGCTGGCGCTCAGCGCCTTTCTCATCAATACCGCCGCATACTGGATTTTGGAAG
>NZ_SRYA01000244.1 GCF_004793545.1 Petralouisia muris | reverse complement strand
AGACAAAGAGCTGCGCCGGATAATCGGCGGCAGGGCAAAACAGCGGAGACTGGAATTAGGCGTCAACCAGCCTTATGTTGCTGAAAAAATGGGCGTCACCGCATCCACCATTCAGAGGTACGAGGCAGGAACGATTGACAACACCAAGAAACTTGTCCTTGACGGTCTGGCAGACACACTCCATGTTTCCGTAGAGTGGCTGAAAGGCGAAGCGGAGGAATATGAATCTGACATTACGGATAAAAAGGAAATGTTAATCTGTGATGCAATGTCCTCCATTCTTTCAAAGCTGCCCTATGACATGGAAACTTCCGAAGAAGACTTTTCAAAAAACCTGCTGTTGCTGATGCTGCAGGAATATGAGTTGTTTGTGGATTCGTTCCGCCTTGCGTGCAGGAAGTTTAAGGGCAACAAGGAAAGCGCACAGCTTGCAAAGACAATGGGATTTGAATCGGGCAGGGAATATAATGAAATCATGTTCCTGCGGGAGATTACCCACACCGTAAATGTCCTTAATGATATGGGCGACATAGTGAGGCTCTACTCCAAAAACCCTGATGCCGCC
>NZ_SRYA01000243.1 GCF_004793545.1 Petralouisia muris | reverse complement strand
CATTGCTTACGGTGGACAGGCGTACCCTGCAAATCATCCTGCTGAAAATGCAGGGGTATTCCACAAAGGAAATTGCCCCGCTTGTGGGATTGACAACGGGTGCTATCTATGCAAGGCTGTACCATCTGCGGAAAAAGCTGCGGAAGATTTTATAAGCATCTAATATAGATGGTTTTTCAGTGGGCTATTGGATGGGGGATAAAGTTCTCCCATCCAATTTAAAATTAAAAGAATAAAATTCCCGTCCACAGGGAATACTAAAAAGTTTGCCCAAAATCTTGACATGGGTGCAGCCGCTATGGTATTCTGAAATACCCATAAGGGAATTGGAAGATTGAAAATGAAATAAGCACATAGTTAGAAGAATGGAATGTCAGCCGACGGATAAGGCTGACCGTCGCCGAATTTATGCTGCCCTTTTCGGCTGACGTATGGCAGCATGGTTTTGAATCTCAAAGCCGTTACATAGCATTGCGAATCTGAGCAGGAGAAAAAACTCCTGTCATTCGTGGTGCGGTGTAGCGGCTTTTTCATTTATCCAAAAGTCAAGAGAAATCAAATCCAGAACGGA
>NZ_SRYA01000242.1 GCF_004793545.1 Petralouisia muris | reverse complement strand
ATGCCGAGGTCAACCGCCATGAATATCGGCATTCTGCCTACCAGCTTGTACTGGCGGACGGCGGTCACGGTGCATTGGGCGGCAGGGGGCAGGCGGTGTTCGGCACTTCCCTTGCGGACGGCAAGCACGCCCGATGGGAAAGGTGCGACGTGCTTGGGGAAATCAAGCCAGAGAAGATGCCTGAATGGGCAAAAGAAGCCCTCGCAAAAATCAAGGAACAGGAAAAAACAAAAAAATCAAAGAGCAGGGAGGAACGCTGATGGAGATACGGGCTTTGACACAATCCGAACAAAAATACACCTACGCCCAGAGTATGCAGCTTGAAGGGCAGACGGGATGTATTGGGCATCTCCGAGGTGATTTTGACACTTCTGGAGATAGCTTTCATACCACTTGGTTTGATACCAGAGAACAGTGGAAAACGGACGAGTTCAAGACAGGTCTGGACGATGTTATCAACGCCCTGCGTGAAGATACGGGGCTTCTGCACAACCGCTATGACATGGCGGCATTTGCGAGGGGAAATCCCGAAAGCGCATTTCAGGGCAGCTACTGTACCGAGTACGGCTTCCGTGCG
>NZ_SRYA01000241.1 GCF_004793545.1 Petralouisia muris | reverse complement strand
GGCTTGCATAATAGGCATAGGACGATGACGGGTTGGGAGCCGTATCGCACAGCTTTCTTGCTGCCGAGTCCCCGCCGTCAGTACCGAACAGGTTCCCCACGATCACCCACACCATCGCCTGTGTCGCTATGAACTGGTCACACTGGTCATTTGACGGCGCTGTTGCGCTGTTGCTGTTAAAGCCAAAATACAGGCAGTAACTTAAAAGTTTTTCCTGCTGTGCCGTCATGGAAGTGCTTGAATTGGGGTAGCTGTTCATAAGCTGCCCGCCGTCTGCCGCCAGACCAAAGTTCATGCAGTAGGCGGCATTGCCGTCCAGTATGGCATACAGGATCTTCCCGTGGTCATAACCAGCCTTTAACTCGCTTACCTCGCCGGACGCCCTTGTTGACGCATACCAGAAAGCGATGTTTGCACTGGAATTTGCCGCAAATGCAGTCATCCCATTGCCAAACAGCGTCGTAAAGACTGTCAGCAGGGCTAAGAATCCTGCCATAAATCTTTTCATTTTCTGTTTCATTCAGGTTTCCTCCTTATAATAGGGGGTAGTGTCAAATCTACCACTATATTTTTTGTTGCAAACCTTATAATTCCAAGGA
>NZ_SRYA01000240.1 GCF_004793545.1 Petralouisia muris | reverse complement strand
TTTGGGAACTGTTAAACAAGCTCTATGAAGTGCATGACGCTTTCAAAAAGTGTGTCCCATACTATCCAACCGCCACTGAAATCTGTAAGGAGATTGAGGATTTTATCTTAGAACTGCAACAGAAAACAACTCTCCCACAACGGTTCAGCATAGAAGAATTGACAGAACAGGGGGCGGTCTGATATGGCGGTAACGAGCCTATGGCATGTCAAAGGGAGCATAAAAGACGTGATTGACTATATAGAAAATCCAGAAAAGACCGTGCCGAATGAAGATATGCAGGACTTCTTTGACGTGTTCTCCTATGTGAAAAATCCGTCAAAAACAAATGAGGGCGAGTATGTTTCCGCTATCAACTGTTTGAAAGAAACCGCATTACAGCAGATGATTTTGACAAAGAAGCAGTACCAAAAGACAGGCGGATATATCGCATGGCACGGCTACCAGAGCTTCAAGCCAGACGAGGTAACGCCCGAACAGTGCCACGAAATCGGATTAAAACTGGCAAGGGAAATGTGGGGCGATAAATACCAGATAATCGTTGCCACCCACCTTGACAAAGGACATCTCCATAATCATTTCTGTTTTAACTCCGTTTC
>NZ_SRYA01000023.1 GCF_004793545.1 Petralouisia muris | reverse complement strand
CTCCATAATTATATGATACCAAATATTCATCCGGAACACCATAGGCATTGTCGATATTTAACCGCCAAAGTAATATCAGGTATGGAGGAGAAGAAAGGACAGTACGATCAGGCAGAACTTTCCTTAACATATATTACATTCCGAAAAGAGTCGGAGATAGGAAAGAAAGCTGTTTTGCAGGCGGCAGTGGTGGAAGATACAGAATGGAGTGAAACAGAACTTAGTTGGAATAATAGACCAACTTTTACTGTTGAGGAAAATGCAGTAAGGAAGTCTCAGGAATATGAGTTAGGGGAAGAATGGGCAAAAGATAAAAATGATAAACCGAAAAAGGATTTCCCTATTAACGGAAGCCCGATAAATATTGATATTACAGATTTTATCAATGCTGCTTTGGAGAAGAATACAAAGTCATTAACATTAGCGGTAAATGATTCTGCAGGATTGGAGCACTATTTTGTCAGCAGGGAAGGCGCCCTTGGCACAGACGGTAAAGGTACGGGGAAATATGAGAAAGCCACATCAGATATGGCTCCGGCAATTCTTCTGAACGTGCCTCAGCAGCCTGAAGTCAAAGGTCCGGCGACCATGAGACTGCAGGAAGGGTATGCATCAGCAGAAACAGACAGTTTTGCCGTTTTGGGCTTTGAGAATCCAATAGTAGAATTATCTGGAAATACTGGTGGTGGAAAGATTACTTGGGATCATACAACCCATCAGTTAAAAATAGCGGAGGGAATTGCAAAGGGGGAATATACTGTAACTATTACAGCGTCTGAGAGTGAGGGAAAAAAGACAGGGAACTGCAATTTTACATTAATTGTAACGGAAGATGTTAAAGCAGAACTTAGGGAATTGTATCTTGCTAAAAAAGAGCTGCTTCCTGTCACATATACCAGTGCAAGTTGGCTCGGATTTCAGTCTGCTTTGACCGTGGCGGAAAATGTATTAAAGAAAGAAAATGTTTCAGCAGAACAGGCAAAAGAAGCGTTTGACAGACTTGTTGCAGCAGAAAAAGGATTGGTTACACTGGATTCTGTTCGTCAGGGTGCGCTGGATACCTATAAAATAGAAGAAAGCAATAAGGATTTCTATACAGAAGGAAGTTGGAATGCATATTGGACAGCATATCAAGCAGTGCAGAACCTGGGGAGTGGGTATACGGAAGAACAGTTGAATACAGCTATTGAGGCATTGCAGGATGCACACCAAAAATTAGAAGAGAAGGAAAACCCGGTTCCTAGTCCGGAGCCAAACCCAGGGCCAAACCCGGAGGAATTAAAAGCTGCAATAGACCAGGCGGCTAAGGATTATACTGTGGCAGACAGCGAGAAAGAAAAATATACCAAGGAAAGTTGGGATGCTTACCAAAAAGCTTGTCAGGCTTTGCTGGATTTGCAGAAGAAAGGAAGTTATTCAGAAACAGAGGTAAATCAGGCTATTGAAGCGTTGAAAAAAGCTTATCAGGAATTAAAGAAAGTGAATACACAGGTTTCGAATCAGATAAAGGTAAACGGAATAACTTTGGATGGCTCTATAAAGCAACTGGCCAAAGGAAAGACGGTTCAGCTCAAAGCGGTTGTGGCTCCGGCCAATGCGGCAGATAAAAGCTTGGAATGGACTTCTTCTAAAGAAGCAGTCGCTTCAGTGGATGATAAAGGACTGGTAACCGCCAGAGGAAAAGGGACTGCAGTCATCAGAGCATCAGCCAAAGACGGTTCCGGAATATCAGGAACTTATCAGATTATTGTGGTAAATCATGCGATAAAGAAAATCGTCATAAAGAGCGATAGCAAAAAAATTGCAGCTGGGAAGAAAATTGCGTTAAAAACCTCAGTGTCTGTTACTGGAAAGGATGTCAATAAAACATTAGTTTGGACCACTTCCAATAAAAAATATGCAGCGGTAAGTACAAAAGGCGTAGTAACTGCCAAAAAAGCAGGAAAAGGTAAGACGGTAACAATCAAAGCAATGTCAATTGACGGAACTAATAAAAAGGCAAGTATAAAACTTAGAATAAAGTAAATATAACTGTGAAACAGGGCTGCTGCTCAGGAGTGTGTTTGAAAAATTATTCCCATCATTGTCGGGAAGCGTTTTTCTTGAACGCTTTAAGGAAAATTATGTGGGATGTGGGACATTTTATTAGTAAATACCATATCACATATTAAGAATCTTTCCTGCAGCAGCTCTTGTTGTTATAAAAAACAAATAGAAATGGAGATATTTTATGAATAAAAATATCAAATATTTATCCGTAGCAGATAAGATTTATCGGGTGACAGGCATCCAATGGCAACAGTTTTTGTTAGAAGCTGAATCCACAAATTTGTCTTTTACAGATGTTTTACAGGAGGAATTGTCAGATATTCTGTGTTTTGAGGAGTTTACCGTACGATTGATCAACAGAACCAGTACAGTTTAAAACTATTTTCCAATGCTTCTGTCCTAATATAATCCCATATTGCTAATTTGTTTCATTTCCCATATAATAAAGGATAAATGAAAATCAGATGGGAGGCGCCGCCTGTGGGAATTTATTTGAATCCAGGAAATAAAGGTTTTTGGAGATCTATCCGCTCCGATATTTATGTGGATAAGACAGAGATGATTGCAGATACAAACAGATGTTTAAATACCAGAGAGCAATTCATCTGCGTCAGCAGACCGCGCCGGTTCGGGAAATCCATGACGATTGAAATGCTTGCCGCCTATTACAGCCGCGGCTGTGATTCCGCTCAATTGTTCCGGGGATGTAAGATTGAGAAAAATAACAGTTTTTTGGAGCATTTAAATCAATATGATGTTATTTATTTGAATGTGCAGCAATTTTTAAGCGAAGCAGATTCTTTCACAATGATAGAGTATCTGGAACAGGAGGTTCTGGAAGAACTCCGGGAAGCCTACGGGGAGCTGCTCAAACGTCAGGATCTGGGACTAGCCGCCGCATTCCGGAAAATATATGCAAAGACAGGCCGGGAATTTATTTTTCTGATTGACGAATGGGACTGCGTAATGCGTGAAAAGAAGGATGCGGAAGGCCTGCAGAGACAGTATCTTGATTTTCTGCGCAATCTTTTAAAGGATAGGGAATATGTAGCCCTTGCCTATATGACAGGCGTCCTGCCTGTCAAGAAATACGGTTCCCACTCTGCTCTGAATATGTTCTGGGAATATTCCATGACAGACCAGAAAACATTAGAGGAGTACACTGGATTTACAGAAACGGAAGTGAAGGAACTGTGCGGGCGGTATGGAATGGATTTTGCAGAAATCAGCAGTTGGTATGACGGTTATGCCTTTCGGAAATTTCATCATATTTATAATCCAAGGTCTGTAGTGGAAGCAATGAAATGCGGGCATTGTTCCAGCTATTGGACCTCTACAGAAACCTATGAAGCGTTGAAAATCTATATGGAAATGGATTTTGACGGGCTCAGGCAGGATATTGTCCATATGCTTGGCGGCGGCCGCGTCAGAGTGAACGCGTTTAGTTTCCAGAATGATATGAAAACCTTCAAGACGAAGGATGATGTGCTTACGCTGCTGATTCATCTGGGATATTTGGGATATGATTCTGAGAAAAAAGAGACGTTTATTCCCAATCAAGAAATTCTCGGGGAATTTGAAAATGCCATGAGCGTAGGCGGCTGGCCGGAAGTGATGCGCATTCTTAAAGCATCGGAAAAGCTTTTGGAGGATACGCTTTTGGGAGATGAAGCAGGCGTTGCTCAAGGGCTCGATTTGGCTCATATGGAAGCGGCGTCAATTTTGACTTATAACGATGAGAATTCTCTTGCCTGCGCCATCGGCCTGGCTTACTACAGCGCAAGGAAGGATTACAGGCTGATCCGGGAACTTCCGGCCGGCCGCGGCTTTGCGGATATTGTTTTTCTGCCGCTGCCTTCCTGCGGGAAACCGGCGCTGATTGTGGAATTAAAATACGATAAGACAGCAAAGTCTGCCATACAGCAGATCAAAGACAGACAGTATTCCAAAGCCCTGGAAGGCTATGCAGGGGATATTTTGCTGGTGGGAATTAATTATGACAGGAATAAGGCAGACAGGCCTCACAGCTGTATTATCGAAAAATTGGCAAAGCCAGATATGCAATCATAACAAGACAGCATGAAAATCAGTGATTTAGAACTTGACAGAAGCAGGAGGAAAATAGTGTGAAATATCGTGAATTAGGAAACACAGGATTAAAGGTAAGTGAAATCGGACTGGGCTGCGAAGGCTTTGCCGAAAACGACTGCAAAGGAGCAAAGGAGCTTCTGGACGCAGCCGAAGAAGCAGGCGTTAATTATTTTGATTTGTATGCGTCCAATCCCCAGGTACGCACTGCAGTGGGCCTTGCGCTGGCAGGCAGAAGAAAGAAATTCATCATACAGGCTCACATCTGTTCGATATGGAAAGACGGTCAGTACAAACGGAGTCGGGAAATCGGTGAGGTACAGGCAGGATTTGAGGAACTTCTTGCCCAGCTTCAGACAGATTTTATTGATGTGGGAATGATCCATTATGTGGATTCTATGGAAGACTGGGAAAACATCTGCCAGGGGCCTGTAATGGAATATGTACAGGAATTGAAAAAATCTGGAAAAATTCTTCACATCGGGTTAAGCAGCCATAATCCCCAGGTAGCGTTAAAGGCCGTGGAAAGCGGACAGATTGAGGTCTTAATGTTCAGCGTCAATCCCTGTTATGACCTGCAGCCGGCAGGAGAGGATGTGGAAGAATTGTGGAATGACAAAAACTATGAGAAGCCGTTGGTGAATATGGATGCAGATCGGCAGAATTTGTATGAAACCTGCCAGAGAAAAGGCGTTGGCATTACAGTAATGAAGGCTTTCGGCGGCGGAGATTTGCTGGATGCTTCTTTATCCCCAGCAGGAAAAGCCCTGACTGTGGTTCAGTGTCTCCATTACGCCCTGACCCGGCCGGCAGTTGCAACCGTTCTGGCAGGCGCCCATTCCTTTGATCAGCTTCGGGAAAGCCTTTCCTACGAGACAGCTTTAGAAGAAGAGAAGGATTATGCGCTGGCGTTTGCCGCATTTCCCAATATAAGCTGGAGAGGCCATTGTATGTACTGCAGCCATTGCGCGCCCTGTCCCAAGCAGATAGATGTGGCGTCTGTCACAAAGTTTTTGAATCTGGCCAGAGCCCAGGGAAAAATGCCGGAGACGGTGCGGGAGCATTACGAAGGGCTGGAACGCCATGCAGGAGAATGTGTGCAGTGCGGGGTGTGTGAAACCAGATGTCCCTTTGAGGTATCCATTGTGGAAAATATGAAACAGGCCAGGGAATTGTTTGGAAAATAAACTCAGATTTCAGAAAGGAATTTGATTTTATGGGAATTTGTTTGAATCCGGGAAACAGAAGTTTTCAGATGTCTCTTAATTCTGCGATTTATATTGAACTTGTTGGAGGGGATCAATTATGATAGGGAAAACAAAAATAAGCCGCACAGCTGTGTGATAGAAAAGCGGTACACAAGGAAAACTTGATGTATAGTTCGGATTTTTTAGAACCAAATTCAGAAGTGGAGGCAAACATGAAGAAAATACTTGCAGCAGACGACGAACAGGATATCCGGAACCTTCTGAAAGAATCTCTGGAAATGGAAGGATATCTGGTCTACACGGCCAAAAATGGAATGGAAGCCATGGAGGGCTTAAAGCATCAGCCGGATTTGATTATCCTGGATGTGAATATGCCGGATTTGGACGGCTATACCGTCTGTGAAAAAATCCGGGATTATGTGGATTGCCCTATTCTCTTTCTCACTGCCCGCACCGAAGAACAGGACAGAGTGAACGGGTTTAAGGCAGGGGGAGACGATTACATTGTAAAGCCTTTCGGCATGGATGAACTGCTTGCCCGGGTAGAGGCCCATCTGCGCAGAGAAGCCCGCAGGCAGCAAAGCGGCAGCGTTTATATCAAGGGGGATTTGACGGTGGATTTTTCCGGACGTCAGGTGCTTCTGAAGGGAGAAGATGCGGGATTGACGAAAACAGAATTTTCCATTGTGGAACTGCTGATTTCTCACAGCGGGCAGGTATTTGAGAAGGAACAGATTTATGAGAGGGTCCGGGGCTTTGACGGGGAAGCGGACCCCTCGATTATTGCAGAGCATGTGCGCAGAATCCGCCAGAAAATTGACGGGGAAACAAAACATATTGAGACAGTCTGGGGAGTGGGCTACAAATGGATTGGTTAGAAGAGAAAACAGAACAGTTGCGGAAAATTTTGCAGGATAAGTCCCTAGTGCGGGCTTTGATCTGGTATCTGTGCATCAGTGCAGTTGGAGTGATCGCGGCGTATTGGATTACCAGAAATCTCTGTTTGGCGTGGATAGGGGTTTTAGAGAAACGGCAGAACCAGGCGCTTACAAACGTCTATTACTGGGACCCGCGGCTGCGGGCGTCTCTGGCGGAACAGGGAAACTGGGAAGATTTCTGTCTGAGGATTCTCAGATTTTTTTACCATTCCTGCCTGTACCTTTATATTCTGCTTGGCTTTGCCGCAGCAGGGAAGGTTTTTCTGGAAACCAGGATAAAGCCCCCGATTGCCGCCATTACCCGGGGGTTAAATTATATCAATATGGGAGATTACAGCCATGAAATTGTCTGGCAGGGCAAGGATGAGATGAGTCTGCTTTGCGGAGAAATGGAGCAGATGCGAAGAGAAATGCTGAAAAAGAAAAAGGATCAGTGGAGGCAGCAGGAGGAGCAGCGGAAAATCAATGCGGCCTTCGCCCACGATATCCGGACTCCTCTGACGGTCATCCGGGGGTATACGGAATTCCTGCAGAAATATGTGCCCGGCGGCCGTGTCACAGAAGATATGCTGATGGAGAAATTAAATACCATGCATGAGCAGGAGGAACGTCTGCTCCGCTTTTCTGAAACCATGACGACGATTCAGAACATTGAAAAACGAGAGCTTTCCTGCAGCTGGCACAGCAGCAGGCAGATAGCGGGGCAGTTGGAGGCGGTAATATATGGCATGAGGCAGAATGCAGGGCTTCAATTGATTCTGAATGCAGATTTGCCTGAAAAGGAATTGTTTCTGGATCTCAATCTTCTGATAGAGGTATTTGAAAATCTGCTGAGCAACGCATTGCGTTACGCAGTTCATACTGTTCAGGCAAAAGCCGTTTTAAAAGGAAGGGAGCTGACTGTTTTTGTCAAAGATGACGGACCCGGATTTTCAGAAAAGGCGTTGCGGATGGGAACGGAGGCGTATTTCAGCGAGGAGGAAAACAGCAGGGAGCATTTTGGCATTGGCCTGTCTATCTGCCGGATGCTGTGTGAAAGCCATGGGGGAAGCCTGTCTTTACAAAACAGTGTGGAACAGGGGGCCATTGCCGCTGCCGGGCTGGTGACGGGAGTGCGGAAATTGTGAAGGAAGGCCTTTGGAAAAAATATAGATTTATAGGAAATTCATAGATAAATTCTTGCTATATTGTCTTTCAGAGAAAGGAAGCGAGGAAGAATTATGGAAACCAGAATAGAAATCAAGGATTTATCGAAAAATTTTGGAAAGAAGCAGGCCCTGAAGCGCATCGATCTGCAGATCGATCAGGGGATGTTCGGCTTACTTGGCCCTAACGGAGCAGGGAAAACCACCTTGATGAAGGTGCTGACCACTCTGACAAAAAAGAGCAGCGGAGAGGTGACGCTTTGCAATATTCCGGTGGAGCAAAGCAGCCAGATCCGCAGAATCATCGGCTATCTGCCTCAGGAGTTTTCCATGTATGGGAATATGAGAGCTTACGAAGCGTTGGATTATCTTGCTGTGCTCTCCGGCATGAGTAAGCAGGAACGGGCCGAAAAAGTGCCGGAAATGCTTGAAAAGGTGAATCTGGGGGATCAGCATAAGACGAAAGTAAAAGCCATGTCCGGCGGCATGAAGCGCAGGCTTGGCATTGCCCAGGCGATCATCCACGATCCGAAAATTATCGTGGTGGATGAGCCCACAGCAGGGCTGGACCCGGAAGAGCGGGTGCGGTTTCGCAATTTGCTCTGTGAAATTGCCAAAGACAGGATTGTCCTGCTTTCTACCCATATTGTAGGAGACATCGAAGCCACCTGTGAAAATATTGCAGTGCTGAATCAGGGAGAAATCCTTTTCCGGGGAAAAGTGTCTCAGTTATTAGAGGCAGTCAAAGGAAAAGTTTATACGGCAGAGGTGTCTGCCATGGAGCTGCCTGCCATACAGGAAAAGTTTCTGGTGACAGGGATTTTGACAAGCGGCAGCAGCGCAACTATTAAAATCATTTCAGAAAAGCCTCCCATGAAGGGTGCAGGCCCGGCTGGAGCAGATGTGGAAGACGCCTATATGTATCTGATGCATCAGGCCCAGGGACACAGGGGATAGGAGGTGGATGGAATGTTTGGCGCACTATTTGTAAAAGAATGTAAACAGATTCTCAAAAGCATGGTATACTATATCTATGTGGCAGTATTTATGATATTTCTGTCCAGTCAGTTAAGCGGCGATTTGACTGACAGAATGGAAAAGCCTCTTCCAGATCAGGAAGGGTATGGAACTATTGTCAGCCATGAGCCTTCGGCAGTGATGGAAAAAATTCTGGCAGAGCTTGTAATGGAGACGGAACACAATTCTTACGCCACCTATCCTATGGGATTCTATAAAGGAGTTACGCTGAATCAGCGGGAGTTGGATGAGGTAATCGGCATTATTGAGACCTGTACAGGAAAATCCTGGGAAGAGCTGATGAAAGAGATGGCGGCTCATTTCAGTCAATATGATCGGACCACCGTTGAAGGAGCGATGGCGGCTCAGTCGGAATATTCCATTTTTGCGAAAGAATCATTAAATTATGATGCGTTTTGTGAAAATATGGAAAAAGTCTGCAGCATTATCGGAGCCGGAAGCTCTTACAGCAGGAAATCTATAGAGGGCGGGGTAAGCGTGCCTATGACATACGAACAGGCGGTGGAAGAATATGAAGCCCTCTGTGAGAAAGACAGGATTACTGGAGCTGTTTCCAGGCTGTTTTGTGATTATGCTGGAATTATCCTTTCCGTTCTTCCGATTTTCCTGGGAGTAACCCGGTGTCTTAGGGACAAGCGGGCTCAGGCTTCCCAGGTAGTGTTCGCCCATAAAGCCTCTGCCTTTCAGATCATCGGAAGCCGTTATCTGGCCAATGTGTTTATGGCCGCGCTTCCTGTGGTTGTCACCTCTTTTGTGATACAGACGCCTTACCAGTATCATTCCAATACGGTGGGAATTTCTCCGGATCTGCTGGCGTTTTTGAAGTACGATCTGATTTGGCTGCTGCCGGAAATCATGATTGTGCTGGCCGTATCCTTTTTTATTACAGAGCTGACAGAGAACGTGATTTCTATTTTTATCCAGGTGTTCTGGGCCATGGCAAGCCTGATGGGAGCCAGTGCGTTGACGGGGGATTTTTCCCTGAAACTGGTGGCGCGTTGGAACGCCTTCGGAAGAACCAGTGAATTCTGGCAGCAGAGACAGCAGCTCTTTTTAAACCGGGGGTTCTATTTTGGGCTGTCGCTGGCCTTTTTGGCCCTGACGGCATTGTTTTATGAGAAAAAACGCAGGGAAGGAGAGACGCTTTATGGAAAATTATTTAAGCGCAGGAAGTAGCTTTATCCGCAGGCAGTATGCGCCTCATTTGCTGCTGGCGCTGCTGGTTCTTCTGATGTCCGGTTTTTTTATCAGTTATCGGAATCTGGATGCTGGGCAGGCTGCGAAGGTGATGGAAATGTATGCGGCTTTCGGCGGGATTCTTCTGCTGACGCCTTTGTTTTTGCCGGAGCAGAACCGGGAAATCTGGCTGCTAAAACGATCCAAAGCCATGCCCTTGTGGAAGCTGTATCTGCTTCGCCTGCTGCTGGCCATGATGCTTCTGGCAGCTTGGGTTACTCTGTTTCTTGTGAGGATGCAGCAGGGAGGAAGCCAGTTTGCATGGGGAAAGTTGTGGGTTGGTTCTTTCAGTGAAATCCTCTTTTTGGGCGCCATCGGATTTTTTGTCAGCGGAATTACCAATCAGGTGGTTCTGGGATATATGGCGTCGGTGATTTATTTTATTGCAAATATCGGAGCAGCCAAACATTTGGGGAAATTTGCACTGTTTCAGATGATGAAAGGAAGCTATGAATTTGCCGCTGTGATGATGGGGGCGGCAGCGGTTCTCGGGGCGGGGGCGATCCTGCTTCGGGAGAAAGCCGGCAGATAGCGGTCAATGGAAATCCCAGATATCGAGACGCCCTGGCGGTAAAAAGATCCAGGGCTTGGGCGGCTGCCTGCAGGCTTCATAGACAAAAATATCAAATCCCTCGTCCGGGAGGGAAAGTACAGGAGGAAATGATGCACAAACATGGCGGAGATATTTATCAGTATCCTAATTTTATAGATTTTTCGGCGAATATTAATTTGTTGGGCGTGCCGCCGAATGTTTTAAATCAGGCGAAATCCGCCATGGATGGAATCCTTCACTACCCCCAGCCGGGCTGCGAAAGGCTGCGAAAGGCGATTTCTGAGATGGAACAGGTGGATATGGAGCAAATTATCTGCGGAAACGGTGCGGCAGAATTGATTTTTTCTCTGGCGCTGGCGGAAAAGCCGAAAAAGGCGCTGCTGTTTGCCCCTACGTTTCATGAATATGAGCAGGCCCTTAAGACTGTGGGCTGCGAAATCTGCTGGGAATATCTGGAGCCAGGACAGGGATTCCGGCTTTTGGAGCATAACCTTAGAAAGATTACCCCTGAGGTGGATATGGTGTTTTTGTGCAATCCCAACAATCCCACCGGAATTCTTACGGAAGCAGGAATGTTGAAGAGGCTGCTGGAACGGTGCAGGCAGGCGGGGGCGCTCCTTGCGGTGGATGAGTGCTTTTTGGATTTTGTCAGCCAGGAACAGGGGCAGCAGCCCCAAACCATCCCGGCTTCCTGCTCTGTAAAAAAATATTTAAAAGAATATCCCAACCTTTTTATTATAAAAGCTTTTACAAAAACTTTTGGAATGCCCGGACTCCGTCTGGGCTATGGCTTTTGCGGAGATGAAGCAAGGCTGGACCGGATAAGGGAAGCGACTCAGCCCTGGAATGTGTCGGTTCCCGCCCAGGAGGCAGGGATCGCCGCTGCCCGGGAAGAAGATTTTTTAAGAAGAACCAGACAGGCGGTGTCAGAGGAAAAGGCATATCTGCGAAATCGCCTTCCGGATGATTTGATCCAGATTTACGGCCATGCCGCAAACTTTATTTTTTTCCGCAGCAAAGCAGGGCTGGCTCAGGATTTGAAACAATATGGAATTCTGATACGGGACTGCAGTAATTTCAGAGGACTTGAGGAAGGCTGGTACCGGATTGCGGTGCGGACCAGAAGAGAAAATGAGCTTCTTGTAAAAGCATTGAAGAAAATTGAGAAAAAATAGATAGTAATTTGTTATTTTTTTGTTGAAATTGAACTAAAATTATTGACGGAAAAGGGAGAATGGGGTAGACTATAAATACAAAATACTATGTACAGACAAAAATAAAAAGGGTGGAGAAGAGGATTATGTTAGAAAAACTGAATAACCTGAAAATTCGGGAACGCCTGAAGAAATCATTTACTTTGATTTCAGTGATTATGGCAGTTGTGGCAGCCATTGGCGTAGTGATGCTGATTGTTATATCGAATCTGTATGGCGATGCGCTGACGAATTATGGATTTGCTCAGGGAGATGTAGGACGGGCTATGGCAAGCTTTGCAGATATCAGATCAGCATTGCGCGGAACAATAGGGTATGAAGAGCAGACAGCCATTGATGAAATGGTAGCGCAGCATGATAAGTGTAAAGCAGAATTTCTGGTTGAGTTTGCGGGTCTGGAAAGCACGATGGTTACAGATGCCAACAAAGCAATCTACAGTGAGATTAAGACAGAGCTGGAAACCTATTGGGTATTGGAGCAGGAGATTCTGGATCTGGGTGCAACCATTGACCAGGAGAAGTGCATTCAGGCCCAGGATATGGCAATGGATCAGCTGGCTCCTATGTACAATGAGATTTATGACGATCTGACAGAGATAATGGAGATTAAGGTGTCCAAGGGTTCTTCCTTGTCAAACAAGCTTTTCATATTAGGCATTGCATTAGTGGTTATCCTGGCTGTGGCAATTGTCGGATCAATCTTTCTTGCGCTTCATTTGGGCACGTCAATTGCAGAAAGCATTGCTGTTCCCATTGAACATTTGAAAGACCGCCTGGCTACCTTTGCAAAAGGAGATCTTTCTTCTCCGTTCCCAGAAGTGTCTGCACAGGATGAAATTGCAGAAATGACAGCCGTAGCCCGGGAAATGGCTACAACGCTGAATTTTGTTATTGCGGATGAAGAGCGTTTGCTGGGAGAAATGGCGAATTCCAATTATGATGTGCGTTCCGAAGACGGAACCAGATATACCGGAGATTTCGAGCAGATTCTTCATTCTATGCGTGAACTGAAGCGGCAGATGGCTGCTACGATTCAGTCCATTGACGAGGCGTCCACACAGGTTTCTGCCGGTTCCACCAATCTGGCGGAAGCGTCTCAGAGCCTTGCGGAGGGAGCGACAGAGCAGGCCGGCGCCGTAGAAGAAATGCAGGCAACGATTATGACCATTACAGATAATATTGAAATGGCTGCAGAGAAGGCGGAGGAATCTTATCAGTTAGCGCAGAAGTACGCAGATGAGGCAGACCGCAGCCGTGCGGAGATGGAAATGATGGTCGCTGCTATGGATCGTATTAATGAGGCTTCCCAGAAGATCGGAAATATTATTTCCGAGATTGAAGATATTGCGTCCCAGACCAATCTGCTTTCCCTGAACGCTTCGATTGAAGCGGCAAGAGCCGGTGAAGCAGGACGCGGATTCTCTGTAGTAGCGGATCAGATCCGTCAGCTTGCGGAGCAGAGTTCCACTGCAGCCGTAGAGACGCGGGAACTGATTGAGGGCGCAATCAGAGAAGTTTCTGAAGGCAATGAAGCGGCAGAACGGGCGTCCGAGGCAATTAGAACGGTTGTGGAAGGAATTGGAAAGATTGCATCTTCTTCCAGGGCAGTGAGCAGTACGGCAGCAGATCAGGCTGTTGCAATGAAACAGGCGGAGCAGGGAGTAAACCAGATTTCAGAAGTGGTACAGTCTAATTCCGCTACCGCAGAGCAATCTTCTGCAACCAGTCAGCAGTTGTCCGCACAGGCAATTTGTCTGGATGAACTGATTGGCAAGTTTATTTTGCCGTCAGATTTAGACTAATAAAGGATACATAACGGCCGGAGACTTTCAGGATGAAGGTCTCCGGTTTTTTCGAGAAGATGTGAAGAGGTGAAAGATGGGAAAATCAATTATGGTACAGGGCACCATGTCCAATGTGGGAAAAAGCTTGATTACGGCAGGGTTATGCAGAATTTTTAAACAGGACGGTTATAAAGCCGCACCCTTTAAGTCACAGAATATGGCGCTGAATTCTTTTATTACCAGGGAAGGGCTGGAAATGGGCCGCGCCCAGGTCATGCAGGCGGAAGCGGCAGGAATTGAGCCTTCGGTACTGATGAATCCAATCCTGTTAAAGCCCACCAATGATACAGGCTCCCAGGTGATTGTCAACGGGCAAGTGCTTGGAACCATGGGCGCCCGGGAATATTTTGCTTATAAAAAGCGGTTGATACCGGATATTCTGCGTTCCTATCAGGAATTGGAGCGGCAAAACGATATCATCGTCATTGAAGGGGCAGGATCTCCCGCAGAAATCAATTTAAAGCAGGATGAGCTTGTGAATATGGGAATGGCCAGGATGGCAAAGGCTCCGGTTCTGCTGGCAGGGGATATTGACCGGGGAGGGGTATTTGCTCAATTGGCAGGAACTTTGCAGCTGCTTACAGAAGAAGAGAAAAAATATGTCAAAGGAACCATTATCAACAAGTTTCGGGGAGATAAAAGCATTCTGGAGCCGGGAGTGGCAATGATAGAGGAAATCACCGGGGTTCCTGTGGTGGGAGTTACTCCTTACATGCAGGTGGATTTGGAGGAGGAAGACAGTTTGACCGAACGGTTTTCCCGGCCGGGAGGGAAGGGTCCCATTCAGATAGCGGTGATCAGGCTGCCAAGAATTTCTAATTTTACGGATTTTGCGGTGCTGGAATGCATGGAGCAGGTAAGTCTTTCCTATGTTTCAGCCGTCAATGAACTGGGAGAACCGGATATGATTCTTCTGCCTGGAACCAAAAATACCATGTCTGATTTAAAATGGCTCAGGGAAAGCGGCCTGGAACCGGCTATTTTGCGGGCGAAAGAGAGAGGATGTATTATTTTCGGCATTTGCGGAGGTTATCAAATGTTAGGAGAGCTGCTTTTAGACCCGTACCAGGTGGAGGAAGGCGGAAAGATGCGGGGCATGGGACTGCTTCCGGTGGAAACGACCTTTACAAAGGAAAAAACAAGAACCCGGGTTACCGGAGTCTTTGAAACGCTGACAGGGGCGCTGGCAGAATTGTCCGGAATGGAGCTGGAAGGCTATGAGATTCATATGGGACTTACCAAAAGCACGAAAGACGGCGGCAAAAAGGTTGCCAGGCTAGCGGTACAGGCCCAGTCGGAAGGCGCAGAGGAAGGCCAGCATCAGAAATCAGACGGCTGCCACCTTGAAAATGTCTATGGAACTTATGTCCACGGAATTTTTGACGGAGAGGGAATTGCCCAGGCTTTCGTGAAGATTTTGGCAAAGAAGAAAGGAATTGTTTTGGAGACGGCAGAAACAATGGATCGCTGGCAATACAAGGAAAAGCAGTATGATATTCTGGCGGATACGATGCGCCGCCATTTGAATATGGAGAAAATTTATGAGATTCTGGAACAAGGGGTGGAGGCATGAAGGGACAAAACAGCTCCGCAGACAGGAAACGTCTGATTCATATTTATGAAGGGGAAGGAAAGGGAAAAACCACGGCGGCAGTGGGGTTGGCAGTCCGCTTTGCCGGAACAGGCGGAAGCGTGCTGTTTGCTCAGTTTTTGAAGAAAAATAATTCCGGGGAATTAAAGATACTCCAGGAAATTCGGGAAGTGAGGCTGATGCTCTGTGAAAGAAGCTTTGGATTCACCTTTCAGATGTCGCCGGAGGAAAAGCAGGAAGCGGCAGCGTATTACAGCGGATATCTCCATGATGTGCTGGCGGCTGCACGGAGTATGGCGGACATGGAAACAGAAGGTGGAAACAAGGAAAAAACACAGGGAATTTTGCTGATTTTGGATGAAATTCTTGCGGCGTATCGCCAGAATATGGTGGATCGCCAGGAGCTTTTACATTTTCTGGAAGAAAAGCCAGAGAATCTGGAAATTGTTCTAACCGGGAGATATCCTGCGCCGGAATTGTCTGCCCTGGCAGATTATATCACTGTGATGGAGAAGAAAAAGCATCCCTATGATAAGGGGATTTCGGCAAGGCAGGGAATCGAATGGTAAGGGAAGTAAGAGATGAGAAAAAGAATTAGTACAGGAGGATAGAAATGAAAACAGAACTGGAACAGGTGCTGCCTGGAGAAATAGAAGCGCGCAGCTTTGAGATTATTACAGAAGAATTGGGCGGCAAAGAGATCGAAGAGAAGTACGCCCCAGTGATTAAACGGGTGATTCACACTACAGCGGATTTTGACTATGCAGAGAATCTGGCATTTTCTCCGGGCGTGCTGGAAATCGCCTTAGAGGCCCTTCGAAAGGGAGCCTGCATTGTAACCGACACTCAGATGGCAAAGGCGGGCATTAATAAGAAAGCCCTGCAGAGCCTTGGAATTGAAATTTTTAATTTTATGGCGGATGAAGATGTGGCAGAGGCGGCGAAAAAAAACGGGACCACCCGGGCGGTGGCCTGCATAGATAAGGCGGCAGCCTTAAACCGCCCTGTCATATTTGCAGTGGGAAATGCGCCTACTGCGCTGATCCGTATTTATGAACTGGTGCAGGAAGGAAAATTGAAGCCGGAACTGATTATCGGAGCTCCGGTGGGGTTTGTGAATGTGGTTCAGTCCAAGGAGATGATTCTTGAACTTTCTGTGCCTTATATCGTAGCAAAAGGGAGAAAAGGCGGCAGTAATGTGGCAGCGGCTATTGTGAATGCACTGCTCTATCTGATATGGGAACGATAACCGAAAGGAGAAGATAAGCCTTCAAAAAGAAATCAATAAAAGTTTATCTGATGTGGGAACGATAACCGAAAGGAGAGGATATGGGAGCTTATTTTCCGCTATTTATCAATATGGAGGGAAAACGGGTGCAGGTATTTGGCGGCGGAAAGATTGCCGCAAGGCGTGTGCTTACCCTTCTGGAGTTTGGGGCCAGGGTTAAGGTTACAGCGCCAATGATCTCTAAGGAATTGGAGAAGCTGGCAGAACAGGAGAATTCCCTGACCTTGGAATACCGCAGGTATCAAAGGGGAGAGCTTAAGGAAGTGGATTTGGTTCTTGCGGCCACCTGTGAGGATAAAGTGAATGATATGATTTTCATGGAGTGCCGCCAGAAAGAGATTCCGGTAAATGTGGCCTCTGATCAGGAAAAATGTGATTTTTACTTTCCGGGAGTTGCAAAAGAAGGAGAGATTACGGTGGGGGTGACTGCCGGCGGAAAGAACCACAAGAAAGCGAAAAAGGTAACGGAAAGAATCCGTGAATTGCTAAAAGAGATATGTTGAAAACCAGCCTTTTCTTGACTTTGCCATGCCGTTCAGGGTACAATAGAAAATGTAAATATTGTAATGTATTTTAAAGGTGATTTATAAAATGAAAAAACAGCAAAGGAAAGAAAAAAACAGCAATGGTATCGTCCTGATTGTGCCTATTGTGCTGATTTTCTGTATCTTAGGAGCGTTTGTATTCCATGTTGCAGGAAGAATCTCAAGGGAAATGTCTGCAGCGGCCATTGATAACCTAAGCGAAAGCCTGGATTTAATTCGCGGGACCATTGAGGCAATCCTGGAAAAGGAAGCGGAATTCCAGAAGCTGATTGCCAGAGAAATAGAATTAATGGAGGATCCGGAGGAGTTTATTCAATCTTATAACGGAAATGAAACGATGGTGAAAGTGTCTCTGGTATCTGCTGGAAAAGTCCAGGGAGTGACAAATATGGGGGGAACCTTTGATCCGGAGGAACTGGATTTTTCTGGTGGAAAAATGGTGGAGGGCCTGCCAGTCTCCGAATCTTATGTGAACCATTTGGGGGCCTGGGCTTACACCCTGAAATGTCCTGTTATTCAGGAAAATAAGGAAGCGGCAACTCTTTATATTGAATATATTTATGAATCTTTTGATACTGCGCTGCCCAACAGATTTTACAGCAGTATGGCGTCTCTTTATATTATGGACGCAGAAAGTGAGAGGCTTGTACTGAAACCAAAAGGAATGGGAGAGCGGGAGGCCGGTCATGTTAATCTGGAAGATTTTTACCGTGCAAATCATATTTTAGAAGAGGATGTAAAAGAAGAGATAACAAGAAAAGTAAAAGCAGGGAAAAATGTGATGTTTTATCACGACATTCAGAAGAAAAGATCCCTGGTTTATATGTGGGCGGTGAATGATGGAGCGATTTATTTGATTGGGTATGTTCCGATTGAAGCCATACAGCGGGAAGGCAGCGCAGTCAATCAGAATATTTTTATTGTGGCGGCTGTGATGCTGATTGCTTTTTTCATCTGCTGCGTCCTGTATTTTTTCACACAAAGACAGCAGATCAAGGCCAGGAAAGAACGGGAGCTTCATAACAGGCGTCTGGCGGAGGCGCTGCAGGCGGCGCAGGTGGCGAATAAATCCAAGACCATGTTCCTATCCAATATGTCCCATGATATCCGGACTCCTATGAATGCGATTCTGGGATTTACCGTTCTTCTTGCCAAGGATGCGGATCATCCGGACAAGGTACGGGAATACACCAGGAAAATCACTACATCCGGCCAGCATCTGCTCAGCCTGATTAATGATGTGCTGGATGTATCTAAGATTGAGAGCGGAAAAGTAGTGCTTTCCATTGGAGAATTTACCCTGAGCAATATGGTGTCTTCTGTGGACGCCATTATCCGTCCTGCCGCGAAAGCTAAGGGGCAGAAGTTTGAGGTGACAGTTACAGGAATAAAAAATGAGCGCCTTGTGGGAGATGAGACGCGGATCAACCAGATTTTGATTAACCTGCTTTCTAATGCAGTCAAATATACCCAGGAAGGCGGAAGCATCTGGTTTCGGATTATCGGTTTACCGCAGCGTTCCAGCCAGTTCGAGCATATCCGGATTGAAGTGGAGGACAACGGATATGGCATGACGCCGGAGTATCTGGAAACTATTTTTGACGCATTTACCAGAGCGGAAAACAGTACTACCAATAAAGTTCAGGGAACCGGGCTGGGGATGGCGATTACCAAAAATATTGTGGAATTGATGGGCGGCAGCATCCATGTGGTCAGTGAGGTGGAGAAAGGAAGTCTGTTTACCGTGGAGCTGGAGCTTAGGATTCCCGAAGAACAGGTAGACCGGAATTTCTGGAAAAATCATGAGATTTCACGAATTCTGGTGGTGGATGATGATGGGGATATCTGCAGGAATGTTCAGATATTGATGGAAGATACCGGGGTTTTGGCGGATACAGCATTGAGCGGAGAGGAAGGAATCCGTCAGGTATGCAGGGCAAAAGAGCAGAATAAGCCTTATCATGTGATTTTACTGGACTGGAAAATGCCTGGTATGGACGGAATAGAAACGGCAAGAAGAATTCGGGCCGTTGTGGAAGCCCATGTCCCTATTTTGTTTTTAACGGCATATGACTGGGAAGAGCTGCAAGAGGAAGCTGCCCAGGCGGGAATTGACGGATTTCTTGCAAAACCATTTTTTGTATCTGCTTTCAAGGAAAAAATTCTGGAACTCCATGCAGCGTTAGAGGACAAAGGAGAAAACAATGAAAGTGCAGAACAGGACAGTTTGGAAGGCTGCCGCTTTCTTGCAGCAGAAGATAATGAGATCAATGCGGAGATTCTGTTACAGCTGTTAGAATTGGAAGGGGCTGTCTGTGAAGTTGCCGAGGACGGTCAGGAGGCTCTGGAGCGTTTCCAGAATTCAGCTCCTGGGGAATTTGACGCTATTTTGATGGATGTGCAGATGCCGAAAATGAATGGTTATGAAGCTACAAAGGCTATCCGAGGACTGGAGCGTGAGGATGCAGCCAGTGTGCTGATTATTGCCATGACTGCAAATGCATTTGCTGAGGATGTGAAGGATGCTTTGGACGCAGGCATGAACGCCCATATTGCAAAGCCGGTGGATATGGGGCTGTTAAAGAAAACAGTGCGTCAATATATCCAGAGAAGGGAATAGGAAATGAAGAAAAGAGCATGGAAATTAGGAGCGGTATTACTGGCGGGACTTATGGCGGTTTCGGCAGGGGCCTGCGGTCAGAATAAAGTATTAGAGGGAAACCTGACGGAGGATGAGGAGGAGCGTATTCGATCGGTTTTGCTGTTTGCCCCTATGGAGAAGTCTGATCCGGATAATGAGAATGTTTCAAGAACAGCATTTGACATTACGGTGGGAATGGCGGAGGAGCAGCTGGGAGTAACTGTGGAATATCGGACGTATACGGCAGAAAATTACCAGGAGAAGACCTATGATGAAGTGGCCTTGGATCGGGCGCGGAATAACATGGATGATTTTTACCTGCTGAATCCGGATGCCATACAGGCATTGGGGGAAGAAGGTAAACTGGCGGATCTGTCCGGGCTCGACTGTGCAGAGAATCTGAGGGAAGTTGTGAGAACTGCGAATACCGTCAATGGAAAATTAGTGGCAATCCCTCAGGAAATCGTGGTAAACGGGCTGTTTGTCAATAAAGATATGTTTGACAAATATCATCTGGAATTACCCAATACGCCGGAAGAGTTTTTAGAGTGCTGCAGAGTATTTAAGGAAAATGGCGTTGAAACTCCAGTAGGGGCCAACCGCTGGTGGCTGGAAAACTTTGTTCTGGCTCAGGCTTATGCAGATTTGTACAATGGAGACAGTATAGAAGAGGAAATTGCCGCTTTAAACAACGGAAAAGCAAAGTACAGCGATTATATGCGGCCCGGCTTTGAATTTCTGCAGGAACTGATTGACAAGGGATACGTGGATGCCGAGAAAGCCTATGTCTCTGAGGCAATTGAAGGGGAAGGCCCGGATTTCCTGGCACAGAAGACGCCGATTGTAATGGCGTATTGGGGCGCTGCAAATGCTGACACAGCCTATGGAAAGCCGGAATTTAATATGCAGGTGATTGGATTTCCCAGCAAACGGGGCCAGATGCCGGTGGTGCCTTTGACAGGCTATGGCGTCAGCGCAGAAGCGGAACACATGGAGGATACCATGAATGTTCTGGATGTAATTCTTTCGGATGAAGCTCTGCAGGTGTACACGGAAACCAATAAAGTGATTTCCCCCTCCAAAAATGTTCAGGTAGACTGTATTGACGCTTTAAAACCTTTGAATGACAGAATAAATGAGAATGTCTATGTATTGGGTTCCAATGCGAATATGAAGGTGGAGCAGTGGGGAAATACCTGCAATATCGTTCGGGAATTGTTAAACGGTGCCACTGTGGAAGAATGCCTGGCTGAATTTGATAAGCTGCAGGAAGAATCTTTGAAGGAATAGCAGAACTACAGAGCGGGAGCTTCCCAATCATGAGCTGATGGGAAAATATCAGGAAGTGCTGGAAAGGGAGAGCTTTGGAGTTCATGAAAGAAGGGGATAGAATGAAAAAGAGCTGCCATAGAAGGAAAACGCCATTGGAAGCGTATAACAGTATAGCTGGCTGCCATCAGCGTCCTTACTGCATTCCTGTCGGCAGAATTTTGTAAAACGCCAGTGTTTGCAGACGAAAAGCAGGAGACTATATTGCCCGAAACCAGGGAAGAATCCGAGGCAGGCGTACCAGATTCAGATAAAGGGAAAGAGGAACTTTGGCAGAATAACAGAGAAGAGCCGAAAAGCATTTTGGAAGCAGAGGAACCTGAAGCAAAGGAGCCTGAAACAGAGGAGCCTGAAATAAAGGAGCTTGAAACAGAAGTTCCTGAAACAGAAGCTCCTGCATCAGAAAATAAACGAGAATAGAACAATTACCATAAACAGCGGAATTATGCTGACCCTGACGGGAAAGGTGAGCATTAATGAAAATATTTTAATTAATGGCGGCGCCATAAAGCGGGAAGGAAAAATAGAATTCCAAGGAAGATAACTGCCAAAACGGGAAATGCCCGGTTCCAAGGAAAATGAACCGCAAAAACCGGCAGTATCCGGAATAGGCGGAAATGAGCCTAAAACAGGAGAAAATTCCCATACGGAATGGTATGTGGCGATTTTTCTGCTGGCCGGCGCAGCCTATTTGCTGCTGGGCAGATTCTGCAGACGGGAAGAAAAAGGAATCGATGGAAAATGAAGATGCGCTGGAATTTGCCAGCGGCAGATAAGGATGTTGTCAGGAATATTGATTAGTGATAGAATGAGCGAAAGGAGATTTATGACATTATTTTAAGGAAAGGAGCATTCTCCGATGGGTGAAGTATCTGAAAATATACCAGAACAGCAGATATCCCTGGGGTTACTGGCTCACGTAGACGCAGGCAAGACCACATTGTCGGAGGCTTTGTTGTATGCAGGCGGCAGTATCCGCAAAATGGGAAGAGTGGATAACAGGGATGCTTTTTTGGATACCTATGAATTGGAGCGGGCCCGAGGGATTACGATTTTTTCCAAACAGGCGGTGCTGAAGACAGGGCATATGACCATTACATTGCTGGATACGCCGGGGCATGTGGATTTTTCCGCAGAAATGGAGCGGACGCTGCAGGTATTGGATTATGCGGTTCTGGTAATTAGCGGCGCAGACGGAGTGCAGGGCCATACCCGCACCTTGTGGCGGCTGCTGAGAAAATACAGGATTCCAGTATTTCTTTTTGTCAATAAAATGGATCAGCAGGGCACAGATGCAGAGGAATTGTTAGAGCAGCTGAAAAAGGGGCTGGATGAAAATTGTGTGGATTTCTCCCAGACAGACACTCAGGAGTTTTATGAAAATATTGCCATGTGCGAGGAACATGTTCTGGAGTATTTTCTGGAACAGGAACGGGTGGAAGAAAAGCAGATTCAGTCGTTAATCAGGGCCAGGAAGGCGTTTCCCTGTTTTTTTGGTTCTGCGCTGAAATTAATTGGCGTGGAGTATTTTCTGGAATCGCTGAAACGGTTTGCCCGAAAGCCCGATTACCCCAAAGAATTTGGTGCGAAAATCTTTAAAATCGCAAGGGATCATCAGGGAAACCGGCTTACGTTTCTGAAAGTAACCGGCGGGAGCCTGAAGGTAAAAGCAGCTCCTTCCCAGTCCCAGGAGAAAGTCAATCAGATACGCATTTATTCTGGTGATAAATATGAAATGGTCCAGGAAGCAGAGGCAGGCATGGTTTGTGCCGTTACCGGGTTAAACGATACCTGCCCGGGAACAGGGCTTGGATGGGAGCGGGATTCTCAAAAGCCCCTTCTGACTCCTGTGCTGACCTATCAGATGATTCTGCCCGAGGGATGCCAGGTAACGTCCATACTTTCCAGTCTCAATCAGCTGCAGGAGGAGGAACCGGAGCTTCATATCGTCTGGGATGAAGGTTTGCAGGAGATTCAGGTGCAGATTATGGGGGAGGTGCAGCTGGAAATTTTAAAAAGCATGATAAAAGCTCGTTTTGGAATCCAGGTGGAATTCGGAACCGGAAATATTTTGTATCAAGAAACAATTGCCCATCCGGTGGAAGGGGTGGGCCATTATGAGCCGCTCCGCCATTACGCAGAGGTTCATTTGCTGTTAGAGCCAGGAGAGCGTGGAAGCGGCCTTGTGTTTGATACCCGCTGCAGCGAGGATATGCTGGACAGAAACTGGCAGCGGCTTGTGTTAACTCATTTAGAGGAACGGGAGCATAAAGGGGTTCTCACCGGAGCCGGACTTACTGATATGAAGATTACGCTGGTGGCGGGCCGGGCTCATTTGAAGCATACAGAGGGCGGGGATTTTCGTCAGGCCACTTATCGGGCGCTGCGCCAGGGTTTGATGGAGGCGGAATCTGTTTTGCTTGAGCCATATTATAACTTTCAGCTGGAAGTGCCAGAGGCTTTGGTGGGACGTGCAATGACAGATATAGAACGGATGCATGGGACTTGCGGGCCGCCTTTGATCCAGGGAGGAACGGCAGTGTTGGAGGGAAGTGTTTCAGTGGCGGCTCTGGGGGATTATCAGCGGGAAGTAATTTCATATACAAGGGGAAATGGCCGGCTTTCCTGCAGCCTGAAAGGATATGAGCCTTGCTGGAATCAGCAGGAAGTGATTGAGAAAACAGCCTATGATGCGCAAAGTGATCTGGAACATTCTCCGGATTCTGTGTTTTGTGCACATGGGGCGGGTTTTGTGGTAAAATGGAATCAGGTAAAGGAATATATGCATGTGGAAAGTCCTTCTTTTCTAAATAAGGACGTCAGAGAGGACAAGCAGCCAAAGGGGCAGCAGGAGACAAGAAGCAGTTTCTCAGAGGAAGACTGGATAGGGGAAGAAGAAGTGGAAGCCATATTGTCTCACGCTTTAAACGCCAACAAAAGAGAGAAGCAAACAGGGCGGAAGGGATATCATAAGAAGAAATCATTGTCTGAGGAACGGAAATTCTCTGTGACCCGCACATACCGCAGTCCGGAAATCAAAGAAGAATATCTTCTGGTGGACGGCTACAATGTGATTTTTGCCTGGGAGGATTTGCGCAATCTGGCAAAGGACAATATTGACGGAGCCAGGGGAAAATTACAGGATATTCTTTCCAATTATCAGGGAATCCGGGGCTGCCATTTGATTGTGGTGTTTGACGCTTACCGGGTGCAGCAGCATAAAACGGAGATTTTGGACTATCACAATATTCATGTGGTGTTTACCCAGGAGGCGGAAACGGCTGACCAGTATATTGAAAAATTTGCCCATGAGCGTGCGGAAAAGTATCGGGTTACTGTGGTGACCTCTGACGGGCTGGAACAGATTATTATTCGGGGGCAGGGCTGCGGGTTGATTTCAGCCAGGGAATTTCAGGAAGAAATCAGAAGATCCACAGAGGATCTGAAGCAGGAATATGTGCAGAAACTGGAAAAAAGCGGAAACTATCTGAAAGAAGCCATTTCAGAAGATTTGGTAAAACAGATAGCACAAGAAAGTAAATGAAAGAAGCCGTTTCAGAGGATTTGGCCAAACAAACAGGAAAAGGAAAGAAGTCATGTTGGGGATTTGGTGAAGAAGTAAAGGCCAAGGAAAATCAGGAGGAAAGAAAGATGGAATTATTAAATCGTCCCCGTCGTCTGCGGGGAAACGGCATTTTGCGTAAAATGGTGCGGGAAACCAGAATGGATAAATCATCTCTGGCATATCCTATGTTTGTGATGGAAGGAAATAATCAAAAAGAAGAAATTCCTTCTATGCCGGGACAGTACCGTTACAGCGTGGATCGAATGGAAGAGAAGCTGACGGAGCTTCTGGCGGCAGGAGTAACCTCTGTGATGCTTTTTGGAATTCCGGGAAATAAGGATGAGATGGGCAGCGGCGCTTACGCCCAGGATGGGATTGTTCAGAGAGCGTTTCGGAAAGCAAAAGAAACTTTTCCGGACTTATATTTGATTGGGGATGTCTGTATGTGTGAATATACCTCCCATGGACATTGCGGCATCCTATGCGGGCAGGAGGTTGATAATGACAAGACCCTGGAATTTCTGGCAAAAACAGCCCTTTCTCAGGCTCAGGCAGGTGCAGATATGGTGGCTCCCTCTGATATGATGGACGGACGGGTGGCTGCAATCCGCCGGATGCTGGATCAAAACGGATACTGCAGTACGCCGATTATGTCTTATGCAGTGAAATTTGCATCTTCTTTTTATGGGCCCTTCCGGGATGCAGCAGGCTCGGCGCCGGCCTTTGGCGATCGCAAATCTTATCAGATGGATTACCATAACCGCAGGGAAGCCTTGAAGGAAGCGATGCTGGATGCGGCAGAAGGAGCCGATATCCTGATGGTAAAGCCTGCAATGGCTTATGGAGATTTAATCCGTGAAGTGAAGGACAGAACGAACCTTCCGTTAGCGTCCTATTCAGTCAGCGGAGAGTATTCTATGGTAAAAGCCGCTGCCCAGGCGGGATTTGTGGATGAGGCCGGCATCGTGTGCGAGATGGCAGCAAGCGCATACCGGGCCGGAACAGATATTTATATCACTTATTTTGCACAGGAGCTGGCGAAATTTATGGACGAGGGAAGAATTGGATAGCTGCAGAGGAACAGCCATTCCTTTTGTGGTTACTGGAAATTAGGAAGAGATTTCTGAAGCATACAGGACGAAGATTGCAGCGGAAGGATTCAGGAAAGGAGCATCAGATGAATAAATCAGAAACATTATTTCAGGAGGCGGTAACGGTAATGCCGGGGGGAGTCAATTCACCGGTACGGGCATTTGGCTCCGTGGGAACAACTCCCAGATTTATCAAAAGCGCAAAGGGAGCGTACCTTTATGATGAGGACGGCAGCCGGTATATTGATTATGTCGGCTCCTGGGGGCCGATGATTTTGGGACACGCCAAGGAAGCAGTGATTGACAGTGTTGTAGATGCATGCAAAAGAGGGCTGAGTTTTGGCGCGGCGACTGCCATTGAGGTGGAAATGGCCAGGCTGGTTTGTGAGCTGATTCCGTCCATAGAAATGGTGCGGATGGTAAATTCCGGCACAGAAGCCGTTATGAGCGCCATTCGTCTGGCAAGAGGTTATACCGGAAGGAATAAAATTATCAAATTTACAGGATGCTATCATGGGCACTCCGATGGCCTTTTGGTGAAGGCAGGCTCCGGCGTAATGACTGCGGGAGTCCCTGACAGTCTGGGGGTTCCTGCCGGATGCACCAAGGATACGCTGTCTGCAGAGTATAATAATTTAAATACCGTAACCGAGCATTTTCAAAGATGCGGAGAAGAAATTGCTGCGGTAATTGTAGAGCCTGTTGCGGCTAATATGGGGGTAGTGGCGCCTAAACCCGGCTTTTTAAAAGGACTTCGGAGTATCTGTGAAGAATACGGCGCATTGCTGATTTTTGATGAAGTGATTACCGGATTCCGTCTGGGGATAGACGGCGCCCAGGGCTATTACGGCGTGAAACCGGATCTTACCACCTTTGGAAAAATTATTGGAGGCGGCATGCCGGTGGGAGCTTATGGCGGCAGACGGGAAATTATGGAACTGGTTTCTCCTGTAGGCGGCGTGTATCAGGCAGGAACCTTAAGCGGCAACCCTGTTGCCATGGCAGCCGGCGTCACGCAGCTTACGATATTGAAGGAACATCCGGAGTATTATACAGAACTTAATGAGAAAGCGGATAAGTTTTATTGCAATATGCAGGAGATTCTTAAGAAATCCGGGTATTCCTGGCAGGTAAACCATGTGGGTTCTCTGGGGTGTCTTTATTTTACAGAAACAGAAGTGACAGACTATGAGAGCGCTAAAACTTCAGATACCGAAGCATTTGCCGCTTACTGCAAACATATGATGGCTCATGGCGTGTATCTGGCGCCTTCTCAGTTTGAAGCAATGTTTTTGTCACTGGCTCATACAGAGGAAATACTGAATGAAACACTGAAAATCATGGAACAATATTTTCTGGCAGGCTGCAGGTGAAAATACTAACTTTTGCATGGCTGCCAACGCCGCAGATGAGAACAGCAGCATTCTTACTTTTTTCTTACAAAAAATTTAAAGAAAGTTAATTCTTTTTTAAACAAGTAGTGTTATAATAAATGAAAGAAAAAGCAGGGTTATATTTTACGGAAAGAGTGGAGAGAAGTACAGTGACCAGTGAAGAAAGAAGAAGGAAAGAAGCGTATTTGGCCAGAAAACGGCGCAGAAAGCGGAGAAGAACGATACAGATTATAAAGAGGGCGGCTATTGTCGGCTTTGGGATATTTTTGATAGTGTTTGGAATTACAAGGATTTTTCATAAAGATGCTGCGCCCAATGAAGTGCAGGCAAAAAAGGAAGCGCCGAAGACTGTAAAGACAGAAAAGGAAGAAGAAAAGGGATTCCAGCAGAAGGTGATTGCCCAGACTCCGGAATTTAAAGTAGATTTGCTGACGCCTAATCCTTACTCCAGGCCTCAGACGGTCTTAGAGGAGGTGAAAGGAATTGTGGTTCATTACACAGCCAATCCGGGAACCACAGCGGCTCAGAACCGCAGTTATTTTGAGAGCCTGAAGGATACCCAGAAGACGAAGGCAAGCAGCCATTTTGTTGTGGGAATAGAGGGAGAGGTTATCCAGTGTATTCCCAGTACAGAGATGTCTTATGCTTCCAATGACCGCAATGTGGATACTCTGTCTATTGAGTGCTGCCACAAGGATGAGACGGGGCAGTTTACCCAGGAGACCTATGATTCTTTGGTGGAATTGACTGCATGGCTTTGCGGCAAATTCAACCTTCCGGTGGAAGACGTCATTCGTCATTATGACGTGACTGGCAAGGAATGTCCGATCTATTATGTAAAAAATGAAGACGCCTGGACGCGTTTCAAGGAAGATGTACAGAAATATCTGGATACATATGGAACGGAGCCGGAAGAATAGTGGAAGGGAAAGCATCCCTGTTTGTTTTCCGCAGAATTTAACGGAACAGAATAAAGTAAATAAAGGAGGCTGCCGGGAAATGACAGCCTTCTTTTTTTCTTGAAATAAACGGCGCCTATTGCCAAACAAAGGATAATCAAGTACAATGAATAACAGAATTGGGAGTTCCAAAATGTAAAAGAACAGGAGAATCATATGATAAGGGAACAATATGAAAGCCTGAAAACAGGAAATGATCTGAGAAAAGTTTTGATTGCTCTGAAACAGGAAATGAAATTGGAAGAAGCCAGAGAAGAATTTCTGGAGCTGCTGCAGGGAGATTACAGGGTTTTGACAGACCTTTTGAAGCATGAGGAACCCAAGGTGCGGGGCAATGCAGCTCTGGTACTGGGCAGGCTTAAAAAGGAGGAATTTGCATCTCCAATTTATGAAGCGTATGGAAGGGAAGAGAAGCTTTTTATTAAAAGCAATTACCTGTCTGCGCTGGCAGAGCTGGATTGTCCGGAATATCTTCCCCAATTGAGAGAGCGGCTAAAGGAGTTGGAGGCTGTGAAGCCTGGAGTAGAAGAAGAGAAGCATATTCGGGAAGAGCTTAAGATCCTTCGGTCCCTTGTGGGCCGGGAAGAGCCTTTGAAAAAACATACTTTTCAGGGATATGATGAGACGTATGAACTGATTCTTACCACCGGGAAGCAATATCAGCAGGCGACGGCAGAACAGATCAAGAATGGAGACACTGCTATTTTGAAAAGCGGAGTCCGCGTCGTTACCAGCCATATCAGGCCCATATTGGCAATTCCCACATACAGAGAAATGCTGTTTCCGCTGAATCTTAAGAGGCTAGAGCCCAATCCCAAGCTGGCGGCAAAGGCATTGGCAGAATCGAATCTTCTGGAATTATTGGACAAGGCTCATAAAGCAAGTGACAGTTATTGCTTCCGTTTGGGAATCCACAGCCGGATGCCCCTGAATAAACGCAGTGATTTTGTTAAAAAATGCGGATTTGCATTGGAACAGGAAACCGGACGCAGGCTGTATAATTCTGCCTCAGATTATGAAGTGGAAATCCGACTGATGGAAGGCCGGGAAGGATCGTTTTTGCCGTTGGTGAAGCTGTATACTTTTCAGGAGGATCGTTTTGCCTATCGAAAACGCGCAGTAGCCGCGTCCATACGGCCGGAACAGGCAGCTCTGATTGCGTATTTAGCCAGACCTTATCTGGCCGAACAGGCGCAGATCCTGGACCCTTTCTGCGGTGTGGGGACGATGCTGCTGGAACGGGACAGAATATGTCCGGCCAGGGTGATGTATGGGATTGATACGTTCGGGGAAGCCATTGACGGAGCCTGGGAGAACGCAAGACTGGCGGGAAAGCAGGTAAATTATATCCATCGGGACTTTTTTACCTTCCAGCATGGATATCTTTTTGACGAGATTATTACAAATATGCCGGACAGAGGAAAGAAATCCAGAGAGGAGCATGATTTATTTTATCGGAAATTTTTTGAGAAAGCAGAGGAGGTTTTGACGGACAGCGGCAGGATGATTCTGTATTCCAATGAGAAAAATTATATCAAAAAGCAGCTCCGGCTCAGAAAAAAATTTACCTTGCTTAAGGAATACAGTATGGATGAAAAAGGGATGTACAGTTTGTTTATTATTGAAAAAAGGAATCGATGTAAATGATAAAGCAGACAGAAAAGCAGGAAGAAAGCAGTAAGCTGGTACAGACAGAAGAGATGGATGTGAGCTTTTATATTTCTGGAGTGGAAATTTTAAATAACGTAGGCTGTGGAATCTGCGTATGCTCTTCCCAGGAAAAGGTATTGTTTGCAAATGAGAGGTTCAGCGCTTTTCTAAATGGCGAAATGGACGGAAAAACCGTGAAAAAGCTGCTGTCCCAGGCATTGGAAGGCGGGGAAGAAGACAGCAGCGGAGAGTTATATATAGAAGAAGATGACAGGTGGTTTGATGTCCACAGGAAGAAAATACGCTGGATGGATCAGAGCGCCGCAGAACTGTATACGGTATATGACATTACAAAAACAAAACAGTATCAGCAGAGAATTGAAAAGCAGGCCAACAATGATTTTCTTACAGGCCTTTATAACAGGATGCGCTGCGAGAAGGATTTGGAAGAGCAGATTTCTCTGATCAGGGAAAAGGGCGGAGAAGGCGCGCTTTTGTATATGGATTTGGATGATTTCAAGCATATTAATGGTGGTTTGGGTCACCAGTACGGTGATGTGCTGCTGCAGGGGATTTCCCGCAGCCTGAAAAGGATTTCAGGAATTCAAAGCAGCTGTTATCGGATGGGCGGAGATGAGTTTATTATTATTGTAACAGATACCAGGGTTTCTATGTTAAACCGAATTTTGGGAGATATCTGCGGAATTTTTGAGAAACCCTGGTTTTTGAAAGGGGCGGATTATTACTGCACCATGAGCATGGGAATTGTCCGGTTTCCCACAGATGGGGATACGGTGCAGGAGTTGATCAAGAAAGCGGATCTGGCTCTTTTTGAGGCAAAGGCGACGGGGAAAAACAGGTACGTGTTTTACACGGCAGAGGAAGAAGGGAGCGCTTTTAAGCGTTTGGATTTGGAAAAAAATATGCGCAATGCCATTGTAAACGCCTGCAATGAATTTGAGGTTTATTACCAGCCAATTGTGGATGTTTCAAAGCCGGATCATCCCTGTATGGGTGCAGAGGCGTTGATTCGCTGGAATTGCGAGAGTCTTGGATTTATTTCTCCGACAGAGTTTATTCCTCTTGCAGAATATCTGGGGCTGATTAATCCAATCGGGGATCATGTGCTGCTGCAGTCCTGCCGCCGCTGCAAGCATTGGAATGATTCCGGGCATCCGGAATATAAGGTAAATGTGAACCTTTCCGTGGTGCAGCTTCTGCGGAATGATATGGCGGAGCGAGTGAAGAATGTGCTGCAGCGGACAGGGCTGAATCCCGGGAATCTGACGCTGGAGGTAACAGAAAGCCTTGCCATCAATGATATGACGCGGATGAAGCGGATTTTGGGACAGATTAAAGAATTGGGCGTATGGGTGGCGCTGGATGATTTCGGTACAGGCTATAGTTCCCTGAATCATATCCGGGAGATGCCTATTGACGTTATCAAAATTGACAGATGCTTTATTGAAGATTTGGGGAACGATGAATTTTCAGACGCTTTTGTGCGGATAGTCTGTGAACTTGCTTCTGTCATCGGTATGAAAGTGTGCGTGGAAGGCATGGAGCATGAGCGCCAGTATGAGATATTAAAGAAGATGCAGATTCATATGATACAGGGGTTTTATTTTGACAAACCTATGAAGGTGGAAGATTTTGAAAAAAAATATTTATAAATTTTAAAAATGCCATTGACATTTTCCGGTGAATTTGGTATCATTTATAAGTCGTCAGAAATGCGGAAGTGCTGGAATTGGCAGACAGGCAAGACTAAGGATCTTGTGTCTGTATAGACGTGTGGGTTCAAGTCCCATCTTCCGCATTTAACCCTAGTAAATTTAGAGTTTACTAGGGTTTTTCATTTCTAAGACTTTTGTGAGGATTGAAATACATATTTATAAATTCTCTTTTTTTTCATTTCTGGCCAATTGTTATGTTTGGTGAATATGATAAGTGATAATACATTTGATGAAGATTTCATTGTCAATGAAGAGGAAGCTAATATGCTGTATTTAAAAGAAGCAAATCCAGAGGATCTGGAAAAGGAATTTGAGTTTATCACAAATACTCCGGAAGAAGAAAATGGTTTTACTAATCCTGCATTTGGATGTTCCAGAGAAGAATTTGAACATAAGATATTGCCCGGTTACCTCAATGCGGCAAAGGGCGTTGGACTGAAAGAGGGCTGGGTGCCGGAAACAGAATTTTTCTTATGGGAGGATGATAGAATTGTGGGATTATTCCGGATACGCCATTATCTGACAGAGGCCCTTGCCAACGGCGCAGGCCATATCGGATATGGAATCCGTAAAGAATGCAGGGGAAAAGGCTATGCATCAGAAGGATTAAGGCTGGCCGTAGAGCAGGCATGGAAGCTGATTCGGGAAGAGGAAATCTATCTGTCAGTCCGCAAAGATAACCCTGGGTCTATCCAGGTGCAGAAGAAGAATGGGGCGTATATCCATCACGAAGATGAAAAAGAATTTTATACCAGAATCAGAAAAAGTGCGTTGGAAACGGGACTCCTCAAGGATTAGAGCGTGTTTGAAAAATTGAAAAGCAGGAAAGAATAGCAGCCGCTCGTAGGTTCTGCTATAGCCTTTACCCTGATGCAGAGCAGGCCTTTTACGGAATTTGTTCTTCTGGACGCCAATTTTGACAAGGCAGACGGGGAGGCCAGGGATATTGCCCATGGAATTCCTTTTTCCGGGCAGATGAAAATTTATGCCGGAACTTATGATGATGTTGCAGACGCCGCCATTATTTCAGGGAATTCTTCTGGTGGCGTCCATTCGGTGGATATTTTGACGTATGCAGCGGTAAAAATCGGAGAATTTCCGGAACAGAGAGTGCTGGGATCCGGCATAGAAGCCCATGTGCCTGTTTCTTTGGATGAGGAAGAAATGGAACTGCTGAAACATTCGGCGGATACCCTTAAGGAAGTGATTGGAAGCTTGGATTTGCCTTAGGGACAGTTCCTTAGAATGCATTTGACAAATCTTTTCCGTTGTGGGCTGATCGGAGACGGGCTTTATTTTATGGCGCTGTTTCATCTATGGCGTTTATCGGTAAAATCATTTTTTTGAAAAATTTGAAAAAAAGTGTTGACAAATTTCTCCATAGTATATATAATAGCTATTGTCAGTGTTACGCAGGAGTGGCGGAATTGGCAGACGCGCAGGCTTCAGGTGCCTGTGGTAGCAATATCGTGTGGGTTCAAGTCCCATCTCCTGCATGTGAAGAGGGAGCTGTTGCAATTAGCAATAGCTCTTTTTCTGTTAAAAAAATTCCCCTCAGTTTTTATGATAGAACAACAGCAGAAAATGGTGTTAAGTCCATATTTAGAAATATATGAATTAGCAATCCCGCCAATTCGAATGTTTAAATATCTGCTTTTAAAATCAATTTATGATTTGTCTGATGTTGATGTTGTGGAGCGTTCTAAATATGATATGTCTTTTAAATATTTTCTGGACATGTCGCCGGAAGAAGCTGTCATAAATTCCAGCTCATTGACAAAGTTTCGCAAGCGGCGCTTAAAAGATATGAACCTTTTAGATATGCTGTTCGCTAAAACGGTTCAGATTGCTCAGATTGCATTGGATAAAGGAATTCTAAAATCAAAATCTATTATTGTAGACGCTACCCATACAAAATCAAGATGCAATCAAAAAACCCCGCGTCAGGCGCTTCAGGATCAATCTAAGAGACTGCGGCGAGTAATTAAATCTGTTGGAAGAATCTATCATCGATGATATGGAACATCTGGAAACCTCAAAGGATGGAGATGCAAAAATCGGTCATAAAACAGCCGATACATCTTTCTTTGTATATAAGACTCATATCGCCATGACAGAAGAACGGATCATTACGGCAGCAACTGTTACCAGCGGAGAAAAAACAGACGGAAAAGAATTGCCGGCGTTGATTCAGAAAAGCCGAGAAGCGGGAATGGAAATCGAAACCGTAATTGGAGACAAAGCGTATTCAAGCAAAGAAAATATAGATGCAGCTAAAGATGGAGAATATAAACTTATATCCCGATGAAACAGTATTGTTGCCCAGGGGAATCGTACAAAGCCAGATGAATTTGAGTTTAATAAAGATGCAGGTATGCACCAATGTAAGGCAGGGCATCTGGCAATGCGAAAGACAAAAGACAGCAGGAGCTCAGAGGGTAAAAATCCAAGAGTGGTATATTTTTTCGATATTGAGAAATGTAAAAGATGTCCATATAGGGAAGGCTGTTATAAAGAAGGCGCGAAATCAAAACAATATACGGAAACGCTTATCTATGACAGCCATAGTGAACAGGCACAATTTCAGGAAACGAAATATTTTAAAAGCAAGGCAAAAGAGCGATATAAAATAGAAGCCAAGAATAGTGAATTAAAACGCAGACATGGTTATGACGTTGCGTCATCGTCAGGTCTTATTGGCATGGAAATGCAGGGAGCAATGACTATATTTGCAGTAAACCTTAAAAGGATCATAAAGTTAATAGAAGAAAAATAATCAGGTTTAGCATATAAATTCAATCAAATGGAATCCATAATTCAGAAAATCCACCAGAAGTCAATCTGAGACTGGTGGATTTCTTATGCCCTTAAAAACAAAAATTGAAAAAACTGTGTTTTTCAGTGCCCTCGTTTTTAAGGGCATGGGAGTTTTCTTGCTTTGTTCTTAAGCGTTCTCAGAAAATGCCAGGGCAGTTTTGTAAAATTCTGTGGTTTTTTGCGAAAAAATAAAGGAAATGAAGAATTTGTGCGGAATATATCATATAGAGGTGATGGATAATGCTCATAAGAGAAAATATGGAGTTATTAGAACGAACCTATTTAAGCCCTTTTGCCACTCTGAGCGAGAATTCCAGAGGACGTGACAGGCAGGAACCTCAATGTGATATCCGGCCAGTGTTTCAAAGAGACAGGGACCGAATCCTTCACTGCAAATCATTTCGGCGCCTGAAGCATAAGACCCAGGTTTTTCTGACTCCCCGGGGGGATCATTACCGCACCAGGCTGACCCATACGCTGGAAGTTTCCCAGAATGCAAGAACCATTGCAAAGGCGCTGCGGCTTAATGAAGATCTGGTGGAAGCCATTGCGCTGGGGCATGATTTGGGGCATACTCCTTTCGGACATGCAGGGGAATATATGCTGAATTCCATTTATGAAGGAGGCTTTAAGCATAATGAACAGAGTGTGCGGATCGTTGAGATTCTGGAAAAAAATGGCAAAGGGCTGAATCTGACCTGGGAGGTGCGGGACGGAATTTTAAATCATCAGACAAGGCTGATGCCTTCCACCATGGAAGGAAAAATCGTCCGCCTTTCTGATAAAATTGCATATATTAATCATGATATTGATGACGCTATCCGGGGACGGGTACTGTCTGAAGAGGATATTCCGGCAGAATATCGGGAGGTTTTGGGCAATACTACCCGGAAACGTCTGGATACCCTGATACATAATATAATAACAAACAGTCTTGGGAAGAACGATATCTGTATGTCAGAAGATGTGGAGCAGGCCATG
The DNA here is from genome assembly GCF_004793545.1 of Petralouisia muris. Taxonomy (GTDB): domain Bacteria; phylum Bacillota; class Clostridia; order Lachnospirales; family Lachnospiraceae; genus Petralouisia; species Petralouisia muris. The sequence goes on along the minus strand of NZ_SRYA01000023.1, from coordinate 48,477 downwards.
AAGGGACTGAGGAAGTTTATGTTTGAGCATGTGTACCGCAATCCAATGGCAAAGGGAGAAGAAGAACGGGCAAAGGATTTGCTGAATCGGTTGTTCTATTATTATAACAAGCATATTGATCATCTTCCGGGACAATATCTTGATATGTTAGAGCAGGGAGAGGAACGGGAACGGGTGGTCTGTGATTATATTGCAGGAATGACAGACCGCTATGCCATAGCGAAATTCGAAGAGTATTTTATGCCTAAGGCATGGCAGATTAATTAATCTGGGAACTGTGGAATTTTCGTTATCTGTAATATTTATAATTTTAATGGGGCCTGCAGGGACTTCCGTTATTTGAAATATTCACATTTCATACCAGAAGTGTGCCAGGATCATGAATGGAAAGGAGACATAGATGCCATATTATTCCGATGAACTGATAGAAGAGGTTCGTTCAGCTAATGATATTGTGGATGTGATTTCCGCTTATGTGCGTTTGAAGAAAAAGGGAAGCGCCTATTTTGGCCTGTGTCCGTTTCACAACGAGAAGACGCCGTCTTTTTCCGTATCCCAGGGAAAACAGATGTATTACTGTTTTGGCTGCGGAGCAGGGGGGAATGCAATTACTTTTCTGATGCAGTATGAAAACGCCACATTTCCAGAGGCGTTGGAGACGCTGGCACAGAAAGCGGGGATTGATCTTCCCAGGCAGGAGATGTCAGGCAAGGCAAGACAGGAGGCGGACAAAAGGGCAAGGCTTCTGGAAATTAATAAGACGGCTGCGAAATATTTCTATGCTCAGCTTCGTATGGAGCAGGGGCAGACAGCTATGAATTATTTTACTAACAGAGGTCTTGGCCCGGAGACCATGAAGAAATTCGGGCTGGGCTATTCCAACAAGTTCAGTGATGATCTCTATCAATATCTCCGTAAGCAGGGATATGAAGATGAGATTCTGAAAGATTCAGGATTGGTTACTTTGGATGAGAGCCGGGGCGGCCGGGACAAATTCTGGAATCGGGTGATGTTTCCCATTATGGATGTGAATCATCGGGTCATTGGATTTGGCGGGCGGGTGCTGGGAGAGGGGGAACCCAAGTATGTGAACTCGCCGGAAACCATGATTTTTGACAAGAGCCGGAATCTTTATGGATTGAATCTTGCAAGATCCTCCAGAAAACAGGGGATTCTGCTGTGCGAAGGCTATATGGATGTGATTGCGCTGCACCAGGCGGGATTTGATAATGCAGTGGCAGCGCTGGGAACCTCGTTTACCCAGGGCCATGCGGCGCTGCTGAAGCGGTATGCCAAAGAAGTGTTCTGTACCTTTGACAGCGACGGCGCAGGGATCAAAGCGGCGCTGCGAGCAATCCCTATGCTGAAGGATGCAGGGATCAGTGTGAAAATTATTAATATGAAGCCATATAAAGATCCGGATGAATTTATCAGGGCAGAGGGGGCCGAGGAGTATCAAAAACGGATCGACCAGGCACAAAACAGCTTTATGTTTGAACTGGAAACTATGGAGCGGGAATATGATATGAAAGACCCGGAGGGCAAGACGGCGTTTTACAATGCGGCGGCAAGAAAGATTCTGGAATTTGAGGAAGAATTAGAGCGGGATAATTATATCGAAGCCGTAGCTGAGAAATATCAGACGGGATTTGAGAATCTGCGGAAGCTGGTGATGCATCTTGGAACAAAAGCAGGCTTTGGCAGGGAGAGCCGTCCGCTGAAATCCGGCGTTCAGGAAAATAAAAAACGAAAGAAGGAGGACGGCATCAAACAGTCACAGAAATTGATGCTGACCTGGCTGATTGAACAACCAGAGCTGTTTGAATTGATTGAACCGTATATAGGGCCGGAGGATTTTACCGAGGAACTGTACCGGCAGGCGGCAGAGGAGGTTTTTGCCCAGCATCGGGCAGGAGAGCTGAATCCGGCTAAGATTGTCAGTATGTTCACAGAGGAAGAGCAGCAGAGGGAGATTGCAGGGTTGTTTAATGCAAGGATTCTGCAGATTGAGACACCGGCAGAGAAAGAGAAAGCATTGAAGGATACAGTCATTCGGTTGAAGGAAAATAGTATCAATGAACGGTCCCGCCATTTAGAGCCTGCGGATATGGAGGGGTTGCAGAAACTGGTTGCGGATAAGAAGAGTTTGCAGCAGCTGCGGAAGGTGAGATTTAGTTGAGAGGTCCCTCCTCATGGTAAGGTAAGACCATCAGGGCTCCTCCCAACAGCCAGGGAAGGAACATGGAAGTGTAAAGTAGTTGCGGCTGTTGGGTCCCTCCTCATGGTAAGGTAAGACCATCAGGGCTCCTCCCAACAGCCATTGGAAGACAATGAAAGTGTAAAGTAGTTGCGGCTGTTGGGTCCCTCCTCATGGTAAGGCTCATGGTAATGAATATTTCCGTCAATTAGGGACAAAATATAAACAACGAATGGAAGGATGAAACGAAATGGAAGAAAAAAGTGTGAAATTTATCGAAAAGCTGCAGGAATTGTTAGGCATCGCCAAAAAGAAAAAGAATGTCCTGGAATATCAGGAAATCAATGACTTTTTTCATGACATGGAATTGGATGCGGAACAGTTTGAGAAAATTCTGGACTTTCTGGAAGCCAATAACATTGATATACTGCGGATTTCTGATGATGACGATGACGATATCCTCATAGACGAGGAGGAAGAAGTAGAAGTTGAAAACATTGACCTTTCCGTTCCGGATGGAATTTCCATTGAAGATCCTGTTCGTATGTATTTAAAGGAAATCGGCAAGGTTCCTCTTCTGAGCGCAGAAGAGGAAATTGAATTGGCAAAACGGATGGAACTGGGAGATCAGGAGGCCAAGAAGCAGCTTGCAGAAGCGAATTTACGTCTGGTGGTATCCATTGCAAAGCGTTATGTAGGGCGCGGGATGCTCTTTCTGGATTTGATTCAGGAAGGGAATCTGGGGCTTATTAAAGCAGTGGAGAAGTTTGACTACCGCAAAGGATATAAGTTTTCCACTTATGCCACCTGGTGGATTCGCCAGGCTATTACCAGGGCTATTGCTGATCAGGCCAGAACCATTCGGATTCCGGTGCATATGGTAGAGACCATCAACAAATTAATCCGTGTATCCAGGCAGTTACTGCAGGAATTAGGCCGGGAGCCGTCTCCAGAGGAAATTGCGGAAGAAATGAATATGCCGGTGGATCGTGTGCGGGAAATCCTGAAAATTTCCCAGGAGCCGGTGTCTTTGGAAACCCCTATTGGAGAAGAGGAAGACAGTCATCTGGGGGATTTTATTCAGGATGATAATGTGCCGGTTCCGGCAGACGCAGCGGCCTTTACGCTGCTAAAGGAACAGCTTGTGGAAGTGCTGGGGACGTTGACAGAGCGGGAACAAAAGGTGCTGCGCCTGCGGTTCGGATTAGATGACGGCCGTGCCAGAACATTGGAAGAAGTGGGGAAAGAATTTAATGTAACCAGAGAGCGAATCCGGCAGATTGAAGCAAAAGCGTTACGTAAGCTCCGCCATCCCAGCAGGAGCCGGAAGCTGAAAGATTATCTGGATTAGTGTTGGCAAAATTGAATAGGAGTCAGTTTTTGTATATGTTACAGTTATCAAAAAGGCTGCAGTCGGTAGCGGATCTTGTGGGGGAATGCAGTACGATAGCGGACGTGGGAACAGACCACGGATACATACCTGTCTATCTGGTGGCCGGAGGGAAAGCAAAGAAAGCCATTGCCATGGATATCAATGCAGGGCCTTTGAGCCGGGCAGAAACACACATTCTGCAATATGGGCTGAGAAAAGAAATAGAAACCAGATTATCTGACGGATGCCGGGCATTAAAGCCGAAGGAGGCGGATGTCATTGTCATTGCAGGCATGGGCGGAGCTTTGATGCGGCGAATTCTGATGCAGGGAGAAGAAATCGCAAGGGCAGCGAAAAAGTTGGTTTTGCAGCCCCAGTCTGAAGTGGCGGCTTTTCGGGAATTTCTTTTTACAGAGGGATATCAGATTACTGAGGAAGATATGGTGCTGGAAGAGGACAAATATTATCCTGTGATTGCAGCAAAGTCTGTAAAAAAGAAAACGGACGTTTCAGATACAGAAGAAACAAATACTGCTGTGGCTGGACGGGATGCAAAAGCATGTTGGAAGGAATGGAACAGAGAGGATGCTGCAGAAAGCAGGGTTGCCTGTAAGTTCGGTCCGCTGCTGTTAGAGCGCCGCCATCCTGTGTTAAAACAGTATCTGCTCCGTCAGCAGAATCAAAAACAGAAGATTCTGAAGAATCTGCAAAAAAACGCCAGACAGGATGTAACCAGGCGGACAGAAGAGCTGCTGGAGGAACTGAAGGATATCGAAAGGGCCTTGACGTATTATGACCCTGATATCTTATGTTAAACAAAAAGAAAGGGGGGCAGTCATATGAATTGCCGGGAACTCATAGATATATTGCAGGAGCAGTCGCCGGAGCGTTATGCCTGCAGCTGGGATAATGTGGGATTGCTGGTGGGAGATTATGGAAAAGAAGTAAAGACGGTCTATATCGCACTGGACGCCACAGATGAAGCCATACAGGAGGCCATAGAGGCAAAGGCGGATTTGCTGCTGACCCATCACCCCATGATATTTCGCGGTCTGAAGCAGGTGAATTCAGAGGATTTTATCGGCCGGAGGGTAATTGCCCTGATCAAAAATGATATTTCCTGCTATGCCATGCATACAAATTTTGATGTAAAAGGCATGGCAGATCTTGGAGCAGAACGAATGGAGCTTCAGGATTGTAAAATATTGGATGTTACCTGTTGGATGGAACAGGAGCAGGCAGGAATTGGAAAAGTTGGGGAGCTTCCCTGTGAAATGACGGTGGCGGACTGTGCCGGAAAAGTGAAAGAAGCTTTTGGCATAGAGCTGGTAAAAATTTTTGGCAGGCCGGATAAAAGGATCAAACGGGCAGCTATTTGCCCCGGTTCTGGAAAAAGTGTGATCGGAAAGGCGATTGATGCGGGAGCCCAGGTGCTGATTACCGGGGATATAGACCATCATGACGGCATTGACGGAGCGGCTCGAGGACTTGCAATTATAGATGCAGGGCATTATGGAGTGGAAAAAATGTTTATCCCCTATATGAAAGAATATTTAAATGCCCGCACATCGGGAATGCAGATTATTGCTCAGCCTGTTCGGCAGCCTTTTGTGTATCAGTAAGGAGAATGGCAGTTTTGCTTCTATAAGAAAAGTGCGTATGCCGGAAAAAGGCAGCTCTTTGTGTATCAACAGTAAAGAAGAAGGGAAAGAATATGGAAGAAACTATATACAGCATTAAAATAAACGGGGAGGAGAAAAAATATTTAAAAGGCACGCCTTATCAGGAAATTGCAGCAGAATACCAGCCGCAGTATGAAGACGTTATTGTGCTGGTGCTGTTCAATAACCGATTGCGTGAACTGAGACGGAGAGTGAAAGGGGAGGGAGAACTGGTCTTTGTAACAGTCAGAGATAAGGCAGGCAGAAAGGCATACCGCAGAAGCGTAACCTTTTTGATGCAGCGTGCTGTACATAATTTAGCCAAAGACGACGGAAAGCAGGTTACCGTAAAAGTGGCCCATTCCATCAGCCAGGGGTATTACTGCAAATTAAATGGAGATACTCCAAATCCAGAATATCTTTCCAGACTGAAAGCAGAAATGATGCGCATGGCAGAGGAAAATATTCCTATTCAGAAAAAAAGCATTTCTACGGATGATGCGGTGGAGTTGTTTCGGAATTCCGGCATGCATGATAAGGAGCGTTTGTTTTCCTATCGGAGAAGCTCGAAAGTGAATATTTACAGCATCGGCCATTATACTGATTATTTTTATGGATATATGGCGCCAAGTACCGGATATCTGAAATATTTTGAGCTGGAACCCTACGAAGATGGTTTTGTGGTGATGTTTCCGGATAAAAATACAAGAGTGCCTGCAGAGTTTACCCCTTCCCATAAATTGTTCCATGTACTGAGGGAATCGGCGGAATGGGGCGAAACAATGCAAATCGGAACCATAGGCGCCTTGAATGATGCGGTGGCCCAGGGCAGAATCCGGGACGTGATTCTTGTGGCAGAGGCATTGATGGAACGTAAAATCGGAACTCTGGCAGAGCAGATTGCATCCCAGCCGGATAAGAAGTTCGTCATGATTGCAGGGCCTTCTTCTTCCGGAAAGACCACATTTTCCCACCGGCTGTCCATTCAGATGATGGCTCAGGGATTAAAGCCCCATCCCATTGCCCTGGATGATTATTATGTAAACCGGGTGGATACGCCTAAGGATGAAAATGGAAATTATAATTTTGAATGCTTAGAGGCATTGGATATTGAACTTTTTAACCATGATATGTCGGCTCTTTTGAAAGGGGAGCGGGTGGAGCTTCCCACCTATAATTTCCGCACTGGAAAGAGGGAGTACAAAGGAATTGTCAAACAGCTTGGCAAAAATGATATTCTGGTGTTAGAAGGAATCCATGGGTTGAATGGCAAATTGTCCTATTCACTCCCGGAGTCCAGCAAACTGAAAATTTACATCAGTGCGTTAACACAGTTAAGTATAGACGAACACAATAATCTGCCCACCACAGACGGAAGAATGATACGGAGAATGGTCAGGGACGCCAGAAACAGAAATATTTCTGCCAAAGAAACCATTGCTATGTGGGATTCTGTGCGGCGGGGAGAAGAACAGTATATTTTTCCATTCCAGGACGAAGCGGATGTTATGTTCAATTCCGCTTTGATTTATGAGCTTGCAGTGCTGAAACAATATGCGGAGCCGCTGCTGTTTCAGATTGATAAAAATTGTCCGGAATATACGGAAGCCAAGCGTCTATTGAAATTCCTGGATTACTTTCTTCCGGTGCCCAGTGAGGATATTGAGAAGAATTCGATTTTAAGAGAGTTTATCGGGGGAAGCTGTTTTAATGTCTGACAGAATATAAGTTTTTGTTGAAAAAATATTCTGTGTATTGTATGATAAATATGTACTGTATTGCAGTTATATCAATCAAGTAGGGCAGATAATCGCGCCTGCAGGCGTCGAAAGACCGCAGGTGAGGAAAGTCCGGGCTTCACAGGGCAGGATGCCGGTTAACGGCCGGTGGAGGCAACTCTAAGGACAGTGCAACAGAAATGAACCGCTATTAGCAATAATAGTAAGGGTGGAAGGGCAGTGTAAGAGACTACCGCCCGGCTGGCAACAGCCGGGGCACATGTAAACCCCATCCGAAGCAAGACCGATTCGAAGCGTTGACGCGGCCCGCCAGCTTCAGGTAGGTCGCAGGATCTGACTGGCAACAGTCAGGCTAGACAGATGATTATCCAGGACATAACCCGGCTTACAGCCCTGCTTATAATCCCCGCAGCTTGCTGCGGGGATTTTCAGTAAGAAGCAGTAATACACCAAAATAAACCTGCTAAAATTTGGGAATAAACAAAATATAAAATATTCTTAAAAGAAAATAACTCCGTTGACTTCCTGTATATTCTGCGCTACCATAGACTGTAACAAGTCACTGTTTCGGAAACATATTTCGAAACATGGAAGGAAAATCACAGAATACAGGAGTTGATAGGAATGAAACAGAAGATGCAGCGTTTTATGGCAGGAAGGTACGGCGCAGACCAGTTAGGACAGATATATCTTGGGGCTTCCATGGTACTGCTGCTCATTTCTCTTTTTTCCCGCTGGAATATTTTTTATGTGCTGGCATTGGGGCTGATGAGTTATGAATATTACCGGATGCTGTCCAGACAGGTGGAAAAGCGGTATCAGGAGAATCAGAAGTTTTTAAATTGGCGCTACCAGCTAGCGGTGAAGAAGAACCGGAGAAAGGAACATTTCAAGCAGAGGAAGATTTATCATTTCTATAAGTGCCCCTCCTGTAAGCAGAAGGTGCGGGTTCCGAAAGGAAAAGGGAAGATCTGCATTACCTGCCCGAAATGCAAGACTGAATTTATCAAAAAGAGTTAAGAACCTTGATGTCAGACAGTGACAGGGATGGAATGACGCTTTACAGAGGCAGAAGAGCATTGACAGAAAAACAATTACATGCTATGATACAAACATACCATATGAATGTATGTAGGAGGTTCTTAAGATGGCAAGGAATAAATATCCCGAGGTCACCGTTGATAAAATATTGGAGGCGTCACAGCGGTTATTTCTGGAAAAAGGCTATGACAACACAACGATTCAGGATATTGTGGATGAGTTAGGAGGCTTGACAAAAGGAGCAATTTATCATCATTTTAAATCCAAAGAGGAAATTATGGACGCTTTGGGGGATAAAATGTTTTTTAGCGACAATCCCTTTGAGAAAGTGAAACGGCGGAAGGATTTGAACGGACTTGAGAAAATGAAAATGGCAATCCTGCTGAATCAGTCTGAAGAAATGAAGATAAAACTGACAGAGCAGGCAATGCCGCTGCTTAAAAATCCTCGTGTTCTGGCGGGAATGATTGAATCAAACCGCCGGATGCTGTGCCCTTACTGGCAGGAACTTATTGAGGAAGGGCAGAAGGACGGTTCCATAAAGACACAATATGCCAAAGAACTGGCGGAATTTTTAGTTCTGACAGATATCTGGCTGATTCCATCTGTTTTTCCTGGTGATAAAGAGGAAATACAAAGGCGGTTTCGGTGCATCAAAGAAATGCTTGAGAAAATGGGACTGCCCCTTTTGGATGATGAAATCGAGAACAGTGTAAGCAGATTGCCTTATTTTGAATAAGAAAAATAGAATTGCCTTATGACAGGCAATTTTATTAAGGTCATATACATACATTTGGTCGGTATTTAAAATTCAGAGAGGATATCAATGAAACAGGAAATCCTGCACACAGATATCAAATGGAGGTATGAACATGGAAGAGTTAAAGACAGCAATTTCCGTATCCGGTTTGAGGAAATGTTTCCAGGATAAGGAAGTGCTCAAGGGCATTGATTTCTCGGTTTCCAGCGGAACGATTTATGCTTTGCTGGGCTCTAACGGCGCAGGGAAAACAACGGCCGTCCGAATCCTAACCACGCTTTTGAAAGCAGACAGCGGGAAGGTTGAAATTGCAGGATATGATGTGGGAAAACACCCCCGGAAAGTTCATGAAATTATCAGTCTGACCGGGCAGTTTTCAGCGGTGGACAGTGTTTTGACGGGAAAAGAAAATCTAATTATGATGGGAGAGCTTCACCATCTATCTTCCCCTGAAAAGAAAGCTTGCGAATTACTGAAATATTTTGGGCTGTCAGAGGATGCTGACAAATCGGTATCTGTGTTTTCCGGCGGTATGAAACGGAAACTGGATATTGCCATGAGCCTGGTTGGGAATCCGAAAGTGATTTTTTTAGACGAACCCACCACAGGACTGGACCCTCAGAGCCGGTATAGTATGTGGAATATGATTCGAGACCTGAATCATTCCGGAGTGACCGTTTTTTTAACTACTCAATATCTGGAAGAAGCGGAGCAATTGGCCGATATCATTGCTATTTTGGATCAGGGAAGCATCATCGCAGAGGGAACTCCTGAAGAATTAAAGGCGTATCTTCCTCAGGGGGTCATAAAATTGTCATTTCAGGATGCCGAAAATCTGGAACGGGCAAAGAATCTTTTAAAAACTTACAGAATGTCCATGGAATCAGAGAAGCGTGAATTATTGGTATTTACGGACGGAAAAGCAGATACGCTGGCAGAAATTTTTTACAGACTTTATAAAAATAAAGTAAGTATTCAGGACTTTGCAAGATTGACGCCGGATTTGGAAGACGTGTTTCTGGCAATGATTCAGGAAAAAGGAGGTGAATCAAATGGAAGCTTATGTTAGAAGATGGAAGGATACGGCTGTGATGGCAAAGCGCTGTTTACTGTGCTCCAGAAGAAATCCTGATACATTGCTGACCAGCATTATGCTTCCAGCCTTAATGATGATTTTGTTTGTGTCCCTGTTTGGAAGTCTTATCCATATAGAAGGAGTTTCTTATGTAAATTATATTGTGCCGGGGGTTTTACTGCAGTGTATCGGTCAATGTTCCTCCGTAACTGCCGTCATGATAAATAAGGATATGACAAGCGGCATTGTGAACAGGTTTTGCACATTGCCCATCAAACAGTCGTCCATTTTAAACGGACACATTCTGGAAGCCTTCTTGAGAAGCGGCCTTACCTCTTTTGTAGTGCTGTTGGTGGCGCTGCTGCTGGGAGTTCGCCCATCCCTTGAAATCTTTGATTTGGGCGTGCTGTTTCTCCTGCTGTCTGTCAGCATTCTGGCCTTTTCCTATGGGGCTGCCATGGTTGGAATTGCGGCCAACAGCGCTGAAGGGGCCAGCGCATGTTCCGCTCTTATGGTCATATTGCCTTATTTAAGCTCAGGATTTGCGCCGGCAGAAACGCTGCCTCCGGTTATGAGAGTTTTTGCAGAATATCAGCCTATGACGCCAGTGATTGATACCATGCGGAATGCGCTGGCAGGAAAGCCTTTAGAAGTTTCCGGATTTATCGTTTCTCTTCTTTGGTGCGTTGGATTGTCCGCAGTATTTTATATGATATCAGCGGCATTATTTAAAAGGAAAAAGGAGGGCAAGAAATGTTAGCAGTGCAGACTGAGAATCTTTGTAAATCATTTGCCGGAAAGGGGGTTGCTAAATCATAAAAAGCCCTGTTGATTCAGGCAATAAAAAGGGGGCTTATGCCCCTTTTTACTGTTCCGTTCAGAGATTTGAAGTATAATAATTATTGTAATTTTTTATGACCTTTGTACTTTTCCTCGCAGTATTTGCAGCGGTAGGTAGCGGTTTTTGGATCAGTCAGCAGGAAAATCTGATCCAGCTCTTGTTCAATGGAAGTGATGCAGCGGGGATTCTTGCAGCGCACAATGTTTTTCACTTCTTTGGGGAGATGAAGCTCCCGTTTTTCTACAATTGTTTCCCCTTTGATGATATTCACCGTGATGTTGTGATCGATAAAACCCAACACATCCAGATCCAGAGTGTCGATGTCGCATTCTACCTTCAGAATATCTTTCTTTCCCATTTTGTTGCTGCGGGCGTTTTTGATAATGGCAACGCAGCAGTCCAGCTGATCCAGCTTTAAATCGTGATAGATGGACAGGCTGGTGCCTGCCTGAATATGGTCTAAGACAAAGCCTTCCGTAATTAATCCTACATTTAACATACTTCCACCTCCAGTAATGTGAGAATCAGCGCCATACGCACATAGACGCCGTATTGTGCCTGCTTGAAGTAAGCAGCTCTTGGGTCGTCATCCACGTCTACAGATATTTCGTTTACCCTTGGAAGGGGATGCATCACAATCATATCCTCTTTGGCAAGGGTCATTTTCTTCCGATCCAGAATATAGAAATCTTTCATTCTCACATAATCATCCTCGTTGAAGAAACGTTCCCGCTGTACCCTGGTCATGTACAGGATGTCCAAATCTCCCATAGCGTCTTCTAAACGCTCTACTTCACGAAAAGAGATATAATTTTTCACCAGCACGTCTTCCCGGATATAGCTTGGTACCCGAAGCTCTTCTGGGGAGATCAGGACAAATTTGATATGAGGATAACGGATTAAAGCATGAATCAGGGAATGGACGGTACGTCCGAATTTCAGATCGCCGCAGAGACCGATGGTAAGATTATCGAGCCGTCCCTTCAGGGAACGAATGGTAAGCAAATCGGTTAAGGTCTGGGTAGGATGCTGATGTCCGCCGTCTCCGGCATTGATGACAGGAATTGTAGATCTCTGGGATGCTACCAGGGGAGCACCCTCTTTGGGATGGCGCATTGCGCATATATCTGCATAACAGGAAATCACGCGGATGGTATCGGAAACACTTTCTCCTTTGGATGCGGAACTGCTGTCTGCACTGGAAAATCCAAGGACGCTTCCGCCAAGGTTTAACATAGCGGCTTCAAAGCTGAGCCTTGTCCGGGTACTGGGTTCGTAGAAACAAGTTGCAAGCTTTTTCCCCTCGCATGCTTTGGCATATTTATGAGGATTTTTTTCAATATCGTTTGCCAGTGTAAGCAGCTTGTCCAGTTCTTCCACAGACAAATCAAGCGGACTCATTAAATGTTGCATATTTTTCCTCCTGAAATTTAATAGTTTGGATCATGGGTTTTGATTATCATATAACAGAAGGGGGCAAATTTCAAGATAAAGTTTCATCAATCGCAAGAGGATAATTGGATTTTATTTTGACAGTGGAAGAGGAAGGGAGGCAAAAGAGTAGATTCAGTAAGATTTCTTCTCTTGTTTTGCCGGGGACTTTGTCAGCAGTTTTTCAAAAATAAGTCCGGCGATCATCCAAAGCGGGGCATAGTCTAAGCGGATTACCCCTTTTATATTTGCTGGAGAGCTGCTGTAATCCCAGGGGCACATCTGATACTTTTTCAGGATGCTGCCGCTTACATATTCCCCTAGAAAAATAAAACAGGAATAAAAAAATGCCCGAATCAAAGCAGGCAGACGTTTCATCAGATGGCAGAAAGGCTTGAAAAAAGCAGCCATGCCGTAGATGGGAAACATCCAGAGGGAGGTTTTTCCCATAAGCTGCAGTTCGCGTCTGCGGAAGGAATCGAAAGCGGTAAAAAGTATTTCGAGGCACCATCCGGTAAATCCGCAAAGAAGAAAATTTTTTTTCATTCCAGTCTCCTTTTGCTGTCTGTTGTCTCTGCCGAGGGCAGAATATACGGGGTTCATTTAGAAAGATTCCTCCTGCGGCACAAATTGTCCCGGCGGAAGCAAAGTTTTCACTGATAGTATGCCAGATCTTTGTCGTTTTATTCAAATTGAAGAAAATTTTCTGGAAAAAAAGATTGACGGGACAGGCAAAAGAGATTACTATAATACTGTAGCTAAATTTACGAAAAGGAGTAATGTTATGAAGAGAATGAGAAAAGTAGCCTTACTGCTGGTTGCAGTTTTGGCAGCAGCAATGTTAGGAGGATGCGGCAGTTCTTTTGACGCCAGCGGTTATGTAAAAGCTTTGTTGGACAATTCTTACAAGGGTGATTCTACAGAATTTGTAGAGCAGAAGGTTGGCACGAAGGAAGAAGCTGAGAAGCTGTATGTGGAAGGGATTGACACAGAAATGTCAACCATGACAACCGGCATACAGATTTCTGAAGATTTAGAAGCAGAATTCAGACAGGTAGTAGAAGATGTGTACAAGAGTGTGAAGTATACGGTTGGAGATGCAACAAAGAAAGATGACGTTTACGAAGTAGAAGTAAAATGTCAGAAGATGGATATTTTTGCACCTACCATGGAGAGTTTTTATGCAGCAGTAGAAGCTTATGACGGAGATACTTCCGATGAAGATGCATTAAATGAACAGATTGTTATTATGCTGAGAGATGCATTCAAGGACGCATTGGCAAATGTATCTTATGAGGATGAGCAGAGCGTTATCGTTCGTGTGGAATTGAAGGATAAGGTTTGGACTCCCAATGAAGAAGATATTGTGAAATTGCAGGAAAGCTTGTTTGATACAGAAGCAGCATCCACATTGCCGTAAGGAACAAATGTTTGGATTGGCCAGTCTTTTGACGGGCTGCATAGATATCCATACGAAGCAGGTACTACATAAAGAGCCTTTATCATTGCGATAAAGGCTCTTTTTCTCACAGGATTTATAGGATAGGAAAAGACTGTGCTGTTATGAAGTTTCATCCCTGCATATGGCGGCAGGCTTCCAGAACAGCTTCCTGCACTTTGGCAAAAGGCACTTTACACTGCCTTGCGGCGGCAGCCACATCTTCATATTCCGGTTTATATTTGTGGATGCCGTAACCAGTACTGATTTTCACCGTGATTTCTCCATAGGGGGTGCGGACTTTCCGAAACTGTGCATCCAGTGTTCTCCGGTAGCAGGGCTGGATGCGGATTCCCCGGGTGGTGGTATGGGTCAGAATCAGTCTGCTGAAACGGCTTTCTTCCTCTAAGTTGCACAGGCAGGTGAGAAGAAGGCCGGGGCGGTTTTTCTTCATATGAATGGAAGTGGTAAAGACGTCTAATGCGCCTGCTTCCATCAGAAGGTTTACCGCATAGGAAATGGCTTCCGGCGTCATGTCATCCAGATTGCAGGAAAGCTCCAGAATCTGTTCCAGGCTGTGGAATTGTTCTGTGTAGAAATCGGGATGCGTCTCTTCCTCTGTGATCCGGGTAAGAGGTCTTTCGGAATAGGAGTCCGGAAGCTGTCTGGGTGAGGGAACCGGCAAAATGCTCATGCTGCCCTGAAAAGCCCGCAGACAGTTGGCGGAGGAGAAATCTTTGGTTCCCATGCCGTAGCCTGTTTTCTCCACAGCCATCGGGGGCATAGGGGTAAACTGGCTGATGAAATGCTTGAGCAATGCAGCTCCGGTGGGGGTGCAGAGTTCTCCTTCTATGGTTCCGCCGTATATGGGAACGTCTTTTAAGATTTCTGCTGTGGCGGGAGCGGGAACCGGGAGAATTCCATGGGCGCAGCGGACGCTGCCGCTTCCCACATGAATCGGGGATGCAAGAATTTGTTCTGGATTCAGGAGTTCCAGAAGTGTGCAGCATCCTACCACATCCATCAATGCATCCAAGGTTCCCACTTCATGGAAGTGGATCTGGGAGATGTCTGTGTGGTGGGCAGAGCTTTCCGCTTCGCCGATCAGGGTATAGACTGCTTTTGCATGCTCTTTGACATAGACGGAAACCGGAAGGCTGTCAATTTGAGCAAGCATTTCCGGATAGCTTGTATGGAGTGGGTGGCGGTGCTCATGAGGATGTCCCTCTAAGCCATCTGCATGATGCCCATGGGAATGTTCCTCCGGGTGAGAATGTCTTTCTTCATTTTCCGGAGAAGCGGATGCGTTAGTCTGCCCTAAGATTACAACATTCATTTTAGTTCCCCAGATCCCGCATTTTTCGGAAGGAACCGCGTTTATCATGATTTTGCCGGGGAACAGGCCGTTCATGGTTTCCAGAAACTGTTTTTGCTCCGGTTCCGTTAGAAGCTCGTAGAGGGCGCCCATCAGCATATCGCCGGCTGCGCCCATGTTGCATTCAATAAATAATGTTTTCATGATTCATTACCTCCTATATGATTAATCATGCTGGCAAGATAGCCGGCACCAAATCCATTATCAATATTCACTACGCTGACTCCGCTGGCGCAGGAATTCAGCATGGAAAGCAATGCGGACAATCCCTGAAAATTAGCTCCGTACCCGATACTGGTGGGAACGGCAATCACCGGGCAGTCGCTTAAGCCTCCGATGACGCTGGCAAGAGCCCCTTCCATACCTGCAACCGCCACAATCACCGTTGCCTTGGAAATGCTGTCCACATGGGAAAGGAGCCTGTGAATGCCCGCAACTCCCACATCATAGAGACGCGTCACCCGGTTGCCCAGTACTTCCGCAGTGAGGGCGGCTTCTTCAGCAACAGGAATGTCGCTGGTGCCGCCTGTGGCAACCAGAATTGTTCCAGAGGCGGTGATGCATTCTTTGCGGTTTACAATTCCTGTGCGGGAAAGTTTATCATAAGTAAGAGGAAAACGCTGGGACAGATAAGAGGCAGATTCCTCAGACAGCCGGGTAATCAGAATATTTTCCGGGCAGTGGGACAAAAGAGAATGGATGATGCCTTCCATCTGTTCCGCAGTCTTTCCAGCGCCGTAGATGACCTCCGGAGCGCCTTGACGTATCTTTCTGTGATGGTCAATTTTGGCATAGCCCAGATCTTCGAAAGGGCTGATTTTTAATTTTTCATAAGCAGTATGGATGTCAAGAGCGCCTTCCTGTACCTGCTGTAAAATGGATAACATGTGTTTTGATTCCATGGCAGCCTCCTTTTTGACCTTCTACTTTCATGGAGTTCTGAATAGTTACGAATTATTATAGAATTTTATCGTAAAATAGTCAAGAAAGCATTCAGAAATGCAAAAAAATATTATTACAGTTTAGTTTTCTGGATATTGGGAACAATTTAATAGGAAAGCATTGGGAAATGGTGGTTATGTGCAAAACATAGATTTTTTTAAAATATGGAAACTTTCACAAATTTTTACAAAAAATCGGTAAAAAGATAGAAAAGTGAACAATTAAGAGAATAGGACTATAGGAAAGAAGTACTTGAAATTAGTGGAATTTGGGAAAAAAGAAGTTTGTTTTGTATAAAAAATATGGTTGTTTTTCGTGTTTTTTACTAAGAGAGAAGGAAAAAAGAAGAGTTGACAAAATAGGAAAAAGGTGGCATAATTTGCCACAAGTTCAGATGAGAACTTAACTGTAGTCCAAATGTATAGAAAGGATGGTATCAATTATGAATGAAAAGATTATTAGATTAGCAGATGTTGAAGAAGTATGTGATTTTGTTCGTGCTGCTGGCATGTGTGATTTCGATATAGATATTTCAGACCAGCGCATGGTAATTGACGCCAAGTCTATTTTGGGAGTGATGGGACTGGGTATCAGAAAAGAACTGACCGTAAAATACGGCGGCGAGGATCTTTCCTTTGAAAATGTATTAAATAAATATGCTGTAGCGTAAATTGGAACAACGGAATAGACAAAAGTCAGAAAAAGATGCATAATAAGTTATGCATCTTTTTTTGTGTAGACGATCGGATGCGCACCCCTGCGGATGGAAAATGTCATTGCGTGACCGCACCTGGCAGGGCGGTCAGAGAAAACTTTTCTGACCAGACAATAAATGAAGGGAAATGGCACAGCATGGAACAGATAAAAATTTCCGTGAGAAATCTCGTGGAATTTATTATGCGCTCCGGTGATATTGATAACCGGCATGGGCGGGCAGCTCAAAAGGAGGCCATGCAGGAGGGCAGCAAAATACACAGGAAAATTCAGAGAAGGATGGGGGCCTCCTATCAGTCGGAGGTTCCGTTGAAAATAGAATTAAAGCGGCAGCGGTACCTTATGATCATTGAAGGCAGGGCAGACGGGCTTATTGTGGAAGAAGAACAGGTGACTGTGGATGAAATCAAAGGAATTTACCAAGATGTGAATATTATGGAACGGCCGGCGGGGGTACATTTAGCTCAGGCAAAATGTTATGCCTATATTGCGGCGCGACAGCAGCAGCTATCGGAAATTTCGGTACAGATGACTTACTGTAATTTGGACACGGAAGAAATCCGAAGATTCCGGGAAACGTATTCTTTTTTGGAGCTGCAGCAGTGGTTTGAAGAATTGATTGCGGCTTATGAGAAATGGGCTGATTTTCAGTATGAGGCAAAGCTGGAACGGAATGCTTCCATTGCGGGGCTGGAGTTTCCTTTTCCTTACCGAAAGGGTCAGCGGGAGCTGGCAGGAGATGTGTACCGCACCATTAACCGGAAGAAAATTCTGTTTATTCAGGCGCCAACAGGAACTGGAAAAACCATCACCACCGTGTTTCCGGCAGTGAAGGCGGTGGGGGAGGAGCTGGCGGATAAGATTTTTTATTTGACCGCTAAGACCATTACCCGCACAGTGGCGAAGGAAGCCTTTGATATATTGCGAAGCAAAGGGTATCAGGGGCGCGTGCTTACCATTACAGCTAAGGAGAAGCTCTGTTTTTGTCAGGAAATGGACTGTAATCCTGTGCACTGTATGTATGCAAAAGGCCATTACGATCGGGTCAATGATGCAGTGTTTGATCTGCTTTTGAAAGAACGTGATATCACAAGGGAGGTTCTGCTGACCCAGGCAGAACAGTTTCAGGTCTGTCCCTTTGAAATGTGTCTGGATGCTTCCCTTTGGGTGGATGTGATTATCTGCGATTACAATTATGTGTTCGATCCGAATGTGTACCTGAAACGTTTCTTTTCCGAGGGAGTAAAAGGGGAATATCTGTTTCTGGTGGACGAAGCCCACAATTTGGTGGATCGGGCAAGAGAGATGTACAGTGCAGTTCTGTATAAAGAAGACTTTCTGCGTTTTAAAAAGGCAATGCAGTCACACAGCCGTAAATGTGTCCAGGCGCTGGAACGGTGCAATAAGCGGCTGTTGGAGCTGAAACGCCAGTGTGCAAATTACCAGGTGTTAGACAGTATCGGCGATCTGGTATTTTCTCTGATGCAGCTTGGAGCCGCCCTGGAAGAATTTTTTCAGACGGAAAATAATTTTCCGGAGAAAAAAGAGCTGCAGGAATTCTACCTGGAAGTGCGGCATTTTCTGAATATGTATGACCGGGCGGATGAAAATTATGTGACCTATACGGAACAGGAAAAGGACAAAAGGTTTAAGCTGAAGCTGTTTTGCGTTAATCCTGCAGCTAATTTGCAGGAATGCCTGGAGAAAGGCAGAAGCGCCGTTTTTTTCTCCGCTACACTGCTGCCCATACAATATTATAAGAAGCTGCTCAGCACCAGGGAAGAAAATTATGCCGTGTACGCCAGTACGGTTTTTGAGAATGAACAGCGGCTTCTGGCGGTGGGAACAGATGTAAGCAGTAAATACGCCAGACGCACCAAACGGGAATTTCAACGGATTGCCGCCTATATTTATGAGACGGCAAAGGGAAAGACGGGGAATTATATGGTGTTTTTTCCTTCTTATAAGATGATGAATCAGGTGTGGGAGGAATTTCTGGAACAAGAGGGAATTTTAGAAGAAATGGACTGTATCTGTCAGGAAAGCGGTATGACGGAACAAGAACGTGAGGAATTTCTGGAGAATTTTTCAGAAAATCGAAAGAAAACCCTTATTGGGTTCTGCGTGATGGGCGGGATTTTTGCAGAAGGTATCGATTTGAAAGGGGACTCCTTGATTGGCGTTCTGATTGTAGGGACGGGACTGCCCCAAATCAGCAATGAGCGGGAAATCCTGAAACAGTTTTATGATGAAACCGAGGGGGCTGGATTTGAGTATGCCTTCCGTTATCCGGGCATGAACAAAGTACTGCAGGCCGCAGGACGGGTCATCCGAACCGGAGAAGACCGAGGCGTGATTCTTTTGCTGGACGAGCGCTTTATAGAAGAAGGCTATCAACGCCTCTTCCCCCGGGAATGGTCAGACTGCCTCCAGATAACCCTCCCCCAAGTAAAAAAAACCATAGAGGAGTTTTGGAATTTACCATGATTTACCATGAGGAGGGACCCGGCTCAAAACCAAGAACTCCCTCAGCATAGCAAGCCGGGAGGAACCCTGATGGTCTATAGTCCTTTCTCAATACAATACAAAGAATAAAAATACCCTTTCCGTTCCATCAGCTCCTCAAACCTTCCAACCTCCTGTACCTTCCCATTTTTCATGATAATAATCTGATCATACTGCTTCAGCAGACTTTGATTCATGCTGTGAAAAACTACGATCCTTGTCAGAACCTTCATTTGCAGAATCTCATTCATAATATGAAAAGAGGTTTCAGAGTCCAGCGCAGCAGAAGCTTCATCCGCAATCAGCACAGAAGTCTCTTTTAGAAAACACCTTGCAATGGAAATCCGCTGCTTTTTTCCGCCGGAAAGTCTGCAGCCCCTTCCCCGCAGAGATAATCGCTGCCTTTGCGCCGGAACAGTTCTTCCAGGCCGGCTTTTTAGTGCCATATAAGTGTAAGAGATAAAGCATATCATTCGTGCTTTACCTTCTGCACTTATTTTTTTATGATAAGGGAGTAATTGGTCTGGCGAGGCGCTTTTTGGATTAACCACATCCGTCATGAAAACTGTCAACCACTCCTTATTATAAGCAGTCGTTTAAGCAGGTTGAAAACCGCAAGGCGCTTTGGTGTAACGAACTAAAATGAGTGGTAATAAGTGTGGATGGGACAATTACAAATTTATTTTGGAGGTTACAGATGATAAGTGTAGGAATTGATGTGTCAAAAGAAATAAGCAGGATGCTGTTACGATCTCTAACTGTGGGATTGACCATTGGTATCGGCTGAAAGAATATGAAGCGGAAGAATACTGGCATTATGACATTATCACGAAGAAATCGGAGGAACAGCTTATAGAGAGCTATCTAAAATGGGCAAAAGAGAAGGGATACCACCAGAGCCAGGATAAAGCTGTCAAGATTTATGCGCTGGCAAAAGAAGGCATCCCCACAGTATCTTCCGATACCCCATCGATCAAAATGCTGGTACAGGAGACAGTGTGGGTGTTACGAGAAGTCGATAACACTCTAATGACTATTCTAACACAGATGCAGGCATTAGCCAAGAGTCTGCCGGAATATCCGGTTGTCACTACGGGCTATCGCCGAACACGTCATGGAGAGCAGCAACTAGAATTGCGCTTCGATGGTATTGCCGGTTGTTTGCGAATGCCGGAAGGTGGAAGCAGCAAGCAGTATTTCGTTGTGAAAAAAATGATGAAATTCATGCTCGCTTATTAATTGTTCGTGAAGCCGCTCGATTAATGGGAGCGCCGGATAGTTTTATTCTTCCCGGTAGCTACAACGATGGTTATAAAGCAATGGGGATGCTGTCGCAATGCCGGTAGCGCAATTCATAGGAGAAAAATTTCTTTTGTTTGCTTTTATTTTTTGTGATAATCTTATTTCCATAAATCAGGCCCCATTTCTTGTTTGTTTGAACAAATATAATATAGCTCTGTCTGGGTTCGGTGAAAAGACCATAATTTTCGAATTAATAAAAAAATATTTTCCAAATCGGAAAATTCTTAAACGCTGGGGAAATATTAAAAAGGCCGAAGGCTTTACAGGTTTCCAAGCTGTGTGGTATATTAATACTTGTAAACGGGAGTTAATACGGAAGGAGAAAGTGTGGGAAAGCCATGGTGAAACTAGCAGGCATTGAAAAAATGCTGACGGAATACGAGGGAAACAGAATGACTGGTATGAATGTGGCAGAGATGTCTGAACTGATATTTGAGTATACCTATGGTTATCCGTTTTTGGTTTCTTATATCTGTAAATTGCTGAATGAAAAAATGTCCATGGGCAAGAGAAGGGCTTCAAGAAGCAGTAAAAATATTGGTCAAAAGGCCCAATACATTGTATGATGATATGATAAAACAAGTGACGGAGTATCCGGAACTTAATATAATGCCGCAGAATATCCTTTTTAGAGGAATGTTATATCCATATCATGAATATAACAAAGTGATTAATATTGGAACGATGCTGGGATTTATTAAAGATAAGGAAGGGGCTGCGGCAGTGTCAAACAGGATCTTTGAGATGCAGCTGTACAGCTATTTTATGCATAAAGCGGCCGCATCGGCGCCTGGGAAAAAGTTTAAAAGGAAGGAAATTCAATACCAGTATGAATAAATTTGACATCTTAAAAAAGTATTTCGGCTACAGTCAGTTCAGAGAGGGACAAGAAACCCTGATAGACGCTGTTTTGTCAGGAAGGGACGCACTGGGCATAATGCCCACCGGCGCAGGCAAATCCCTGTGTTATCAAGTCCCCGCCCTTCTTTTGCCAGGCATTACCATTGTCATTTCACCGCTCATTTCCCTGATGAAGGATCAGGTTCAGACATTGAATCAGGCAGGAATCCATGCTGCATATATCAACAGTTCTTTAACAGAAAATCAAATTGCGAAAGCTCTGCAGCTTGCTGCAAAAGGAACCTATAAAATTATTTACGCAGCGCCGGAGCGTTTGGAAACTTATGTTTTTTTGGAATTTGCAAAACAGGCGGAAATCTCTATGCTTACGGTGGACGAGGCTCACTGCATTTCCCAGTGGGGCCAGGATTTCAGGCCCAGCTACCTGAAAATCGTCCGGTTTTTGCAGCAGTTGGAGCGCCGCCCCATTGTCAGCGCATTTACCGCAACGGCCACGGAGCATGTTCGGGAAGATATTGTCTGCGTTCTCGGGCTGAGACAGCCCGAACTTCTGATTACGGGATTTGACCGCGGGAACCTGTATTTTGCGGTGGAAACGCCTAAACAGAAAGACCGGTTTGTACTGGATTACATAAAAGCGCATCCTGCAGAAAGCGGAATCATTTACTGTTCCACCAGAAAAAATGTGGACGCTCTCTTTGAAAAAATGCAGGATTTGGCAATCCCTTCTGCAAAATACCATGCGGGAATGGGCCAGGAGGAACGCAGACAGAGTCAGGAGGATTTTGTTTATGACAGATGTCCTGTAATGACTGCCACCAATGCATTCGGCATGGGAATTGATAAATCCAATGTCCGCTATGTGATTCACTACAATATGCCCCAGAGCCTGGAAAATTACTATCAGGAGGCGGGCAGGGCCGGCCGTGACGGGGAGACGGCAGAATGCATTCTTCTGTATTCGCCCCAGGATGTGATGATTAATCAGTTCCTGCTGGAGAGTAAAGAGCAGAATCCGGAATTTACCGAGGAAGAGCTTGCGGCCATCCGGGAGAAAGACACCGAACGTTTGCGCATTATGAATTATTACTGTCTGTCTGCAAATTGCCTGCGCGCCTATATTTTAAATTATTTCGGAGAACAGAGCAGAGGAGACTGCCAAAACTGCGGCAATTGCCGAAAAGAATTTGAAGAAACCGATGTGACGGCTCAGGCCGAAAAAATTATTTCCTGCGTGAGAGAGATGCGGGGCAGGTATGGAATTAATGTGGCGGCAGGCACGCTGGCAGGAGCCGACAGGGCGAAGCTTAGGGAATATGGAATGACCTCTTATTCCTCTTACGGAAGCCTGGCGGAATTGGGAGAACAGAGAATTAAGCAGATCATAAACCAGATGTTGATGGAAGGTTATCTGACAGTTACGCCGGATAAATATGCACTGTTAAGGCTGACAGGCAAATCAGATGAAATTGCACAGGGAATGGGAAAGGTTGTGGTAAGAGAGGTAAAAGGGGGATTATCCTCCCTTCCGGAAAAACCTGCTTCTTCTGTCTCCAGGCGCAAATCCGATATTCTGAATTCCAGGGGTCTGGAGTTGTTTGAACGTCTGCGGAGCCTGCGCAGTGAAATTGCCAGACGGGAGGGAATGCCGCCCTATATTATATTTTCCGATAAAACACTGGTAGATATGTGCGTCCGGCTTCCCCTTGCCCGGGAAGAAATGCTGGAAGTAAACGGCGTGGGCGAGCATAAATTTAAAAAGTACGGGGAACCGTTTTTGGAAGAAATCAGAGCATACACTGGAGAAGAGAGAGAAAAACTGTATTTCGGAGAAATGGAGGAAGCCGGCCGTACAGCTGGAACTGGCAAGCAGCCGGCAAATACAGGAAGGAAAAAGAAGAAAGCAGAATTTTTCATCAGCCAAACCCAGGCAAAGCAGTTTCCTTACGCAGATAAATATCTTGCGCCGGAGCTGGCGGTGAAGCTGAATGAACTGAGGGACGCCGATACAGTGAAGAAAACATCAGGAGCTGAAATCATTCGAAGATCCCAGGAGCGAGGATTGTCAGAAGAAAAGCTTGTGGATGGACTGCGCTGCAAGGCAGTCACGGAAAAAGGAAAAGAAGCAGGGTTGTTTCTCGGAACCAGAATCAGCCAGAAAGGGATGGAGTACCAGGACATTTATTATGACAGAAAGGCTCAGGGGATGGTAGTGGAATGGTTTATACAGTAGACCAGGATGCATAAAAAGGAAAGAGAAGGTGAATATCATGTATAATCCGCAGCTTGAAACATTTATCCGGGTGGCAGACGCAGGCAGCTTTAACAAGGCCGCTGAGGAAGCCTATATTACTCCCACCGCAGTGATTAAGCAGATTAATCTGCTGGAGGCTTCTTTGGATGTTAAATTATTTGAGCGGACTCACAGAGGATTAACCCTGACAAACGCAGGAAAGTCTTTGTATCAGGATACAAAATATATTATTCAGTATTGCAGGGATTCTGTGACGCGGGCAAAAAACGCCATGCAAAAAGACGAAAAAGTCATCCGGATCGGCAGTTCTCCTATGACCCCGGCACAGCTTCTGATGGGGCTTTGGACCAGAATACAGGTGCATTGCCCGGATATGAAGTTTCAGATTATTCCCTTTGAAAATACGCCGGAAAACGCCAGGGAAATCCTTGGAAACCTTGGCAAACATATTGATGTGGTGGGTGGAATTTTTGATGACACCATGCTTGGCCTTCGCCGCTGCGCAGGACTGGAATTATCTCAGGAACCTTTTTGCTGCGCGGTTTCTATTCACCATCGGCTTGCTGCAAAGGACAAATTGCAGATAGAGGATTTGTACGGGGAGAATCTGATGCTGATGCGCCGGAACTGGAGCGATTATGTGGACAGGCTTCGGGATGATATCTGGCAGAATCACAGTCAGATCCATATTGTGGATTTTGATTTCTACAACATGGAAGCCTTTAACCGCTGTGAAAACAGTGAGGATGTGCTGCTGGCCATTTCCGGCTGGGCAAGCGTGCATCCTCTGCTAAAGGTCATCCCGGTGGAGTGGGAGCACAGCATTCCCTATGGGCTTTTGTATTCTCTTCAGCCTTCAGAAACTGTGAAAGAATTTCTTGCGGCGGTGCAGAAGGCTTTTTCATAGGTTTTGTGGTGGCAATGGCTGGCGTCCTGATGATCAGCTTTAACGGTTCCAAAATGGAATTGAGGATACAGAAGATAAAGGAGGATACAGAAGATGGAGTTACAGAATGAAAAATGAATTTAAGATTGAGTTATAACTTTTAGGTATAAACTAAGAAACAAAACGAGACTTCTCATGAAGCCTCGTTTTGTTTATATTATAGGAAAACAGGAAAGTTCTCTGGACTGCAGGTAAAAATTGAGGATGTTGTGTGCAGGCGGAATGGTTATCAGAAGAATGGAGGTGAAGGCGTTGAAACATATTGCAGCGGAAGTTTGTCTGGTTTGCTTACTGGTTTTCTTGATTGGATGCGGCGCCGGAAATCCACAGGAAAGTGTGGAAAATACGGAATCCACAGGGGAAGAAACAGCAGGAGATTTTGGACAGCAGGAAGAAAGGCAGGAACAACCCGTGAGAGGAGCCAAAGAAAGCAAAGAACCATATACGGCAGAGACTCCCATATCAGAAGTTATATCCAATCCGGATTTTGGAGCCTATGGCAGATTGATTTTTCCAGCAGACAGCGGATATTACAGCGGGGATACGCTGGGGAATCTCAGTCTGACCTGGTACAGCAATATCGATCCGGATAAGACGGTGGAGATTGCAAATTATATGAAAGCCCAGGCAGAAGCCGGAGAAAGGATTTTTTATGACATTTATACCCAGGAGGAAAAAGAGGCTGATCCGGCAAAAGAAGATACCGGCCTGTTTTTCTTTCGAGGAAATGCCGGAGAGAAGTTTGCCCTGTGCAGTGCAGGCGGCGGCTTTGCCTATGTAGGGGCCATGCAGGACAGTTTTCCCCATGCATTGGAATTATCCAAAAAGGGATATCACGCTTTTGCATTGATTTATCGTCCTAGAGCACAGACGGCTTGTGAAGATTTGGCGCGGGCAATCAGCTTTATCTTTGAACATGCCGAAGAACTGGAGGTGGATACGGAATGCTATTCTCTGTGGGGCGGTTCTGCAGGGGCAAGAATGGCGGCCTGGCTGGGATCTTACGGCCCCGAAGAGTTCGGAGGGAATTCCCTTCCCCGTCCCGGCACAGTGGTCATGCAGTATACAGGGCATTCCGATTATACAGAAAATGATCCGCCCACTTACGCCTGTGTGGGAAAAAATGACGGGATAGCAAATTGGCGGACAATGGAAAACAGAATAAATGCCTTAAAAGGTCTTGGGATTGACGCAGAGTTCCACAGTTATCCCGGCCTTGGACATGGATTCGGGCTGGGAACAAAAACAGCGGCAGAGGGCTGGCTGGATGAGGCCGTGGCCTTTTGGGAGAAACAGATGGGTAAGTGAGGTGAAGCTGGATGAATAATTTTATTTTTGAAAATACAACAAAAGTCTATTTTGGGAAAGGCTGTGTCAAAGAATACCTGGCTTGTCTGACGAAAAATTATGGAGATACGGTTATGCTCTGCTATGGAGAAGGCTCCGTCAGGAAAAATGGAATTTATGATGAAGTGGTTTCCATATTGAGGGAAGCCGGGAAAAATATCATTGAGTTTTCCGGTATCATGCCGAATCCAACTTATGAAAAAGTGTTGGAAGGCCGGAAGCTGGCGAGAGCTAACCAGGCAGATATGATCCTGGGCATAGGCGGCGGTTCTGTGATGGATTGCTGCAAGGCAATTTCCCTGGCGGCTGTTAATGACGGAGATATCTGGGAGAGATTCTGGGAGCGTCCCGGCATTATTGAGTGTGAGCCGCTGCCTTTCGGGGCAATTGTAACGGCGGCAGGTTCTGGAAGCGAAATGAATGGCAGGGCAGTTCTCACCAATGAGAAGCTGCAGCTCAAAATCGGGCGGGATTACCCCAAATGCAGCCCCAGGTTTGCGCTGATGGACCCTGTATACACCTACAGTGTACCTAACAATCAAATGATATCCGGCGGTTTAGGAATCTTTTTTAACATTATGGAAATTTATTTCAGCGGGCCGGATGAAGATAATGTATCAGATAATATTGCCGAAGCCCTTATGGGCAGTGTGATCCGCAATCTCAGAGCGGCAGTTTTGAATCCGAAGGATTACAGGGCGAGAAGCAACCTGATGTGGAATGGAGCGATGGCAAAAAATGGGATCATCCGATTGGGGAAATGTATCGATACTCAATGCAGCTATAAGGGAGATCAGACGGGAATTTGTATAGCATGTAATTCCAGTGAAGATATTCCAGCTTATTTCCGCGGTATTTATCAGGAGCGTCCGGTAAAGTTCCGGAGATTTGCCCTTCATGTATGGGGAATTTCCCCGGAGGGCAAGACAGAGGAAGAAATTGCTTTTGCCGGAATAGATGCATTGGAAAAATTTATTTCAGAAATGAGGAGGAATTTATCATGAGAAAAATTGTTGCGTGTTTGATCAGTATTGTATTTGTCTTTAGTCTTACTGCCTGCAGCAGCCGGCAGCAGAATACCGCTGGGGAGACAGAGCGTGAACCGGAGAAGGAAATTGTTTCTGATTCAAACGAGGATGTGTCAGAGCCGTCGGAAGCTTCAGACGGGGAAGCAAAAAACGATGAGGAAAATGAAGGCGGCACAGCCGGGAAAACGCTGGTGGTTTATTATTCGGCATCCGGAAACACAGAAAATATTGCAAATTACATTGCAGCAGCAACAGGCGGGGAGCTTTTTCAACTGGAGCCCGCAGAGCCATATACTGATGCGGATCTGGATTGGACAAATGAAAACAGCAGGGTATCCAGAGAGCATGACAATGAAGCGGAAAGAGCGGTGGAATTGAGGTCAACAGAAGTGTCTGGCTGGGATTCTTACGACACGGTATTTATCGGATATCCTATCTGGTGGGGAATTGCCGCATGGCCAGTGAATGGCTTTGTGGAAGCAAATGATTTTACAGGGAAAACGGTGATTCCCTTCTGCACCTCATCCACTTCCGGGTTAGGGGAAAGCGGAAAATTGTTGTCTGAACTGGCAGGAACCGGGGACTGGCAGGAAGGAGAGAGGTTCCAGTCAAGGGCTTCGGAGGATGATGTGAAGGAATGGGTAAATGGGCTGCAGCTTCCTGCGGGCAATACAGAAGCGTCTGCAGGGACAGAGCAGGAACAGGCAGAAGGCGCCGGTTCTTCACGGACTTTAATCGCTTACTTTTCCATACCAGAGAATGAAAATACGGATGGCGTGGATGCGATTGCAGGTGCAAGTATTGTGGTAAAAGAGAATGAGGTTTACGGCAATACAGAGTATGTTGCAAGAATCGTGCAGGAGACAGTGGGTGGCGATTTATTCCGAATTGAGACGACACAAGAGTATCCTCTGGAACACGATCCATTAGTGGAACAGGTGTCAGAGGAACAGGATGCCAGTTTGCGGCCGGAATTGAAAAATCATATAGAAAACTTAGAACAGTATGACAGAATTATTTTGGGTTATCCCAATTGGTGGGGTGATTTGCCTATGCCGGTTTATACATTTTTAGAAGAATATGATTTTACTGGAAAGACGATTATTCCATTTGTTACACATGGAGGAAGCGGTTTTTCCAATACGTTAAGCGATATTTCCCAATTGCAGCCCGATGCTTCGGTAAGCGATAATACCCTGTCCCTTTCCAGAAATGATGTTGCGGACAGTGAAGCAGAAATCAGACAGTGGGCTGGGAATTTTAATTAAAATATAGAGGAAAAAAGAGTGAAACCTGTCTGTATTTTTACGAAGAAGGAATAGCGAAAGGAGAAAAACAATGAAGGATTTTATTTATTCTTATCCCACAAAGGTATATTTTGGTGACAAAGCGGCAGCTAAAATGCTTCCGGCAGAACTTGCAAAAACAGGAAAAACCGTTATGCTGGCATACGGCAAAAACTCCATAAAGAAAAGCGGCGTGTATGATGAAATCTGCGGCTATCTGAAGGAAGCAGGCAAAGAGATTGTTGATTTTCCGGGGATTATGCCCAATCCCACTTATAAGAAAGTGCAGGAAGGCGCAGCCCTTGCAAAAGAAAAAAACGTAGATTTTATCCTTGCAGTAGGCGGCGGTTCTGTGATAGACTGCTGCAAAATTATAGCGGCACAGGCAGCGGCCGAAAAAGATATCTGGGAAATGGAATTTAAAGATCATGTGTATCCCACGGAATTTCTTCCCATGGGAGCAATTGTTACCGCTTCTGGAACTGGTGCGGAAATGAATAACGGCGCAGTTATCACTAATGAGGATACGAAGGAGAAAGCGGGGGTATTGGGCGCTTATGCAGAATTCGCAGTGCTGGATGTAGCCTATACCATGTCCCTTCCTCCAAGACAGGTGATTTCAGGAGCTTTTGATACGTTGAGCCACAGTATGGAAACGTATCTGGGTTCCCCACGGGAGGTCACGTTATCGGATGAAATTGCAGAAGCCGTAATGCGTAATGTAATCCGCAATATCCGGCTGCTGTTAAAGGATATCAATGACAAAGAGGCAAGGACAGAATTGATGTGGGCGTCTGCCATGGCAGAAAACGGCATCCTTAAAATTGGAAAAGTGACAGATTTTCAGGCGCACCAGATAGAGCATCAGCTTGGAGCCTATACAGACTGCAATCATGGGCAGGGACTTGCCGTAATTCATCCGGTTCTTTATCGCCATATTTGTAAAGACGGCGTCAGACAGTTTGCGCGTATGGCTCAAATGGTATGGGAGATCTCTCCGGAAGGGAAATCGGAAGAGGAGCTGGCAGAAGCAGGAATTGAAGCCCTTGCAGAGTTTGTAAAGGAAATTGGTTTGCCTTCCACATTCCGTGACATGGGAATAACGGATAAAAGCGTGTTAAAGAAGGTGGCTGACACCTGTAACCTTACGGCAGGATGCTGTAAGAAACTATCCAGAGAAGAAGTCCTTGAAATTTTAGAGGAATGCTGGGAATGAAAAAGAATGTCGTATTAAGCCTGGCAATCGTATTATTGGCGTTTTGTGCAGCCTGTGCTGGCCCTAAAGGAGAAACGGACCATGAAACGCAGACGGCTTTGGAGGAACGGCCAGGACAGGAAGAGACAAACAACGAGGAAAATGAATTATCCGATCCAGGAGGCGTTTCAGATATGGAGGGAAAAACAGATGCGGCCCGGATTCCTTCGGAGCTTGCCCGGATTCCGGAAGAATATTTCACTCCGGCACAAGAGCAGGGAACCATAGAAAGGCTTAGTTATCAGACTTATGAATCCATGAGTTATGAAAGCCGGACAACACAACTGGAGAAGACGGCTTATGTCTATCTGCCTTATGGATATACCGAAGAGAAGCAGTATCATGTGTTTTACCTGATGCATGGGGGATGGAGCAATGAGACCACTTATCTTGGTACGCCGGAGCATCCGAATGTGTTGAAAAATGTCATTGATCATGGCATACAGGAGGGGAAAATGAAGCCTATGATTGTGGTTTGTCCCACATACAACAACGAAAGCCCAGAGGACAGTGGTGATTACGGCCTTGCCCTTCGGCTGACCGACAATTACCATAATGAACTTGTCAATGACCTGATGCCTGCGGTAGAAGGCAAATACCGCACGTATGCAGAAGGAACTTCTCTGAAGGAATTGAAAGAAAGCCGTGACTACCGTGCATTTGCCGGATTTTCTATGGGCTCTGTCACCACATGGCATACCTTTCAGTATTGTATGGATTATTTTCGCTATTTTCTGCCTTCCAGCGGCAACCTGACCTCTGATGGGGCGTATATGGAGAATCTGGTGACTGACGCCGGGTATGGGGCTGAAGATTTCTTTATCTACGCAATGTCGGGAACCGAGGATTTTGCCTATGGGTCATTTTCCAGCCAGATCCAGGGGATGCTGGAAGGACCCCAGGGAATTTTTAAGGATGTTGACCATGAAAAGGATGGAAATTTGGCATATCGGGTGCAGGAAGGGAATTCCCATGATGGGGATGCCGCTATGCAGTATATTTATAACGGATTAATCTGGATTTGGAACAATTAAAGTAAAAATCATGGAGGGAAATCAGAGATGAGGATTTTATTTATTAATGGGAGCCCAAACAAGCATGGAAATACCGCTGCACTGGCAGAAGCTCTTTTGACAGGGAAAGAGTATGAGAGTTTGAATTTGACCGATTACCGGATTGGCAGTTATGGGCAGAAATTGGAAGGCGATCAGCTTGAGGAAGTGATTGACAGGATGAAGGAGGCTGAAGTGATTGTAATGGGTTCGCCTCTGTACTGGCATAATATCTGCGGTTCTGTACGTAACCTGCTGGATCGTTTTTATGGTTTGGTGAAAAATGGGGAATTTTCGGGAAGGACGCTCTATTTTCTGTTCCAGGGGGCTGCGCCTGAGAAATGGATGATAGAAGCTGGAGAATATACCATGAGCCGTTTTGCAAAGCTTTATGGGATGGAATATGCTGGGATGGCAACGAATCAAAGAGAAGCAGGTGAATTAGGGAGAAAGATTTGAAAGTGTTAGAGATAAGGAAAATACACAGAAAGCTGCTGATTTAGGTACTTGCGGCATCGTTTATCCTGGGACAGTGTATGCCGGCTCAGGCGGCGGTTCAGGAGAAAAAGTATTCCATACACTTGGATAAAAGGGTATATACCTTGAAAAGGAAAGAAAGTAAAGCTGAAAGCGGCTTTAAATCAAGCGGCCCAAAAGGGGCGTAAAGTGGTCCGGCAGGCGGAAAGGCATTAGTAGCATATTTTTCCTGGAGCGAGACAAGTGCAAGGATTGCACAGAATGTGATAGAGCAGACGGGAGCAGATGCATTCCGGATCGAACGGGAAACGCCCTATAGCACGGATTATAATGAAACTGCATATGGGGATGCGAAAGATGAAGCGGAAGCCAATGCCTGGCCTTCCATCAAAGAAAGTTGGATTCGGTAGAACAGTATGATAAAATCATATTGTGCTATCCTATCTGGTGGCATACCGCACCTATGACAGTGGGAACATTTCTGGAAAGTTATGATTTCAGTGGAAAGCATATCTATCCAATTTCCCAGTCAGCTTCTATGAACGTCTCGCAGTATGAACAGTCAGTGGCGTTTGTAAGGGAATGTGCAAAAGGGGCAATTGCGGATAACGGTATATTTACCAGAGACAGCGTTTCTATCAGCAGATATGTAGAAGAAGCTGTAACATCCAAGTAGTCAGGTATGGAGAGAAAAGTTTTGGAAGAGGATTGGCAGAAAATAAGTAAGAGAAAGGAATGGTAAAAATGATGAAAAAAGGAAGTAAAAATGTTTTGCGGGCAGTATCTTTTATCCTTGCGCTTGTAATGATAATATCATTGACAGATGTAGGAACCGCTGAGGCGAAAACAAAAGCAAAGAATAAGAAGGACATTGTAGTGCTTTATTTCTCAGGCACAGGAACTACAAAGGCAACAGCCAGAAGAATTGGTAAGAAAACAAAGGGCAAGGTACTTGAAATCAAAGCAAAAGAACCTTATACAGAGGAAGATTTGGATTATGGGAATGATGACAGCCGCGTAGTCAAAGAACATGAATCGGCAGCTTCTCCTGCCCAGAGCACGGTGCGTCCGGAAATTGCTAATTTAAAAGCGATTAAGAAGGCAGTGAAGAAAGCGGACGTTGTTTATATCGGGTACCCGATCTGGTGGGGAGAAGCGCCCCATATTGTCTATACCCTTGTGGAAAACGTAAGCCTGAAAGGGAAAACGGTAGTTCCTTTCTCCACATCCATCAGCAGCGGCCATGGGGACAGCGGAAAGAACCTGAAGACAAAAGCAAAAATTTCATCCAAAACAAATTGGCTGAAAGGGCGCGGATTCTATGGTGTGCCATCTCAGAAAACGGTAAACAAATGGGTGAATAAGTTAAAATATTAGGAGGAGTGTCATGGAACGGCCATATGTAATCTGTCATATGCTTACATCCTTGGACGGTAAAATAGACGGTTCCTTTTTCTCAGCGCCGGAGTGCGCTCCGGCGTCTGCAGAATATGGGAATATTCGGAAATTTTACGGCTGCCAGGCAACGCTTTATGGAACAACGACAATGAAAGGCAGTTACTCGGACGGATTGGCCGGGGAATTGCCGAAAGCTTCCTCCTATATCCTGAAAGAGGATTCTATTGCATCGTCTGATGTGGATCAGTATATTGTTTCCATTGATCCGGAAGGGATTCTGGGGTGGGATTCCGGTTATATTGAAAAAAAGGGCCGTCCCAGAGCCCATGTGATTGAGGTTTTGACAGAAAAAGTTTCGGAGGATTACCTTGCATACCTCAGGGAGCGTCAGGTTTCATATCTTTTTGCGGGAACAGGGCAGATTGACTGCGGGCAGCTGCTGCAGATTTTGAACGGGCTGATTTCCTTCCGCCCAAGGGGCCTGTGGCGTTTACGTTAAAAGAAGTGAAGCAGACGGAGGGAGGAAGCCTGTGGCTGCGTTATCTGAAGAAACAGTAATAAGGAAATAGCACATTCTTACATCTTTATCACAGCGTCCGCATAAAATTCTCTGTCGCTGTTGCGCGGCGCAGGCGGAAACAGCGTTTTCTATGATGTTTCCGCCTGCGCCGCCATATCAAGCTCGGAAACTAATGTTCGAGCAGCGGGAAGTTTCCATAGGAAATCAGGTTTATTTGACGAGTGGGAATGGCGGTGATTTTGCTATAGTCAGCAGGAAAGAGCTGGAAAAATTACATGCGATTAAAACGCTTTTTTCTGAAATTGCAAAAGGAGAAGCTTCTGCGAGACAGGAGGGATGGCTGTCTGCCGATAATGTGGAAGCGAGACTTGGCATATGAAGATTCTGAAATATTCCCCAGAAGCAGCGAGGGATTTGGACAATAAGGTGATTTAGAGTTTTCAGTTTTACAGTGTTTGAAGAATAGTATCTTTAGGCACTTTTTTGTTGTACAAATTAATTATGCAGATGAGTTAAGGAGAATGTCTGGTATAAAAATAATAGAATATCCAGAGTCAGAGACGCGAAAGAACACAGGGAATCAGGGCATTTTGATGATGAGTATGGCAACGACAGGCTGTCGGAGCTGAAAGACATGAAAATACAACACATAGAACTCTATATTTTCTGGCACCCGCCTTACTGGGACATAAGGGATCTGCCGGAGAAAACATGGAAGGATTTGCGACAGCAGATGAGGTTAAATCTGTGACAGTTCCTGGAGTTATTAAATTTCCGAGCAGGTGGAACTACAAAACAAAGGAAGGGTGCTGTTAAGTGAATAATAATAAAATTATGCTTGTTGATGATGAGCCGGATATCTTAGGATTACCTGAAAAAGCTCTAAACATAGAGGGGGTTCACAACATTATTAAACAGATGGCAAGTTGGGTGGATGGCTGTTCTGTTTTTGATGATACGGTAGATTGGGAAAAGGTGGATTACAAAACATTTGCGAAAATATTGTATATGGGAAAGATATATGAATAAACTGAGACATGGGGATTTTGTAATTCAGGAAAGAGGGATGGAGATACCAGTGCCGTCACAAAGCCGCTTGACAACTTAAAGACGTTAGTGATTGCCGTGATCGGTGCGGTGGGTGTCATTATCCTTGTAAAGAATGTGATGGATCAACGGCAAAGGCGGCTGCCTATGTCATGGACGACGAGGGGAAGAAACATCTGAAAGAAGTCTTTGATGAGATGAATTATTATGACAGTTTAAGCAGTGCGACGCAGATTCCGGCGGGGAAGTCGCTGGGGGAGGTAATAGAGAGTGAGGTGGATACCGATGACGCTGAATGAATATATGGAGCTGCCTTACCGTATGGAGATTGTGCCGGATAAGGAAGAAGGAGGCTATGCCGTGATGTTTCCGGAACTGCCGGGGTGCATGACCTGTGGAGAAACTCTGGAATCGGCAGTAAGCAATGCGGAAGATGCAAAAAAAGAGTGGCTTATGGCTGCGCTGGAGGAAGGGCAGGAAATTCCCGGGCCGGATGGTCTGAATGATTATTCCGGGCAGTTTAAGCTGCGGATTCCCAAAAGCCTGCACCGTCAGCTTTCCGAACATTCCAAACAGGAAGGGATCAGCATGAACCAGTATTGCTTATATCTGTTATCCAGAAATGATGCAATACATTCGCAGGCATAGGAAAATTATAATAATAACAGAATGACCGATGAAAGCATCTAAGCCTTATATTGGGTTTGGGTGCTTTTTTGCGGGAAAGGAGCAGCGTTGATGTGGGCGGTGGGTTAAAGGGTGCATGTTCCATTATGAGCAGAGGGAGCATGATTTTCAGATGGGGGAAGTCCTGCGCAACTTTAACGGGACGGATTACAAAGTAATGGATTGTTACAGTAAAAATAACCTTCTAATGATGAACATGGCAGCAGGAGCTTTTCCTATCTTCCGG
This sequence comes from Petralouisia muris, assembly GCF_004793545.1. GTDB lineage: Bacteria > Bacillota > Clostridia > Lachnospirales > Lachnospiraceae > Petralouisia > Petralouisia muris. Next base: position 13,700 of record NZ_SRYA01000023.1, on the reverse strand, counting down.
CAAAGGCGGAAAGCAGATAGGGAAAGATTGCAGAGATATAGGCAGCAAATAAACAGGGGGAAAAGATGGGAAAAAAATTGCTGGGCTTCAAATCTTCTTCAATCCACATATCCAGCATTTCGCCAACCGTGATGTTTTCAGACTTCACAACGAATTTCTGTTCTTCATAGTCAGCGATTGCTTTTCTGGGCAGGGCTTCCGTTTCGGATTTGCTTTCTGCTCCCAAAAATTCTTGGATAAATGAAAAAGCCGCTACACTGCACCACGAATAACGGGAGCGTTTTCTCCTGCTCGGATTCGCAATGCTATGTAACGGCTTTGGGATTTAAAACCATGCTGCCATACGCCAGCCGAAAAGGGCAGCATACATTCGGCGGCGGTCAGCCTTATCCATTGGCTGACATTCCATTCTTCCATTTATGTGCTATTTCATTTTCAATCTTCCAATTCCCTTATGGGTATTCCAGAATACCGCAGCGGCTGCACCCATGTCAAGATTTTGGGCAAATATTTTAGTATTCCCTGTGGACGGGATTTTTATTCATTTAATTTTAAATTGGATGGGAGAGTTTTATCCCCATCCAATAGCCCGCTGAAAAACCGTCTATCTTAGATAGTTATAAAATCTTCCGCAGCTTTTTATGCAGATGGTCTAGCCTTGCAAAGACAGCCCCTGTTGTCAATCCAACAAGCGGGGCAATTTCCTTTGTGGAATAGCCCTGCATTTTCAACAGGATAATTTGCAGGGGACGCCTGTCCACCGTAAGCAATGCCCGATACAGGGTTTCGTCCTCAATTTCATCCAGTAAATCGGCAACGGTCTTTACCTCGGTATTCCGTTCCCTGTCTGTCATTCCCTCAAGGTATTCGCCGAAGTCGCTTGTCCAATGTTATGAACTAAAACAGAGCCAACAAACTGTGATTTATTTCACAAGCTCATCGGCTCTGCGTCTTATGCGTCTGGCTCTTTGATGACAGTTACTTGTAAGTCCTTGACTTCAATCAAAACTTCCTGCTTGCACTTCCGACAGCAAAGAGGGTAGTTTTTCAAAATGGTATCCTCTCTAATCCTGTTACGGGTTTTACTGCCGCGAAGAGGACATAATAACCATTTCATATTTTTTTTCTGCATATAATTACCTCAAATTGCAAACCGTTTTTTTATTTGGGATATCAAAAATAAACCGCAATAAGAACAAATACTATTCCGAGTGCAATAAAAAATATTCCTAATAACATTGACGCTACCATTGCAAAAAATCCCATTTTATTTATTCCTTTCAAGATGAATTACTCTATCATGACGATTAGCTATTTCCAAATCATGAGTTACAGTAATAATTGTAGTGCTAAATTCCTTGTTCATTTTGAAAAGCAATGTTACAATTCTTTCTTTGTTTTCCACATCCAGAGATGCTGTTGGCTCATCAGCCAAAATAATTTGAGGTTTCATAATTACTCCTCTGGCAAATACGGCCCTTGCTTTTTCACCACCAGAACATTCAAGCGGCTTCTTTTTTAATATTGGTTTAATACCAATTGCATCAACTACACTTTCGAAATCTTCTGCCTTAAATTCTTTTTTTCCAGAACCTGCATAAAGTAAAGGCAATTTGATATTATCTTCAATTGTCAAAGAATTGATAAGTGCTGACTCTTGAAGAACAAAACCAATCTTTTGATTTCGCCACTGTGCCAACTCGCTTGTATGTAAGCTATTTGTTTTCGAACCAAAAAGAGTATATGCGCCAACATAATTCCTATCTATCAATCCGATAATATTAAGCAACGAGCTTTTTCCTACACCGGATTCTCCTACAATGGCGGTTTTTTCACCAGCAGCGACTGCAAGGTTGAAATTGTTTAATATTGAAAGCTGCGAATTTTTACTCTTATAGGTTTTTTCTTTAATGCTTAAGTCGATAATCTTAGTCATTGTAATACCCCCAAAGAAATTGGAATTCTTTTGATTTTCCTTAACATAGTTTCGACAATCATTATTCCAATAATAATATCCAAAAGAACCACTACCAATAAAGCCAGCCAGTCCATTCCAATCAACCCAAATAGTCCGTAAGTAACAAAAGTAGCGTCTTTTCTTATCCAACAGCCATACCTGTTAAAAGCGGTGAATATGAAAACAACTGCAAGGTTAATAAAGGAAAGCATTCCAAAATAGATATAAAATATTTTTCTTAGCTTTGAATAGCTTAATCCAACCAATAAATTAATAGTAAAGTCTTTCAGCATTAAGCGAACACTGACTAATGCGTTCCAAACAGAAATACAAGTTATAACCGCAAGCAAAACAAAGGTTATTGTCGCCATGATTTTTAATGAATGAAGATAGTATTCATTAAAATAATCGTAATTTTCCTTTTGGCTAAAAAAGTTAAAGTCTAAACCCAAATTATCTTTCAAGACCTCACTTAAATCTGCAACTCCCTCTTCTGAAGTTTGTAGGATTGTTATATCCATGAGACCATTCAATTGAAGGTCTATATTCGCATGATTTATAAAATCCTTATTTACAGGAAAGAGAATCGAAAAATTATAGTATGTCTTGGAATTGAGAGCATAATAATTAGAATGATAAGCATTTTGCTTCAAAACCCCTTTGACTTTAAGCGTTATCGGAAGCCCAATGGCAGATTCTTCAATTCTAATCGTTGACCCAACAGGATATGTCTTACTTAATCCTTTCCCAACTAAAACAGGTATTTCATCATCAAGTTGGTAGTCAAAGCTTAAATCCACTCCTTGTAAAAGTTCAAATTGTTTTAATTTGTAATACTTCTCATTCATATAGCTTAAGTGTACTTCCATATCATCAACATTAGGAACAGATACAATGAATCCATCCACATAAAAAGCGTAATTATAATAACTATTTAAATAGCTATATACTGCTTGTGTTCCATTTTCGTTAATTAGACCCATATCCATATGACTATCTGGATCTAAGTTAGCGATGTAGTTTCCTTCTTGATTGATATATTTTGTTTCTTGATACCCTTGAAAAGTTGATAAAATCGAACGAGAAGAAGTAAAAGTTATATAATTTGCCATGCAAAGCAACAGAATCATGCTTATGCCGAGTACTGCTTTTCTTAAAAATATTTTTGAAATAAAATACTTAAAAATTTTCATATTTTCGCACCTGCCATGCACTGATTAGTATATATGTGATAAAAATAGCAACTAAGTGAAGATTACTAATTAAATTGAAATTCCAATAAACATTTACCAAAGTTGATAGAAGATAAACAAACATTAAAACCAGTAGACAATCCATTGCATACCGAATTGTAATATGAAACGCCGTATCTCCTACAAGTATTCTGCAAAACACCTCTGCTTTTTTTCTGCACAACATTTGGTAATGAAAAACTACCACAATGAATGTAAATAATATAACGATTAGAAGTTGATATTCTAAAAATGGCCTAAAATAGCTTTTTAGAATGTAGGAGTCCAAGTCGATAGTCTTTACATAATCAAACGCAAAATTTAGGGAAAAACAGAGGATATACACAGCGCTTAGTTCTAATATATCCGCTGGTCTAAATAGAGATTTTTTCATATCTACCACCTCAAAGCATTCAGAGTTAATCTTCAAAGTTCTTTTGAGATGTTCTCTTTTTTGCTTTATAAAGGGATATTCCTGTCAACATCGCAAAATAAAACAGCATCGCAACCAAAACGATAATGCAAAAATCTCGTTTTGACGAATAACTCGTAAAGCTAATTCCTTTTGTGCAAAGATGCGCTGCCATATAGGATATCGGGAAAAGTAGAGATCTGTCAATCCATACAATTATTGCTTGCTTGTTTTTCAATAAAAACCGCAGAACTGCAAGTATGGCAAGGACAAGAAAAGCTAGCATAAAATATGGCAAGAAAATTTGTCTTGGCAATGTTACAGTATCTTGATAAGCATTATCATTTATCCCATAAATCAATACATCTTCGGAACCATCGTTTTGAGCATAGTAAATCTGAACATTAGTTTCTCTATCAAAGGGAATAACCATATTTTGTTTCCCACGATTGGACGAATATATGTCCCAAGTCGTAGTCCAAGCATTTATCTGATAAATCTCTGTTTTCGTTTCATCATTAAACTCTTTCATACAGCTATAACCTGTTACCTTATTATCAAAGGCGATGGTAATGCTCCCGTCAGCGCCACTATCAACATTAAACAAGTCATCGGAATAGGAGAAAAATTTAGGTGATGTTAAAATCCCAAAGATAACCGTCACTATGGCGCATGCCAAAATCGCTGTTAAAAAAACAGTCTGAAGGCGTTTGATAAATAACTCCTTTTTTATTCTTCTTAGCGGAACAATATCAGTGTTTGGGATAATGTCTGCAGGTTTCCGCATATGTTCAAGCTCTGCACGGCACGCTTCACAATGTTCGAGATGTTCACTAACAAACTCTCGCGTATCCGTACTTACCATATCTTCTACATAAAGCGGAAGGATGTCTCTGATTAAATTACATTTATTATTCATCTTTGTCCTCCATTTGCGTTAATATTTTATTTCTTGCTCTGTGATAAGTAACACAAGCCCAATTATCTGTTTTTTGAAAAATATCTGCAATTTGTTTAAAACTTAACTCTCCAAAGACCCGTAGCATAAAAACTTCTTTATAAGGTTCAGATAAATTATGCAACAGGAGATGTATTTGCATCGCATCATATTGCTTTGATATTTGTTCTTCAATGGTGTCTTGATTGTCTGGGAAATCAATATCATCAATATTTTCAATACGCTGTTGCTTTTTCAAGTAGGAAAAATAACAGTTTTTTGCAATTTGGCAAAGCCAGACACGGACATCTGTTTCGCCACGAAAATTATCTATTGAATGCATTGCCTTAAAGAAAGTTTCGCTTGTGATTTCTTCTGCAATACTTCCGTCTTTTGACAGCTTTTTGAGAAAAAGAAATACATCATTAAAATATCTTTTATAAATCTTCTCAAATTCTTCTTCAAAACCTGCCACTATCTCACCTCCTACTCACTTATAAGACTTCGCATTTCAAAGAATCTTACAAGTTTTTTGAAATATTTTTATTTTTTCGTGCATCGTCTGGCTTAACAGTATTTTGCGGTATAAGCCACACACGATTAACATTTAAAGCCCCCTCAACACGGTTTTCTTTGCAGAGCCGTTGTACCCATCTAAGCGATACATTCCACTTTTCTGCGGCTTCCTGTGCTGTCATATATTCAAACATTTTAGACCTCCTGTTTTGTATTGTATATAGTATAGACGTTCAAACGAACTGTATCAAGCGCAGAAATATGAACTTTAATCAAAGTTCCCCGAAAAGAAAAGCGACAGAGGATTAAATCTCTGTCGTTTTTCTTTTCGGGAAGTTATTGAAACGAATTTTTTATTCAGATACACTATATGCAAGTTTACAAAAGATAGCAGAAAAAGAGAGGAAATATAAAGCAGATTAAGCTATTCTTGTTTGCGAGGAGGTAAGGAGATGGAATGGTTGAAAAAACTTGGAGCAGCCATTGATTACATAGAAGATAATCTGGACAAGGAAATATCATATGACGAAGCAGCCCGCATTGCATGTTGCTCTCCCTATTATTTTCAGCGTATTTTTTCTTATGTTTCGGGCGTGTCATTGGCAGAATACATACGCCGCCGAAAAATGACACAGGCAGCGTTTGAATTGCAGCGGACAGGCGAGAAAGTAATAGATATTGCTTTGAAGTATGGCTATTCCTCTCCGACTTCGTTTAATCGGGCTTTTCAGAATGTTCATGGAATTACGCCAACAGCAGCGAAAGCTATGGGGTGTATCCTGCAAGCATATCCGTCAATTCAGTTTAGAATCGAAATAACAGGAGGAAGTGCTATGGTGTATCACATTGCGGAAAAACAATCCCTGCATATTGTGGGAATCCGCATTCCTTTGACCTGTGATATGGAAGAAAATTTAAGGATAGTTCCCGATTTTTGGAAAACCACATTGCAGGGAAACCAGTTTTCGGAAATATGCAAATTATCTAATCAAGAGCCAAATGGGATTTTAGGAGTCAGTGTATATGAAAGTCCAAAAGAAATCTATTATTATATCGGCGTTGCTACAGATGCTTCTGCCCCTGCGGATATGTACGAGTATGAAATTCCTGCGGCAACTTGGGTTATATTTGAGAATGATGGACGTTTTAAAGAAGATGTCCAAAGTGTATTCAGACGGTTTTATATGGAATGGCTGCCGTTCTCTGGATATAAATATGCTGAACTGCCAGACATTGAAGTGTATCCGATTTGTGACAGCCAGCCGGCACATGGACATTCCAAAGTATGGATTGCAATCAAAGAGGAGGACAGATAGGAAATGTATCATTTAAGACTAAAAGGCAACCATTATGAAATGGGTGTAAAGCGTGGAAAAATTTTTAACAAATGCCAAATCTCTTTTCCGCTTCAGTTAGATAATTTTCAACTGGAACATGGAAAACAAAGTGAGGAAATGTTAAGAAAGATTTTTCCAGAAGTGTGTGCAGAAATAAGAGGGGTAAGTGACGCCATAGGAGCAGACTATCTGCATTTTGCTTCGTGGATGCTGTGTATGGGCTGCTGTATGTATAATCTGGAGGATAACTTCCCTATTGAGATTCGGGGCTGTACGGCTTTTGCCTATTCCCAAAATGGCAGATTGATATATGGCAGAAATAATGACTTGCCGCCCTATCTGCGTGATGGATGTAAAAGTGAAATTTACGCACCGAGGAATGGAAACAGATTTAATATCACTACATCCTCTTTCATCAACGGGGAAGAGGGGCTGAATGAACATGGGCTTGCCGTGGCAATGACGTTTGTAATGACCGACCTTAAAAAGATAAAGGCAGGGTTTAACTCATGTTTTATTGTACGGTATTTGCTTGAAAAGGCAAATGATACAGAGCAGGCAGTTTCGTTACTTATGAATTTGCCAATAGCTTCTAACTGTAACATTTTACTTGCGGATAAAAGCGGCAATATGGCAGTAGTCGAATGTACGCCGACTCTCAAAAAAGTCCGTGAAGCGGAAATCTTTTATGGAAACAGGATTGTTTGTACTGTCAATAGCTTTATCTCTGATGAAATGAAGCCCTATGACGATGCAAATGGGAATGATTATGATTCCCACAAGCGGTATAAGGTTGTCATAGACAGTTTTTCTTCGGGGAAGATAAGGGACGATTATATCGAGACTACCGAGCAGCTTTTGAAAGGCGATTATGGATTTATGTGCCAATATGACAATGAGCCAGACTTTGAAACAGTTTGGAGTTCCATATTTGACTTGGAAAGTTTAGCCATTTACCGTGCAGAGGGCGACCCAAGAAAGAAGAAATTTATCAGCGATAACAGGCTGCATGATTTAAAATTTAAGTGAGCAGGGAGAATTGAAACTTAACAAAGCAAAGCATAGCATAGAATATCAGGAAAGGCCGTTGTTAGTTTACTATACTATGGTTACGGAAAGAGGAAAAAAACATGGAATGGGTGAAAGGGTTACAGAAGGCCATAGATTATATTGAAGATCATATTACAGAAGATATAGACTATGCTGAAATTGCGAAACAGGCGTATTCTTCCAGCTTCCATTTCCAGAGGGTTTTCCATATTATCTGCGGCTATTCTATTGGCGAGTATATCCGCAACCGGCGATTGTCACTGGCAGGAACGGATTTATCGTCTGGAAATGAAAAGGTGATAGATATTGCCCTGAAATACGGATATAACAGCCCAGAGAGTTTTAGCAGGGCATTCACAAAGTTCCACGGGATTACGCCTGTCCAAGCGAAAAGCGAAAAACTTACACTCAAATCTTTTTCCAGAGTTTCCGTAAAAATCACATTAGAAGGAGGAACGACAATGGATTACAGAATTGAAAAACGGGAAGAGTTTGAGGTCATTGCCAAGGTTGTGTTATCTGAAAAAGCTGGATACGAACCACAGGCTGCTCTCAGTGGAGGGATTTACGGACAGCGAGGGAAATGTGATTGATTTCATTGTTGATGAAGCGGTGGACGTTTCTGTCATTTCGGTTTATGTGATTTTTTGTCGCACGTTTGTCTCACTTTTTGCACCATCTGTATTGTTTTTATAGTAATGCAATGATAAAAACGGTTGAAAAAGTGAGAGAAAAAGGAGGATGCATTATGCAAAAGGAACTTTTTTAAGAAAAGATGAAAGGATTTTTGGAAGGAGAATTTTTTTCGGGTTCTCCCAAAATGGTTGTTGAAGATGAATTTGCCGAGGGAAAAGAGTGTTCTCAATCGCATGAAAGAGCATATCTGGCTAAGCAGAACCTGTGCAGGAGATTGGGGGAGGATGAAGATAAGGATTTAGAAATTCTCATAAGCAGTATGGAGAATATTACCAAGCTGTTGTCCATGAAAATGTACGAGTATGGAAAAAATGAGCAGCGGATGGAATTGGTTTGTTAGGATACGTTCGTAACAATGACAAACATATGATTTCTGTTAACAGAAGGAGATGAGAGAGGTTTGGGATTTATGTCTGAAGAATATATTGCTGCCCGCACGGGAGAGCCTTTGGAAGCAAGATTAAAGAACAGTGGCACTTTCCGGCAGCAGATGAAATCGCTGCGTAAAGCGTCAAAAGCATTTACAAGGGATTCTGTCAAATCGGAGGAATGCTGGGAAGCGTTTGACAGGCTGGAAGAAGAATGGAGTAAATGCAACATAGTGGACAAATTTGTCTATTATTGTGACAGACATAAATAGAATTATATTTTTTTCCAGCTCTGTTTTAACAGGAAAAAAGGAACTGCTTTTAATTGAAATTAAGAGGGAACAACCCCAATGCCATAAATTGTTGATAACACATCTTTTTAACATCTCACTTCTCTGCACATATATTTACGTTGGTACAGTGTCATAAAATCAAGTAAGTTGCTATCAGCAAAACAGTGGTAACAAGAAGTGACCTATGTGTACTAAATGTTTTGTGCAAAATGGTGTTGGGGAAATTCTCTTTTACATAATTTATACTTATATTGCTGGTATTATTCGTGGCAGCTTGATTGATATTTTCAGACTGGATAGAGTTGATTACAAACTGTATATTAGGAACTTTATGTAAAGAATACTTGTATAAAAAGCCGCAATAGAATCTGGAATTGTTAGTTTTAAGGAGTTTGTTATTTCAGATATTTTTTCTGCTAGCACAGTTGAATTTTAATATGTCTTGACTATATAAAAGCATAATAGTAATATGTCATTGAGCATATTGACAAGCATACAAGGTATTTTGAAACAAAAATGTGATAATGTAATTCAATATTTTAATAAAAGAAAGCGGGGAACAGATAGTAGATGTTTACCATACAAAACATTCAAGACCTAAATGATTTGGAAATGAGTGTTTATCAATACGTGATGCAGCATCAGGACGCGATTCCTTATATGCGTATCCGGGAATTAGCTTCAAATGCCCACGTGTCTACAACAACAATTTTAAGATTTTGTAAAAAGTTAGGATGTGATGGGTATTTAGAATTTAAATTGAAAATGAAAGAGCATTTAGGAAACCAGGGAAATGTTCATGTTCCAGAGGATTTATCAGAATTGAAAGTTTTTTTGGAGAGAGTGGACTCAGAAGCATATCAGCAGAAACTGAATGAGGCAGCTTCTATGATTGCTCAGGCTGACCGTGTTTTTTGTGTTGGCGTATCAAACTCAGGTTATGTTGCCCAGTATGCGGCACGGTATTTTTCCGGGTTTGGAAAATTCAGTATGGCTATTACAGATCCATTTTATCCAATGTGGCAAATGAATGATATGGAGAATACCGTGGCGCTTGTATTTTCCATATCTGGTGAAGTTTCACAGGTAACGCAGATTACAAATCAGTTGAAACAACACCATTGCCGTATTATCAGTATTACAAATACAGAAAAATGTACGGTTGCCCAGCTTGCTGAATTGAATTTGTGCCATTATATTACAATGAGAAGAGGCGAAAATAATGCTGATTTTATGAACCCACGAGTGGAAGCAATCATTGACTACACCTCTCAGGCACCGGCAGTTATAGTTGCGGAGACACTTGCCAAGCGGGTTGCCAGTCGATTGCAGGAGGAATAAAACAAAATTGTTTTTTAGAAAAAACAAGTTCCAAAAGAGCGGACTTGTTTTTTTTGATGTCAGAAGCAATGACATTGTCGTTTTCCGTTGCTATAATGATAACAGAAAAGAATTTCAGTGCTGGAATCAATTCAGGAAACTGCTGGAATGGCCATCTGGCAGAAAAAATTTTAGGAGGAATGTGATATGGCAAATAAAGTTCGTGACTATCAAAAACTTGCCACAGATATTAAGGACACAATTGGTGCGGAAAATATTGTGACAGCAACTCATTGTGCTACCAGACTCCGTTTAGTATTAAAAAAGATGCCTGATGATTCTGCTACAAAAGAAATAGAACAGATGTCTGGCGTGATTCAGGTTGTGGCGTCTGGCGGCCAGTATCAGATTGTTATTGGCCCACATGCAAAAGACGTATATGAGCACCTGTCAGGCGTGGTCAATTTTTCAGAAGAAGCGCCAAAAGTAAAAGAGAGCCTGGTCAACAGGGTAATTGCCGTAATGTCCGGCTGTATTGCGTCATATGTCTACGTCATGGCAGCAGCGGGGTAATTGCAGGGGATTTTAATCATTATTAAGATGTTTGCGGATATCGGGAATACTGGCGCGGCACAGATTTATAACATGATTTCGTGGACGCCTTTTACGTTTTTGCCTGTGTTTATCGCTGTGGCAGGTGCAAAACATTTTAAGTGTAACGTATATATTGCTTTGTGGTGCTGTATGGCTTTGGCAAATCCTACCTGGGGCAATATCGCCGCAACAATCAGTGAAGGAACAGCGCTGGATTTTCTGTTTGTACCACTTACATCAGTAACATATACATCCAGTGTGATACCGCCTATTATTTTGGTGGCAATACTTAGTAAGCTGGAACACTGGGCAGAACCCCGGCTGCCAGAAGTGGTGCGTCCAATTGGAACGCCGTTTATCTGTGCGGCAATTATGGTGCCAATGACAATCCTGGTAATTGGCCCGGTTTCTACGGTGCTGTCAAATGGTCTGGCTTCTGCTTATAATATGTTGTATAAATTCATCCCGTGGCTGGCTTCCGGTCTGTTTGGTGCGATATGGGAGGTATTGGTTATCTTTGGAATACATTGGAGTTTTACGCCAATTTCATTGACAAATTATCAGAATATGGGATTTGATACTCTACAGGCATTTAAAGGCATTGCAGTGTGTGCTCAAGTTGCCGCATGCTTTGGCGTATTTTGGAAGAGTAGAAATGCCAAAGTGAAAAATATGGCAGCATCCTCAGCAGCTACAGGACTGTTTGGTATTACGGAACCGGCAATTTATGGTATAACCCTTCGTTTTAAAAAACCTTTTATATGCGGCTGCATCGGCAGTGCGATTGGTTGTGCGATTACAGCCTTCTTTGGTTCAAGGTATTTTGTATATGCCGGATTACCGGGGTTTTTGTCTATTCCCAATTCGATTTATACAGACAGTGCAGCAGCGAATTGTGAGGCATTGGGATATGCGGGCAATTATTCTAATTCAGTTATTGGTATTCTGATAGGTACCGCTGTGGCTGTTTTAGTAACATTTATATTCGTTCAGATTGTTGGGTTTGATGATCCGGTTGAGATTCCTGAGGATATACCGGAGACGGATGCGGGGGAAGCGGTCTCCGAAATTTCAGAAGGCAGTTCGTTTACGGTTTGTGCACCAATGAATGGGGAAGTAAAGCCGCTTTCCGAAGTTCCAGACGCTACTTTCTCCGAAGGTATTTTAGGACAGGGAGCAGCCATTATTCCTTCAGAGGGCAGATTGTATGCACCTTTTGAGGGTACGGTATCTTCTGTATTTGATACAAAGCATGCTGTCTGCCTGTGTGGTCCGAATGGCTGTGAAATGTTGATTCATGTCGGTTTAGAGACAGTGACTTTGAATGGCAAATATTTTGATGCCAAAGTAAAGGATGGAGATAAAATAAAAACCGGCGGTTTATTGTTGGAATTTGATTTGGATGCAATTAGCAGAGATTTCAAAACGATTACGCCTATCCTGATTACGAATGCTGATGATTATGGGGAAATTAATTTCATAAAGCAATCAGGTTCTGTAAAAGCAGGAGAGGCATTGTACGAGGTTCAATAAGTGTTTTCTTACAAATATAGCATATTTCCCTGGATTGTGTGCTGGGAAAGAAAGGGAGGACATTATGGGTTTACCAAAAAAATTTCTTTGGGGTGGCGCTGTTGCTGCGCACCAGTTGGAAGGCGGCTGGGATGTAGATGGCCGCGGTATTTCTGTCAGTGATGTTTTGACAGCGGGGGCGCATGGCGTTCCGCGCCGGATTACGGACGGAGTGCTCGAGGGGGAAAGCTATCCAAATCATGAAGGGGTTGACTTTTTCCATACCTATAAGGATGATATTGCATTGTTTGGCGAGTTGGGCTTTAAGTGTTTCCGTACTTCCATATCATGGAGCCGTATTTTCCCAAATGGAGATGAGGAAGAGCCTAATGAGGCAGGACTGAAATTTTATGATGATATGTTTGACAATTTGTTAAGTTATGGGATTGAACCGGTTATTACATTGAGCCATTTTGAAATGCCATATTATCTTGCAAAACATTATGGCGGCTGGTTGAACCGCAAGTGCATTGATTTTTTTGTACACTATGCACTTACAGTTATGGAACGGTATAAAGATAAAGTAAAATACTGGATGACTTTTAATGAAATCAATAATCAGGTAAAGACGAATCCGGATATTTATGGATGGACGAATTCCGGTGTAAAATATTCTGAATTTGAAAATCCGAAAAAGGCATTGCATCAGGTTGCGCATCATGAATTGCTGGCTTCTGCGATTGTAGTTAAAAAGGGGCATGAGATTAATCCTGACTTTCAGATTGGGTGTATGTGTTCATTTATCCCATATTATCCCTATTCCATGAATCCAGAGGATGTCATGACTGCCCATGAGTCCATGCATGAACGTTTCTATTTTATGGATGTCCATGTACGGGGGCATTATGGATCTTATGCAAAGAAAATCTGGGAGAGGGAAAATAATGCGCCAGTGATGGAGAATGGGGATGAGAAGATTCTGGAGGAAGGAACAGTAGATTATATCGGTTTCAGTTATTATATGTCTCATGCAGTAAAAGCAGATGCAGTTCTCGAAGGGGATGAAAATACAGATGGAAGAAATGTCCATACAGTGCGCAATACTTATCTGGAGGCTTCGGACTGGGGATGGCAGATTGATCCGGTTGGGCTTAGATATGCACTGAATCTTATGTATGAGCGTTATGAGAAACCACTGTTTATTGTCGAGAATGGACTTGGTGCACTGGATGTTTTGAGTGAGGATGGTACTTGTGATGACAGCTACCGGATTGAATATCTGAAAGCACATATTGAAGAGATGATAAAAGCGGTAGAATATGATGGGGTTGACTTGATGGGATATACTCCGTGGGGCTGTATTGATGTTGTTTCTTTCACCACGGGGGAACTGCGTAAACGGTATGGATTTATCTATGTAGACACCAGTTTACAACTTTTTTAATAAAAAAATGCCGCACAGGACTTTCTGTTGTA
>NZ_SRYA01000239.1 GCF_004793545.1 Petralouisia muris | reverse complement strand
CGGGAGGAGCGGCTTGCGGAAATTGAAGGCGCTTTACGCAAGAAATGCAAGGAAATGACTTATGCAGAAAATATGCTGGAGATCAATGGCGCAGGTGCGAACATTCCGGCCGGAATGCTGGCGGAAATGGGAGACGTCAGCAGATTTGATGATGTGAAAGAAATCCAGAAGTTAAGTGGAATGGGGCTTGCGTCATGCAGTTCAGGCAAGCGCAAAGGGCGGACAAAGATCAGCCGCAGAGGACGCAAAAGGCTTCGATGCTGGTTGTTCCAGGCGGCCAAATCAGCAGTTTCGCATGCAGATGAATTCAAACAATTGAATGAGCGTTGCGCAACGCGGGCAAACAATCCACTGAAAAAGATGCAGTCACTGCTTGTGATAGCCTGCAAGATGCTAAGGGTGATTTACGCCATCCTGAAGACAGGGGCAATGTATGATCCGCAAAAAATGTTGAAGGACATCAAACGCCCGGAGGCTGTACAGGCACAGACAGCGGCATAGGAAACCAAAATAAGAAACATAATCCAGAACTCTGTCGAGTCGCTGGCGGCAGGTGTTGGGGATTGGACAGGGCTCTGGAACAGAAACCCGTAAACGATGGGGTC
>NZ_SRYA01000238.1 GCF_004793545.1 Petralouisia muris | reverse complement strand
CGGCACCCCTGTTACTGACAGCCAATCGCCCCAGCGTGTATCCAAAAGACAACTGACGGAGACTGACAGCCGCCTGGGGGAGCGCGACCGACAGCTGCTCGCTGCGGTGCAGCAGTACCGCTACCTCATGACCGGGCAGATAGGGCGGCTGTTATTTACCGATGCCGCTAACCCATCTGCCGGACTCAGGGCAGCCAGCCGCAGTCTCAAAAAGTTAAGTGAATTTGGATTGGTTGACAGCCTCTCGCGGAGGATTGGCGGGGTAAGGGCCGGATCAGGCTCATACGTCTGGCATCTGACCCACGCCGGCGAGCGCCTGTTGCGGCTCCATGACGGCAAATCGTCCCCCATGCGCAGGCATTATGAACCGTCTCCATATTTCTTAGCCCATACCCTGGCGGTTGCAGAAACTGCCATCCGGCTCACAGAAATCTGCCGGGAACATGAGCCTCAGATTACCGCTTTACAGTTAGAGCCGGAATGCTGGCGGGCATACAGCAGTGCCGGGGTATCCTGCTCTCTCAAGCCCGACCTCTACGCCGCAACTGCTACTGAAGAATATGAAGACCGCTATTTTATCGAAGTTGACCTTGACACGGAATCTC
>NZ_SRYA01000237.1 GCF_004793545.1 Petralouisia muris | reverse complement strand
TTCATATACCTTCAAAAATCCATACAGGACAATCCATCTCTTCCTTCCATCTTTCTGGTCAAGCCCTCGACCGATTAGTGGCAGTCAGCTCCATCCATCTCTGCACTTCCACCTCTGCCCTATCCACCTCGTGTTCTCCAAGGGGTCTTACTCTTTCGATGGGACGTCTCATCTTGAGGGGGGCTTCACGCTTAGATGCCTTCAGCGTTTATCCCGTCCGGGCTTGGCTACCCTGCCATGGCGTTGGCGCGCCAACAGGTCCACCAGCGGCCCGTCCATCCCGGTCCTCTCGTACTGGGGACGGCTCCTCTCAAACTTCCTCCGCCCGCGCCGGATAGGGACCGAACTGTCTCACGACGTTCTGAACCCAGCTCGCGTACCGCTTTAATGGGCGAACAGCCCAACCCTTGGGACCTGCTGCAGCCCCAGGATGCGATGAGCCGACATCGAGGTGCCAAACCACTCCGTCGATGTGAACTCTTGGGAGTGATAAGCCTGTTATCCCCAGGGTAGCTTTTATCCGTTGAGCGATGGCAATCCCACTTTAAGCCACCGGATCACTAAGCCCTACTTTCGTACCTGCCCCACCCGTCGGTGTCGCAGTCAG
>NZ_SRYA01000236.1 GCF_004793545.1 Petralouisia muris | reverse complement strand
AAACACGCCAACCGGGCATACCGTGCCATACATAATATAAAAGAAAGCGAGGTTTTCTATGAAGACGCAAAAACCATCAATACAGAAGAAATGCCGGACTTTGACCTGCTCTGCGCCGGGTTTCCCTGCCAAAGCTTTTCCATTGCCGGAAAGCGCCGCGGCTTTGAAGATGCGAGAGGCACGCTCTTTTTTGACATCGCGCGTGTCCTTAAAGCCAAACAGCCTGCGTTTTTTCTACTTGAAAACGTTCCCGGACTGCTTAGCCATGACGAAGGACGGACGTTTACAGTCATCCTCAACACGCTATCAGAACTGGGCTATAGTGTGGAGTGGCAGGTGCTTAACAGCAAGTATTTTGGAGTCCCGCAGTCACGCAGGCGGGTGTATATTATCGGATATCTTGATCCAAAATGTGCCGGAAAAATATTACCTCTCCCGGAAGCAGACGGAAAAGCTCTTATACAAGTCATCCGCGGGGCACAGGGAGAAAGGGTCTACGACCCGGCTGGGGTCGCCTGCACCCAGCTCGCCAGCTCCGGGGGAGGCGGCGGTAAAACCGGGCTGTACCTCGTAAGCTGCAGCAGCCAGGTGGGGATCACGGACACACGGGACTGCGCCCGCACCC
>NZ_SRYA01000235.1 GCF_004793545.1 Petralouisia muris | reverse complement strand
TTATTGTCTGTATAATGGGGTTAAAACCCTCGCCTTTAGGCGAAACCTTTAGGTAAACCCCATACCTTCAAGTTTAGATGACATAAAAAATGGAATACTAAACTTGAGGTGAAAATATGGAAAATTACAGGAAATCAGCACATTGCACATATGACATAAAGTATCACTTAGTATGGATAACAAAATATCGTAAACCCATATTGTTAGGGAAAATAGCTGTTAGAACTAGGGAACTAATCCGAATGGTCTGCCAGAATAATGAAGTGCAGATTTTGGCAGGGCATGTGGGCAGTGACCACATACATCTGCTGGTGTCAGTGCCGCCGCACTTGTCAGCAAGTAAGCTGGTACAATATATAAAAGGCAACACCTCCAGAAAGTTACAGATGGAATATAAGGAACTAAACAAACAATTTTGGGGACAACATTTGTGGGCAAGAGGATATTTTGTGGCAAGCAGTGGAAATGTTACAGATGAAATTATCAGAGAATATATACAAAACCAAGATTTACAGGAAAGAAATAACTCTGATAACTTCGAGGTAGGATCACCGTAGAAAAATAATGATAATCTTGCGGAGAGACAACTTTAGGCTGCTTTAGCAGCAGAGCGAACCTACCGGCTTTAGCCGGTAGTGGTTCAGT
>NZ_SRYA01000234.1 GCF_004793545.1 Petralouisia muris | reverse complement strand
ACTTTGCAGGGCAAAGTGTAGTGTGTTACACCCTGTAAACGCAGTCGGAAAAATCAGGGGATTTTTCTGACCGCAAGGGTGGCTTTACGAGCCGAAAAGGGCGAGCAAAGCCCACGCCTGCATCTTGCGTTTACGGGGTGTTCTCCCGTAGGGATGACAGCGGCGGGGATATCCCAATATTGCCGTCACCACCGTCACCGCTGTCACCCGCAGGACAGAGCCGCCGATTTTACATACATCCGCTATGACGGTGACAGTGGCAGGGGGTATCCCAAAAACACCGTCATCACCGTCATGACCGTCACGCATAAGGTAAAGCCGCCAATGTCACATAGGTTTAAATGTCGGTGGCAACAGCAAGGGAAATCATCCGTCCGCTGCTCCTGCGGCTGAAATCATAACGGATATGGTTTTCAAGCAGGAAGTCAGGGCGGTACTCGTTCATCCATTTTGTCAAGACATTTGCCGCTGTTTCTGTTTCCCCCAGAGCGTCTAATAACTCTGTGGCTGTGCCAGTCCATTCCTCTTTGTCCTGCATAAAATTTACAATCCGAAAAAGGACGTCTGGTATCGCTTCTTTGGCAAGCTGTTCCTGCTCCTTACGCTCCACCAGTTCCCAACTGCAATCACGGAAACGGAGCGTGAACTCCTGATAGG
>NZ_SRYA01000233.1 GCF_004793545.1 Petralouisia muris | reverse complement strand
GCAGGAATTATAGCAGCAGTTGTGTTTGTACTTGCACTTTCAAGATCAGCAGGGCTGGCAGACAGAAAGATGGAGGAGATTTACATGCTTTCCGCTGTAAGAGAGGCGGGTGGCGTGGATGGGAATTAACGTAAGGGTGCAGGACGCTCCAAAACAAAGCGGAATTATAGCAGCACAGGTAAATTTGGAAAAAGACCTAAGAAGCTGTATGCGCTGCAGGTTCTTTTACGGAAATAACAGCCAGTGTCTCGCTAGGAAGTGTGTCAGGGAGGAAAGCAAGCCTGAAATCACGGAGCAGGACAAGGAAGATATGTGCTTTGGATGTCCGTACAAACAGTCAGAACAGTATTGTTTTCCCCGCATGAGAAAGATTTTAAGGAGAGATAAAGCAACATGAAAAAGATATGGAGGAAGAACAGAATGGAAAAACATATTGAAGTAATCGGGATTGACCACGGCTGGTCGAACATGAAAACAGCCACACAGATTTTTACGACAGGGGTAAAGGAGATCACAACGGAACCCGCATTTTATGATGATGTAGTGGAACTGGACGGAAAGTATTACAAGGTGGGCGGGAAACGTCTTGAGGTCAGGGACACGAAAGTTGAGAATGACAACTTCTATCTGCTTACCCTTGCGGCAGTCGCAAAGGAACTGAACAG
>NZ_SRYA01000232.1 GCF_004793545.1 Petralouisia muris | reverse complement strand
AAAAGCAAAGCAAGCCTGTTGCTATATAAATAGCGATTTTGTGTCATATAATAACCTAAATCTGTTTGGCGATACGATCTATTTTCATTTGCCCTATATATCACGCCTTTTGCTTTATGCTTGTCCGATAAAAAAGGCTTATAGCAGAAGCCATATAAAAAAGAAAAATACGTCATTAAAGTTACATTTGCTGGCCATATGCCATTAAACCTGCTTGTTATTTTCTGACGCAGATTATCATAATTAGCGGTAGTATATGTAACGATTAATGACCTTTTATCGGCAGATAAACTTTTAATAATATATGTTGTTTTGCCGGAGCCGGCAACGGCAAATATTACTTTCTTATCCATTCGATTGCTCCTTTAATATAATCAGGGACTACGATATCCTCTGTTTGCTCCAGCAGGGTATATGCGGCTTCGGTTTTATTCCCAAGCATATAATCTAGCGGTTTATCGTTGAAAAGCCCATCACAGAGTTCTTTGTTGTCATTATACAAAACGATTTCAAACGTCCTTTTCTCATTATCATCTTCGCTAAAAATCTCAATGTCAGCATCCCCGGAAAAATCGCTGTATTTGTCTATACAGTTCTTTTGTTTATTGCCGTCATTATCCGTAACAACTGCGACCTTGCTATGGATTAGACGGGCTATCTCTAAATA
>NZ_SRYA01000231.1 GCF_004793545.1 Petralouisia muris | reverse complement strand
CTGAGACCTTCGCATGGTTTTTCAGTTTGACTTCGCCCCGTTCCTGGCTGTCTAAAAATTTCTGATAGCCGGCATCCGTAAGGAACAGGCGCATCTTATCGCCCTTATCGCCGACAGGAGAATTATAAGACAGCACATTGAAGATGATCATGTGCCGTACCTCTGGGGCAAAGCGTTCCAGGGCCATGATGTCATGCCCTTTCAATTTTTCAGCGCCGGATCGCTGCCTGGCCTCCGCAATCTTTTCCCCAATCGTCCGGGGCGGGTAGGGCAGGAGGTAATTCTTCTGAATATCCCGCACGATGTCCATGCACTCGTCATCCGTCAGGACGCGCAGCTTTGCCATCAGGCTTTCCGCTGCCTTCCGCTGTTCAGGGTTCTTTGTGTACCGGGCAGCCATGTGGAGCTCGTTCAGGACTTTGTATTGATAGTCGCCCTCAACCTGAAACAGCAGCCGTTTTTCCATTTCGTTTAATTCCATGTGAATCTCCTTTCTCTTGAAAATGGGTATAAAAAAAGGGCGCCCACCTATAAAAGTGAAACGCCCACGGCAACCAGCGGTCAGGCAATACACCGGACCGCTGGCACTATTAAATTTTGTCGTTAATGAAACAGCCTCCTTTTTTCGCAATGTCATTAACTTAAGGAAAAGAACAATACCGGATGTCTTTACACCCATT
>NZ_SRYA01000230.1 GCF_004793545.1 Petralouisia muris | reverse complement strand
GCAAATGGACAGCCTCAGATACACGCAGCCCGGAAGAATACATGGTAGCGATGATGGCCTTATGCTTAAGGTTATCAGTCGCTTCAATGACAGCATGGATCTCCTGTGGCGTAAGCACAGTTGGAAGATTCCGCTCACGCTTCATGGCAGGGACTTCCTCGTCATCCCAGGCAATCTTCAGGACTCTTTTGTAGAGAAACTTGATAGAGGAACGATAGTGATTATGAGTTTCAGGTGATCTGCCCTCCAGACGTTTCATGGTAAGAAAGGCATCTGCATCCTCAAGTGTGAGGTCAGTAACAGGCTTATTGGTGCAGCGCAAGAAATAGCTGACATTACTGCAATACAGTTGGATTGTCCGTTCTCTAAGGTTGCGTTTTTCCGCAGCTTGGCGGATGGATTCAAAAATATCTTCGTACATAAAAAACCTCCATGATAAGTAGTATTGAGTGTTTAAAGTGACGTCTACTTACCAGGGAGGCGCATTGGGATCATAATTCCGGTTGCGGAAGACACCAAAAAATGTTATTGTATTCATAGGCAGTGGAGGTCTCCGTATTTGATTGTTTTGTGTGGTAACTTAACAATACCGTATTGCGGAAGATTTTTCCACTGCTTTTATTTAGAGGAACGTAAAAACTACGCCACAGCCCTGGCAGGCCATCGCGCAGCGATTTTGTTCAAT
>NZ_SRYA01000022.1 GCF_004793545.1 Petralouisia muris | reverse complement strand
AAAATCAAAGCTGCTTTTTCGTTTGCACCACCTTCGATTCTTTCCTTAACGATTTTTGCAGGGCAGTTAATGTAATAGCTTCTTTCACCGACTTGATTTAATTCAAACATTCCAAATCCTCTCATTCCTTATAAAATATAAAATTATAAATATTGCAAGTATCTTTATAGGGATTCACATACGAATGTGGAATATTAGCTTCAAATCGGACTGCCTGTTTTTCTCCTAATGTAATCTCCGTTCCATTCAAAACCATATCCAACTTTCCGTGAATGACAAAAATGTATTCTTCAACACCATCGTTATGTTTGTCAGACATATGTTCACATCCAGATTCAAATTCAATATAAAATGCTTCACAACTGCGAATAGGGTCAAATGCAAAAAGCGTATATACTTTCATTGCCCCATTTTCCTCTATCAGCACATCCCGTTCCTGCAAATTAACTACGGTATATTCAGCCCCTTGCTCCTGCAAAAAGGACGAAAACGGTATTTTCATACCAGTTGCAATTTTCCAAAGTGTCGTAACTGTCGGAGATGATTGCCCTCTTTCAATCTGACCGAGCATCGGCTTACTAACACCCGTTACTTCCGCTAATTCATCTAAAGTCATATTAAGATTTTGACGGGCTTTCTTCAGCCGCTTTCCAATCGTTTGGTTATCCATATTCATCCTCCCATAAATATGTTAAAACATATTTATGGATATTATAACATATTTCCTTTCATTTTCAAGTTACCTATGAAAAAAACATAAACTTCCGTTTTTTCAAGTTATGGAAAAGAAAAAGAAATCCTTATAAAATATCCGAAGGAGATGATGATATATGAAAATGAGAGATGACTATACCTGCCCTTTAGAACTGGTTCACGACATGATTAAAGGCAAATGGAAACCAATCATATTATGACGGCTTCGGCTGGGAGATTTTAGAAGCATTGAGTATCATGCAGCATATCGTCATTGAGTATCTAAAGGACAATGGCAGAGAGCAGGAACTAATCAGTAAAAACGTCGTACCTGACTAATTACCCACAAAAAAGTTGGTAATTTAAGCCTTTCTATATTCCTGTTATCATGTTTATAAAATAAACAGACAGGAGCTCATAGTTGTCTTAAATACGGAAAAACTAAAAGCATTAGCGAAAATGGTAAAAGAATATTATCCGAAAATTGTATGATAACTTAAACTTAAAAGACAAATCCTCATAAAGCGTACAAAATTTGCATGAGTGATGCGTACACCCCGCTGTCACTTGGATAAGCAGAGAATATGCTTCATATGGCGGATGCAAATCCTTTAATAACTTCCAACATGACATAAGGATTGTTAAAATTTGCAGTTCCAATCGCAACCCCTGTCGCACCTGCCATAATAAATTCCAATGCATCATCCGTTGTTGAAATTCCGCCCATTCCAATAATTGGAATCTGAACTGCCTTATAAACTTGATAGACCATACGAAGTGCAATCGGTTTAATAGCTGCACCAGATAATCCACCTGTTTTATTTGCAACACTAAAATCTCTTTTCTTTACATCAATTCTCATACCAGTAATCGTATTTATTAGAGAAAGAGCATCTGCCCCGCCACATTCAGCCGCTTTTGCAATTTCTGTTATGTCAGTAACATTTGGTGTTAATTTCATAGAGATAGGCTGATTAGCTACTTTTTTGATTTCCTTTGTTATATATTCCACCATTTTTGGGTCTTGACCAAAAGCAATCCCTCCATGCTCTACATTAGGGCATAATATATTGATTTCCAACATATCTATTGCCTGTTAAGATAAGCGTTCCACAACTTTTATATAATCATTGACTGTGTTACCACAAACATTAACAATTACCTTTGTATTAAATTTTTGCAGGAATGAAATATCCCGCTCTAAGAAAACATCAATTCCTGGGTTTTGTAGACCAACAGCATTTATCATTCCACTAGCTGTTTCCATGATTCTGGCGGTGGATTTTCCTTCCACGGATAGTAAGAAACACATTTTGTAACAACAGCACCTAATTGGTTTAAATCAATAAATTCACTATATTCTTGTCCTGAGCCAAATGTTCCAGAATCAGGCATAATTGGATTCTTAAAAGATATTCCCGCTATATTTACTGATGTATTTATCTCTCTTACCACCTTTCTTGCATCACATTATTTTCTTCACAACCGTCCTCATTTTCGTCCTTAATGTCCGCTTCTCTGCAGACAAAATCCCCATCGGAAAACCTCACAAGATCGGCGTCAAACAGGATAATCTTTAACTTTTCCGCCGCCTGTTCGGGGCTGTCTGCATAAATGGAAACGGTCTTTTCAAAGTGACCTGTGGGCGTAACATCGTACTGTTTCAATGGCAAATTCCTCTCTTTCTTTGTTCATTTTTCTTTTCTGTCTGGCTGTTCAACCAGAAAAAAAAATCATCCGACAATCATCGGGCATCCCCCTTTCACGGCTCGGTTTCTGCCTTGCAATCCCCAGATAGGACATTAAAAAATTGTTGAAGTCCTTGCCGGCTGGCGGCGGTTCATCAACGATTCGGAAGTCTTTCTGCAACAATTTTTCAGCTCTTTCTTCAGCTGGTACACGCCCGACAGGGAGAGAAGATTCTCAGCCTTATAATCTTTTCCCTCGCATTTTTAATAGGTGGCATAGGAGAGTAAGTCAATGGCGGCTTCAAATAAATGCACGGCAGGCGGCGTATTTCGGCGTTCCGCTTTCATCCTTGCCAATAAAAACAGCGTTATGGTAATCGGCACTTTCAAAGATAATTCCCTCGGCAATGCACTCCTGTATGAGCTGATAAACAATGCCATGCCCGAAAAGATACTCTGCCACTCTGTCGCAGTTCTTGTTCTTTGGCGGCAGGAGCAGCACCTTTGGCTCGTCTTTTTTCACGACAGGGGGCGGCGGTTTCCAGTCATGCTCGGCGGTACAGTACACGTTCGTTGTTCCTTTGACTTTGACAAGGTTGCCCGGCTCATAGCCTCGAAGATAGGAAAGCAGATCTATCTGCCTTGCCTGTTCAAGCACGTCTGGGGCAATCTGCACATAGGGTTTAGATGCTCTCATTCAAATAAAAATCACCTCCAGAAATAGAATTAGCCGAAAGATTTTCGTAAATGAAAACCTCTCGGCTATGTAAAATAGTATTTAATTCCAATCATGATTTACAGATAAACATAAAATAGTCACTTTCTATTTCGGTAAAAGGCGATACAAACAAGGGCAAATACCATTGGAATAATAGCATATCCCGCATTTATATTTCCACCATTATACAAAACATATCCTGCACCAACAAAGGTTAAAATGATAAATATTATACTCAGTATCAGAGATGCTTTCTTCATAATGTCCTACCTTTAGATTCTGCTTCGTAAGTCTGCTTTTACTTCCAGACTGTAAATTTTAAATTATCCAGCCTTTTATATATCTGCTATATAGAAAATTTATCTTTATTTAGCTATGCATCAAACAATGTTCAATCCTAACTATTGGGCATTAACAAATTAGTTTTTACTTACTTTTATGTGATTCCCAAAATATATTGATATGCAAATCCGATTCCATTACAAGTCAAGTTTTCACACATATGTGGTGGGTCGCTCTCTGAGAAACCCGTAGGACGTAATTCAAAACATCTTAATGAACCAAATTCTCTATCAAAGGCAGACGCAAAATTATAGCAGGCAGATACAATTTCATCTTCTGATTTTCCTATCATATGAAGATAAATTCCCATGAACATAAGCGTACCTTCAACTAAACCACATTGTGCCCTATAACCACCCGCACCATGCAATCCAACCGCAGACCAGATTGTTTGCGGCTCAATGACAATTTCAAATAATTCGCTCAAACAGACAAGTGCTGTCCTTGCACAATTTATATCTTCTTTCCAGTACAATTCATGTACCCGCTTTGTTATATATTCTTTCATTAATATGTCACCTCTATGATTTTCACATTTTATATCAAAACCAATTTGCCTGTTCTTTTCTAAATTGTGGTACATCGCCATGCTGATATGGGTTATAATTATTTAAATTACAGCCAAATTCTTTTAACAATTTTATTTTGTTCTCAGATGTCCATTCGATAAGTGACATACCATCAAATTCCTCAATGCTACCGTCGTTCATCTCATTCTTAAAATACCATTCTACAATAGTTTGGCTTTCCTTATGGAAGTACTGTTTTATATCCCATACAAGAACTTTACCACGAGTGTTCCATTCTTCAAACCAATGTTTAACGGTTATGCGGTTTTCATATTTCGGACTCCAACTTTCAATATAAATAACATCTTCCGCAAAAATATCATCTATCCCTAAGTCTTTTTGTTGCAGCCACATATCAAACCACAAACGAATTATCCTTTCTCTTTGATTCATTATTCAACACCTCTATAACATTACCAATAAGGAACATATAGCTTATCAGCTCTTTCTCTCTGTCACTCTTGATAACCAATGACAGCAATGACTTTTTCTCCTTTTAAAATGAAAGTAACTTTCTTTCCCTCTTTCAGCAATTCATTTTTACAAGTCAAAATATCTTCGGATACATTATTTGGAAGTTCAGATAAAACAATGTATTCACTATTATAAATACCAAATTTGTAATCTATAAAAATCTGCTCTAATTGTTCCAAACTAATTTCTTTTGCAGGCAACCATGAAAAAATATCTAATACTTTCATTAAAACTATCCCTCTTTACCAATCCCTATAGCATCCATTCTACTTTATAAAAATAAATTTTTAGTCGCACCATAGTCATAACAAAATACTTCCTTTTGAATAAATGACCGCATTTCCTGAAATTTTTATATTATTATTGCTACATTCACAATAGAGAGTGCCTCCTCTTTTAGATAATTGTTTTGTTAATAGTTTATTTTTTCCCAATTTATTGCTCCATATTGGTACTAAAGTGCTGTGGGCAGAGTCTGTTACTGGGTCTTCATACATCAATTCTGGACAAAAATATCTCGAAACAAAATCAGCATTATTACCTTTTGCTGTTATTACAATTCCAAGCCAAGAATCTAATTTTTTAAGTTTCGTGTAATCTGGAATATAATTTTTAACTTCTTCTTCATTATTCATTATTACATATAAATCCCGTTCGGAATAAAGCTCAAACGGCTCAAAACTGAGTGATTCAATAATATCTGGCTTTTCCATAATGTTCTGTGCTATTCTTTTTGTAAAAGTCATTTCATACAAATCCCCTTTTCGAATAACACTTAAAACGCCGCTAACAGTTTCAAAATTAACTTTATCTGAATTGCAATCTAAGTGATTAAAGACAATAAAAGCAGCTGCTAATGTTGCGTGACCACAAAGGTCTATTTCAAATGATGGCGTAAACCATCTTAATATATAATCCTTGCCATTCTTATAAATAAATGCTGTTTCGGATAAGTTTATTTTCAAATGCTATATTTTGCATAACCTCATTAGAAAGTGTATTTTCTGACACATATATGCAAGCTGGATTGCCAATAAACAACTTATCAGTAAAAGTATCAACCACATAGTAATCCATATTAGGCACCTTTCACACTTTAAATTTTTGTTTATTTTACCATATACTTATGAAATTTTCCACTACATGGTTATGTAAAAGACGGCATCAGCTTTCATGCCAACACCGCCTTTTCCTCGGTCAGTCCGCTATAAAATTCCTGCTTTTTTCAGATAGCCTACGCTGTCATAACAGCCACGGAAGTAAATCAAGGTCTTAATGCTCGGAAAGATAGCTCTGCTTCAAGACTTTCAGCTTCGCCACCTGCATATCCAAATCCATTTTTTCCTTGAAACGCTCGTCGCCTGTGGCAAGCATTTTTACCTCCGTAAAAGAGAGGGCGACCTCGTCCACATCCTCAGCAGAACGGACAGAGCTTTTGCTCATCATTATCTGGCTGATAAATTTCTGTTTTCCCTTCACCAACTTTTTGTTTTTTAAACAATACCAATCGGCAATTTAAAAATCTATTCAGTTTTATTATCTGCCTTACCTGTTCTTTCGTGATAAGGCTTCTCTTATTCTCTCCGTATCCCATTTCTCTGAGAACAATACTGCCATAATATGAAACGCATCTATCAGTCCTGCAATATACGCATGGTACCGTATTCAAAATCCTGCTTATCCCTGCAATCTATACAGTTCAATATCTCTTTAGTCAAATCTGATTAGCAAAAACCGCTTTTGCTAATCGCACATTGCTACGAGTTCAAATTTATTTTGAAAATGAGAAATGCCGAAAACCTTGAAAAATCAATGTTTTCGGCGATGTTTTCAGCGTCGCTAAGAGGATTCGAACCTCCGGCCTACCGCTTAGGAGGCGGTCGCTCTATCCTGCTGAGCTATAGCGACATTCAAAAAATCTATTATATTATAATTGTTTTTTTATACTTTGTCAATCCCCAATCGAGAATCCACCAAATTATAATCCATTACATTTGGTAATTAATATGTCCCTGCATCCAGATTGTCCCCTTAAATCTCCGGCCTGCTGCGGGCTCTCCAAGCAAATCATCTTGATTAATACATATATCAAAAACAAGATGATTACTGTTCAAGGTAAGAACATATGATTTTTCTTTAGTTTTCTTATTCTCAATTGTGTAGAAATCAAGGATTTCTCCCATAATACTATACTGGTCGCTTTCGATTCCATAGGGCATAAAATAAGTATCAACAATAGAAAGAATATCTTCTGTCATGATTCTTCTGGAAATCATGGAATAAGTATCTATGTCCTCTAAAGTCAGACTTTCCATAGCATCCTCATCGCCATCCCGTGCCGCTGCCATTAAATGATTCCGATTAATGGTATATTTCTCACCACTTTTTATTTGATTCTCATTTTTATAAACTGGAAGGATAATTTTCCCGCTGGCAGACAATGCTGAAATTGTAGTATTAATTGGCATCCGCCTTCCATTTTTTGTTCTCTGTTCCTGCAGATACTCCACTGCATTCTGCAAATAAAAGATTAGTGTTACGCCTATTCTCATTTCATCACAGACTCCGGCATAAGCTTCCCTGTCAGATCGTTTTTGAATGTCAACCCTTTCTTCTGTAGAAACTCCGCTTCCTGTAAAATACGGATAATAATATTCCACATGGAATTCATCATCCATATAAAATCCACGAACTGCAATTCCTGTAAATTCACTGAATTCTCTGGTTAATTCTGCAAAAACATTTCCCTGTTCATCTTCTGTAATTATTTTCTTATCGGGATGTTTTATGATATCTTTTATCAATAATTCTATTTCATTTCTATTATTTAAATCTTTAAATCCAATACTGCGGAGATAACTGTGCAATCTTTTCCCCTCCCTTTCATAAGATAAGGTTTTCAATTATTATATAACATTCGATCCTGTTTTTCAATTTTTTTATCTATTTTCTTTTAAATAATATTTGTAATCTTTGGAGCTTTTTTTCTGTTAAGATTTTCTGTTACAAAATGATTTTCCTTCATACCTCCGGTATACAAAATTATCGGAGCTTGTGCATTCTCTGTTTGTGATATTACAACAGCTTTTTTTCCTTCTTCTGTTTTCACAACAGTGCCTGCAGGATAAAATCCAATCTTTCTTTCTAATATTTTTTCCATACGGCTTTCGAATTTTTCTTTATCAGAAATCAAATCAAACGCCTGAATAATTGTTTTTTTTGATGATTCCATACCTGACACTGCACAATCAAATGCATCACAAATCTGTATCATACGGCATTCTTTCTGATTGTTCTTTTGTCTTAAAGGATATCCGCTTCCATCTAATCTCTCATGATGGGATAAAACCATCAATTTGGAAATTTCAGGGATCCAGACTTCATTTTCCAAAGCTGTATATCCAAGAACTGTATGCTTCTTTAACTCATGCAATTGAGAATAATTTAAATCGTCCCAGGAATAACCTTTGTAATTGATATCTATGTATCGGTAACCTAAATCATGCAGGAGACATCCCAATACTGCATTTTCCATTCTTTTTCTGGAAAATCCATACTCCTTTCCTAATAACATCACCAGAAGAGAAATATAAATTGTATGCTCATACATATCAGAAGTCCGATCCTTAATATCCAATGCTCTGTCTTCTTTCGTCATTTCGAACACATTAACCAGTTCTCTTACCAGATTCTCCAATTTTCTCAAACCACTGTGTTCCTTATAAATATGCTGAGACAATATCGCTTTTAAATCATTTTCGAATTTCAGAAATACATCCGGCTTAAAATATAAATTCACCTTTTCATACTTTTCAAAAGGATCTTCCGCATATATTTTCTGGATATTTAAGGAAGTTAAAGATTCTTTGTAACTGACCTTTAATGCAGTTCCTATTTCCAAAATCACACTTCCATTGTCCAGACATACGGGTTTCGCCAAAATTTCATTTCCTGTTAATTCTGATACTCGATATTCTCTCATATTGTACTCCTAACATTACTTCCGCCCTGCTATTCCTTTTGCCCGGGCAACGGTTCGGATTTCAGCTTGATATTCTTAATCTTCGACCGGTACATTTGACTTCTTTGTCCCCATTGCAATATCTAATGCTTCTTTTTCCTCATCCGCAAGTACAATTATGGAATTTCCACTTACTATCTCTTTGATATAAGTATAGCATCCTTCTCTGGTATGCATTGCATTTATAATAAATCCATCATTTTTCTGGTCCAGCAATGCCAGAGAAAAACTTAATTTTCCACCCATCTCGTGAAAAGCATCATATTTTACCATTCCAACTTTCTGGAATGTATTATTTAAACTATTGGTAATTTTCTGTATATTTTCTCTGTTTTCACTTTCAAATTCCAATAGCTCGTCCACCTGCTGAATACGTTTTATTAGGGTATCCTCCAGGGACTCAGCATTTTTTCCCATCATAAAAGCTTCATATTTTTTTCTCAATCTTCCTGACTTTATGATATTTACAATCAGTAATATAAACAGCAGCAGCATGACCGCCGCCATAATTGCAAATGTCAGTAAAAAATCATCTACTGTAAAATACAGCCCTATAAAGTCTGACTTCATCGTTTCCTCCATTTATTTTTTTAGAACATATGTTTAATTAAATTTTAGTCTGATGAATTGATTGGAATAATTCTATAATTCTTTCCAACTCATCATTAGAATAATATTCAATTTCTATTTTTCCTTTATCCTTATTTTTATAATGAATAGCAACCTTTGTTCCCATAATAGATTTTAGCCTTTGTTCCATATCCTCATAGAATAATGACATTTTATCTTCTTCCGCTTTTTTAGGTAATTCCGGTTTTTGATTTTGTAATTTTTTTACCAGTTTTTCTGTTTCTCTTACACTTAATTTTTCATCAAAAATCTGTTGTGCCAAATTGTATTGTTTATCATTTTCTGAAATTGCTAAGAGAGCTCTGGCATGTCCGGTAGAAATCATATCATCCACTACCATTTGCTGTACTCTTTCATCCAATTTTAAAAGTCTCATAGAATTAGTAACTGCTGTTCTGGATTTTGATACCCGCTCTGCTACTTCATCCTGTTTTAAATGAAATTCATTCAGTAATCTTTTAAAAGCCAAAGCTTCTTCAATTGGATTTAAATTTTCTCTTTGAATATTTTCAATCAAAGAAATCTCTACAATTTCTTGTTCTGAAAGTTTTTTAATAATAACAGGAATTTCTTTTAATCCTGCCATTTTTGCAGCTCTCCATCTCCGTTCTCCTGCAATAATTTCAAAATAATCTTTTTTATCCTGCACCAGCAATGGCTGTAAAATACCATATTGTTTTAGGGATTCTGACAATTCTAACAAAGAATCTTCATCAAAATTTTTTCTAGGCTGTTCTCTGTTTGGTTCTACTTTTGTAATTTTTACAAAGATTACTTCCTTATCTGGTTCCGGAATTCTGACTGCATCTGTTGTTCCTGTAGCACCCACCTTATTGGTAATAAGGCTGTCCAATCCTTTTCCCAACCCGCCTTTTTTTGCCGCTGCCATTTAATCTTCCTCTCTTTCTATTACTTCTTTTGCCAATAAACGATAACTTTCTGCTCCAGCAGATTTTCCATCATACAAATTTATTGGTAATCCATGACTGGGAGCTTCCGCTAATCGAATATTTCTTGGAATAATAGTCTTATAAATGGTAGTATTCAAATTACTTTTTACATTTTCAACAACCTGCAAAGATAAATTGGTTCTGGCATCATACATAGTAAAGACTACTCCTTCCATTTCCAGACTAGGATTTAATCTTGTCTGCACCAGATTAATAGTATGTATTAATTGACTTAACCCTTCCAAAGCATAGTATTCACATTGAATTGGAACCAATATAGTATTTGCAGTGGTCATTGCATTGATGGTAAGCATATTCAATGAAGGAGGACAGTCAATAATTATAAAATCAAAATCATCCTGAATATAATCTACTTCATTTTTTAAAATGTACTCTTTCTCATCAATGCCCAGCAGTTCAATCTCTGCTCCGGCAAGATTTACATTGGATGGTATTAAATACAGATTTTCAATTTCAGTCTGAACCATACTTTTTCGAATTGTACATTCACCAAGCATTAGTTCATATACTGTATTTTCCAAATCTGATTTTTCTACGCCTAGCCCACTGGTGGTATTACCCTGGGGATCCATATCAATGGTCAATACCTTTTTTCCTTCTTCTACAAGACAGGCAGATAAGTTAATTGCTGTAGTAGTTTTGCCGACTCCGCCTTTCTGATTGGCTATTGCAATAATCCTTCCCATACTCTTTTCCTTTCCTCTTATGCTAATACTAATTATATCACTTTCTACAATTTATTACTATAGGAAATTCGTTTAAAAATGTTTCACGTGAAACATTTTTTTGAATAAAAATTCACCAAATAATGTTTGAATTTTTTAGATAAAAATTTTTAACCTGAAGTAATTTAAAAATACTTTTTAGCACATTCTTTATTATTTCTTATACATGATACATTCAATTGTACGATTGACATATTTACTAAACAGTCTGCACAAAGGTATCTATTGCTCAGCAGATGCAGAACCTATAAAAAAATTATCAAGACAAACTTTCAACAATAAGCATAAAAAAATCATCATATGAAAAGAAGAATGTTTCACGTGAAACATTCTTCTCTTCATTTTATTTAAAACACATTAATTAAATTATTTTTAATTGCAAAGACCGCAGCTTGAGTCCGATCTGTCACTTCAATTTTCTTAAAAATACTGGAAATATGATTTTTTACAGTACGTTCACTGATTTCTAATTTCTTACCAATCTCTTTGTTATAAAGTCCTACCGACAATAATTTCAAAACCTCTAATTCACGTTTGGTTAATAAATCAATCTTTACTTTTTCATGATCTCTTTGTACCATCTTTGAATTTAACAATGGTATCATACTTGGCTGTATATAAGTCTCTCCATTAATCACATGAAAAATTGCTTTTTTTAATTCAGAAGAATCTGACTCCTTCAATAAATAGCCATTAATTCCAATATCTACTGCTTTCAATAAAAATTCAATTTCGTCATGAACTGTTAAAATAATAATTTTAAAATCTACGTTCTCCTCTTTCAGACGCTCTAAAACCTCCAATCCATTCATATTTGGCATGTTGATATCCAATAACAACACCTGCGGAACAGTAGTTTCTAACAATTTCAGACATTCAAGTCCATCGCTTGCTTCTCCTATTACCTGTACATCACCTTCCAATTCCAGCAATTGTTTCAAACCTTCCCGAACCATAGAATGATCATCTACAATTACAACTTTCGCCGACATTACGCATCCTCCTTGTCAATTGGTATTTCTACTAAAATCCTGGTTCCTTTCCCCGGTTCAGAATTAACTTCCAATCTTCCAGCGAAAAGAAAGACACGTTCTTTCATCATGGATATTCCTAATCCTGAACCATCTTCTTTCTTTAAATTTTGAATATCATTTATAGTGAATCCAACTCCATCATCCTCTACTCTAACAAAAACATTTTCTTTATTGTATTCTACTTGTACAAGTACACTTTTTGCTTTTGCATGTTTTAAAATATTATTACATGCTTCCTGTACAATACGAAGAACACTCAAGGTTATCATAGGAGAAAGCTCTATAGATTCACCCAATGTTTCATATGAAACATTCAAAATTTCACTTTTACTAATTTTAGAAACTTCATTTTCTATTAGAGTTTCCAGCCTGATATTATCCAGTGCAGTTGGACGTAAATCATAAATAATATTTCTCATTTCCTGAATAATATCCCGAATCGTTTTTGAAAGTACATGAAGTTCTAATCGACATCGAACGGAATCCACTTCCATAATCTTTGAACAAATTTCAATCTTATGAATCGTATTTGTAAGACTCTGAACTACGGAATCGTGTAACTCCCTGGCAATACGCTGACGCTCTATTTCCTGTATCTCTAAAATTTTACGTTGATATATTCCTCTTTTTTGTTTCAAATCCTTTTTATTTAATTGGTTTCTTTCTTTTTCCCTTGCAACTTTTAATACGCTTTCCAATTCATCAAGATGTGCATCCAAATTTGATATTTCTATTCCAGATTCATTAATTTCCATTTCCAGCTTTTTCTGTTCTTCCTTCAAGGAAGAAATCTTCGCATGAATTTCCTGATCCACATCCCTCGGGGTAAACGATTCAAAATTTTCATCCAGAGAATTTTCCAATGCCTGAATAAATCTAATATTATCTCTTAGAAGAATTTTCTTTTTTTGATTTTCTCTTTCTACATTCAATTTTGATTCATACATCTCATGATGCATTTTTTCTAAATACTTAATTATCATATTTCTACCCATTCAAGAACATATGTTTGTAATGTTATTTTGTAAACATGTACCATATTACTCTAATGAAGTATTGACTAAAAACTAAAATGCTGATTATCTATATTTTATCTCAAAAATGAAAATAAGAAAAGATGTATTTTAATTTTTTTAATTATAAATATATTTTATTTGTATATCCTGTCTGTTTCGTCTATAATAGTAATAGAAATAGAACTGTACGGAGCGAATAGGAAAAGAATTCTCTGATAAAATATGAAAGGAGGCTGTTAAAATGAAAAAACAGATTCGTAATTGCCTGCTCTTAAGTACTTTAACAACCATCAGTATTTATGGTATCAATAAAGCAATCAGCATTTCATCTTCATTAAAAAATTATCTGAACACAGATAAAGGAACATTCTTTAACTGGAGATATGGAAACGTCTTCTACAGCAAACAGGGAAAAGGGGAGCCCCTTCTTCTGATCCATGATTTAAATCCTGCTTCCTCTTCCTGTGAATGGGACAAAATCGCAAAGCACCTTGCCAAAAAACATACTGTTTATTGTCTTGATCTGTTGGGATGCGGAAGAAGTGATAAACCAAATATGACATACAGTAATTATCTCTTTGTTCAATTAATTACTGATTTCATCAAAAATGTAATTGGAACAAAATCAGATCTGATTGCTTCTGGTGATTCCACATCCTTTGCTCTTATGGCCTGCAATATGGAACCGAACCATTTTAATAAAATTATAATTATTAATCCTTCTTCTCTGGAATCATTGGCAAAGACGCCCAATAAACGTAAAAATGCTCTAAAATTTATGCTTGATCTTCCAGTGTTGGGAACCATGATCTATAATATTGTATTTTCCGAAAAAGCCATAGATCGCATTATTCATGAAGAATATTTTTACAAAAGCCATATGGTTCCAAGCAAAACAATTGGTACTTATTACGAAGCAGCACATATGAATAACAGCTGTGGTAAATATCTTTTATCCAGCATCAAAGCAAATTATACAAATATCAACATCGTACATGCACTGAAAAAAATCAACAACAGCATTTACTTGATCGGAAGTAAGGGGAATTCTGAAAGTGAGTCAATTATTAACTCTTATATTTCCCGCAATCCTTCCATTGAATCTTCCTGTATTTCTGAATCAAAATATCTTCCTCAACTGGAAGTACCGGAGAAACTTTTGGATATTCTTAATTTATATTTAGATCCTGTAAAATAAATTAAGAATTTTAGCCGGCCCCATAGTTTTTCAAATATGCCTGTGAACCAAAAGATTTGCTGTCCACACTCTTTTTAGAAGAACAGCAAATCTTTTACAAATAATCATGCTTATGAGCTAAACTTTAATGGGGCCGAATTTTTATCATTGACTATCACGTGATTTTGTATCATTTAACGAATTGGATTTCTGGTAGGGGTACCCGATTTTCTTGGATAACTCTTAGGCGTTCTCTTCTGCTTCCTAATTTGAACAAGTGATCTGGAAACATCCGTGTCTGGCAGAGTAAATTTCTGTACCTTTACAATTTTTCCTCCTAATACAGAAATTGCTTTTTTTGACTGGACAACTTCATCCTCAATTTCACCGGATTTATAAGAAACAAAAGTTCCGCCAATTTTTACAAAAGGAATACAATACTCACTTAAAGAAGAAAGATTCGCCACCGCCCGAGAAATACACAAATCAAATGTTTCCCTGTATTCTGCCTTTACAGCCATCTCTTCTGCCCTTCCATGAATTGCAGTGATATCCGAAAGTTCTAATTCATTTAACACTTCCTTTAAAAATAATATTCGTTTATTCAAGGAATCCATTAATACAATTTCTAATTCCGGAAAAGCGATCTTAAGGGGTATCCCCGGAAATCCTGCTCCGGTTCCCAAATCTAATACTCTTAATCTCTGATTTAAATTTATCGTTTCCGTAAGGCTTAAAGAATCCAGAAAATGTTTTTCAACCACATCTTCAAATTCCGTGATAGCAGTCAAATTCATCACCTTATTTTTTTCAATTAGCATTTCATAAAAAGTAAGAAACTGGTTGATCTGTTTTCCAGAACATTCAAGTCCTAATTTTTTTAACCCAGAGTAAAACTTATCCAATTGATATTCTTTTTCCTTAATGATAACAATAACCTCCTGTCTAACTGCGGCTCTTCTGCTCGAAATATACCTGCTGGTAGAACAAATGGCCTTAAAAAATCTACATAATGTTTAGCTGCGGTTCTTCTGCTCGAAATATACCAACAGTACAGAAATATCTGCCGGCGACACTCCGGAAATTCTGGAAGCCTGTCCCACATTGACTGGCTGATACAGATTCAGCTTTTGTTTCGCTTCAATTCTTAGACTTTTTACCTGATCGTAATCAAACTGTTCTGGAAGCTTTTTCTTCTCTAATTTTTTAAATTCTTTTACCTGCTTCAGCTGCCTTCGAATATACCCGTCATACTTGATATTTATATTTACCTGTTCTTTCACATCTTCTGGAAGGTTTGGTCTTTCCTCATCAATTTCAGCAAGATCTTCATACGAAAGCTCCGGCCTCCTGATTAACTCAGCAAGAGTTGTCCCTGTTTTCAGCGGAGTACTTTTATGCTCCTTTAAAACTTCCTGAACCATAGCATTTGCACCAATATTTACCTGTTGAACTCTCTTCACCTCTTGTTGGATCAGGCGTTCCTTTTCCACAACGTAATCATATCTTTCCTGACTGATCAATCCAATCTCATATCCAATCTTAGACAGACGTAAATCTGCATTATCCTGACGCAGCAGCAAACGATATTCTGCTCTGGATGTCATCATACGATAGGGTTCCCGATTATCTTTTGTTACAAGATCATCAATCAGCACTCCAATATAAGATGTAGAACGATCCAGGATCAAAGGTTCTTTTCCTTTTACATACATCGCCGCATTGATTCCTGCCACTAATCCCTGGGCTGCTGCTTCCTCATAGCCGGAACTTCCATTAAACTGCCCCCCGGAAAACAGCCCCTGGATTGTTTTAAATTCCAGGGAAGGATACAACTGTCTTGGATTAATGCAATCATATTCAATAGCGTAAGCGTTGCGGACAATCTTAACATTTTCCAATCCTGCCACGCTGCGGTACATTTGATACTGAACATCTTCCGGCAGAGAACTGGACATTCCTCCTACATACATTTCATTTGTATATAATCCTTCCGGTTCAATAAATACCTGATGCCTCTCTTTATCCGAAAATTTTACCACTTTATCTTCAATAGAAGGACAATATCTCGGCCCGGTTCCTTCAATCACCCCAGAATACAGAGGAGATCGATCTAAATTTTTACGAATAATTTCATGAGTCGTTCCATTAGTATAAGTAAGCCAACAGGATTCCTGATGAATCTGCACCTCTTTGGGATCTGTAGTAAAAGAAAAAGGAACTACTCTCTCATCCCCTTTCTGCTCCTGCATTTTGCTGAAATCTACGGAACGTTTATCTATTCTCGCAGGGGTCCCTGTTTTAAAACGAAACAATTCAATTCCATAATTTTTCAATGATTCAGACAAATGATTGGCTGACTGCAGCCCATTTGGACCGGTATGGTTTACCACATCTCCATACAGACATCTGGACTTTAAATAAGTGCCTGTACAAAGTATCACCGCTTTACTGTAATAAGAAGCACCGGAAAAAGTTTTAACTCCCTTAATGATTCCGTCCTCCGCCATCAGCTCTGTTACTTCCGCCTGACGAATGGTTAATCCTTCTGTATTTTCCAAGGTCTGCCTCATTCTTCGGCTGTACTCTGCTTTATCGGCCTGAGCCCGGAGAGAATGTACTGCCGGTCCTTTGGAAACATTCAGCATCTTTGACTGAATAAATGTTTGGTCTATATTGATCCCCATCTGCCCTCCAAGAGCATCAATTTCCCTGACTAAATGTCCCTTAGAAGTTCCTCCTATGTTGGGATTACATGGCATTAACGCAATGCTTTCCACACTGACAGTAAACATAATGGTCTGAAAACCGAGCCTGGCACAGGCAAGGGCAGCTTCGCATCCTGCATGGCCTGCGCCTACCACACAGATATCATATTCTTCTTTTACAAAAGGCATACAAACTTCTCCTTTCCAACAATTTTAAAAATATTTCATGTATCGGATCTTTCCCTATTTTCCCATGCAAAACTTTGAAAATATTTCATTTACCAGATCCTCTCCTACAGAATCTCCGGTAATCTTTCCCAAAGACTCACAAGCATTGACAAGATCAAT
Organism: Petralouisia muris; assembly: GCF_004793545.1. Taxonomy (GTDB): domain Bacteria; phylum Bacillota; class Clostridia; order Lachnospirales; family Lachnospiraceae; genus Petralouisia; species Petralouisia muris. The sequence goes on along the minus strand of NZ_SRYA01000022.1, from coordinate 67,084 downwards.
GGAAAAGAAATCCTCCGGCATTTGATCTTCAATACTTTTCTTTACCATCATTAAACTGTCCAATGCCTGCTGTAATGCTGCTTTCTGCCTTATATTTGTAATAAATATTTCATTATTATAAGAAATTTTACCATGAAAAAATAATTCTTTAATGGTTTCTTCCAGTTCCTTCACTCCAGTTCCTTCTTTTGCAGAAACAGAAATTATGGGAATATTCTTGGCTTTTTCATCCATAATCTTATATATTTCTTTCTCCGAAATCATTTGGGGCAAATCAGATTTATTCAGCAGCACAACTGTTTTTTTCTCTTTCAAAAGATGTAAAATCTTCGTATCATTTTCATCCAAGGGTATGGAGGAGTCTGCAACATAAATCACAAGATCTGCTTTTGTCAAAGATTCTCTTGCCTTTTCTACACCGATTCTTTCTACTTGATCCTGCGTATCATGGATTCCTGCAGTATCAACTACATTTAAAGTAATCCCATTTAAATTAATTTGTTCTTCCAGAATATCACGGGTAGTTCCTGCAATTTCTGTAACTATTGCACGTTCTTTCCCTGTCAGCGCATTCATCAGGGAAGATTTTCCTACATTTGGCTTTCCGATAATTACAGTATTTATCCCTTCTTTCAATAACTCGCCATTCTCAGAAAACAAGATCAAATCCTTTATTTCCATGGATAAGGGCTCTAATAGATTCATCAGCCTTTCACCATATCCATCTATAGATATATGTTCCGGATCATCTAAAGCAGATTCAATAAAAGCAATTTCATGAAGAATTTTACTTCTGATTTGTTTCATTTTTTTTCTTACACTTCCCTGAAGCTGATTCAGCGAAGATTCCAGTGCAAAATCATTTTGAGCATTAATTACATCAATCACTGACTCAGCCTGCGACAGATCAATTCTTCCGTTTAAAAATGCACGTTTCGTAAACTCTCCTGGTTCCGCCGGTCTTGCGCCGTATTTTAACACTGTTTCCAACACCCGCCTTAATACAAGAGTTCCGCCGTGGCAATCTATTTCCACTGTATCCTCCATGGTATAAGTATTGGGATATTTCAGGATCAAAACCATAACTTCATCAATCACTTGATCCCCATCACAAATATATCCATAATGAACGGTATGGCTTGCTGCCTCTGACAATTTCTTCGTACTTTTTTTCGAACGGTAAATTCGATCAATAATCTGAAAAGATTCTTTTCCGCTGATTCTGACAATTCCAATTCCAGAATTTGTCATACCCGTGGCAATGGCTGCAATTGTCTCTGTACTCATAACAATTTCCTTTCTGAAAAAACATAGACTTGATCATAAATGATATCATTTTCTGCTGGTATGCCAAAAGATTATTTTCTTAAAAATAACATAACATTATCACAGGAATAAAAAAGCTCTCTCAAAATAAACCTGTGTTATCATTGAGAAAGCCTTTTCTTAAACATATCACCTTCATTCTGAAAATGACTATGCTCTAATTATTATTGTTATTACTATTGTTATTACTATTATTGTTATTACTATTATTGTTATTACTATTACTATTATTACGCTTTAATGTAACTACCACATGTCTGTAAGGTTCTTCCCCTTCACTGTGAGTATTTACATAACGATCATTTTGCAGTGCAGAATGAATCACACGCCGTTCAAAAGGATTCATTGGCTCTAAAGAAACAGAGCGTTTGGTTCTTTTTACTTTATAAGCAATATTTTTTGCAAGATTCTCCAGAGTGTCCCTTCTTCTCTTCCGATAATCCTCTGTATCAATCTTTACTTTCACATATTCATTCACCTGCTTGCCAACTGCAAGGTTTGTCAAATACTGCAGAGAATCCAGGGTTTGTCCTCGTTTTCCGATCAAAACCCCCATTTCTTCTCCCTTTAACTCCACATCTACATTCTTGCCGTCCTCACTTTTGGAAATGGATATCTCCACTTCCATTTCCATAGCAAGGAAAACATTGTGGAGAAAATCATACACATAATCTTCCACATCAGATTTCTTACGAACCTTTATGACTGCCGGCCTGCTCCCTATTCCCAGAAAACCAGAACTTCCCTTTTCAATTACTTCATATTCTATCTTATCGCTGGTTGTACCAAGTTTTACAAGACTTTCTGTGATAGCGTCATCTACAGTTTTTGCTGATACTTCAATAAACTCCATTCAAAAATTCCCCCTGTTTCCATCACTTGTTGTTGCGTTCATTAAACTCTTTCACCATATTGGCCTTCTCTAAAAGACTCCCTTTTCTTGCTGACCTTGAATACTCTTCTCTTTCACGGATCTTTGACTCTTTCTCCGCAGTACTGACAGGTTCAGAAATTTTTCTGGTATTCATCCTGGCAGCGTTTGCAATCTGGCTCTCGTAAATACCTTGTTTTTCTTTCTTTTTCTTTACTTTTTCCTTATTTTTCTCAATAATAACTTCCAGATCAAGATTCTTCATATACCGGTTCAACACTAACTGCTGGATACAGCGGATCACAGAACCGGAAATCCAGTAAATTCCAAGACCTACAGGAACAGAAAATACCATAAACAATGAAAACAGCGGCATAACAGTATTCATGGTCTTCATCTGTCTCGCCATTGCGTCATTGTCGCCTCCAGCAGCTCCTGTGCTTGCATTCGGCATCAGCTTTATATTCAATACCTGTGAACCATAAGAAATCAGGGGAATTAAAAGCGCTGCAAATATTAAAAGAAAATTCTTATCTCCCCATCCGCTTTTGATCAGATTCATAGGAGAGTTGGCAATATTAATACCAAAAAAATTATTCATATGGATGACGGATGCTTCTGTAGAACTGATAATATCCGTCAACCCTGCAAAACTGTCCTTCAATAACTCCCATCCCTGCCCTGGTAATGCATACAGTACATCAATAATAGAATTTACTGTGGTAGTGCCGCTTTCAAAATTAAGCTTTACCAGACCTACTCCGGATTCCTTTAAAAATTCCGTCATAGTATCCTGATATCCGCTTACTCCCATTATCTTCTCTACCAGAGGAGTATAAATATCCTTCACACTGCTGACATATGCCGGAATATTACGGATTACCTGATACATTGCAAGCAGTATCGGAAAGTTAATCAAAAGCTGAACGCAGCTTCCCATGGTAGATACGCCGTACTTTTCGTATACCATCTGCGTTTCCTCGTTCATCTTCTGAATGGATACCTGATCTTTTTTATTCTTATATTTTTCTCGAATTGCATTGATTTCCGGAGACATCTCCTGAGAAAGCCTGGAAAATTTCTGCTGCTTATAAGTCAGCGGAAACATCAGTATATAAATAATTACTGTAAATAAAATAATACACAGGGCAATGTTCTGAACGCCAAATGCACTATCTAAAAAAGTATAGAGGGCATTCATAATATAACCGATCAGCTTAGCAACCGGCCCTATGAATCTACCAGGATACTGGGTCAAAATTATTTCCGTCAATTAACAAACCTCCTAAAATCATGGAACTGGATCGTATCCGCCTTTTGAAAAAGGATTACATCTTAATATTCTCCATCCTGCTAACAAAGACCCTTTTAATGCGCCATGTTTCTGAATCGCTTCCAGTCCATAAGTGGAACAGGTAGGATAATAAGGGCATTTTGTAGTTTTTAAAGGTGACAAATACAACCTATATAGCCTAATTAAAGCAATTAATATACGTTTCAAAATATTCCATCTTCTTTTCTTATTAAAATGTGATGAAGTCCTCCAAGATGCAGTAATGCTTTCTCAGTTTCACGATAAGTAATATTTTTTGCTGCTGCTCTTGCAATGACTACAATATCCAGACCATTTTCAAACATTTCTTCCTGTAAACGATAAGCTTCCCGTACTAACCTTGTAATATGATGTCTTAAAACACTATTTCCTACTTTTTTACTGACTGATATTCCTAATCTGTTCTTTTCTGTATTGTTTTCCAGAACATACATGACAAAAAAACGGTTTGCATAAGATTTTCCATGTTTATATACATTCTGGAAATAACTGTTCTTTTTCAATGATTCTGAAAATTTCATAACTGCTGCTCCCTATAGCTGTTGTGCAAGCTTCCACACTCATATGAAATACAAAATAAAATTTAAGAAGAAAGACCACAATAGATGTGGCCTAAGCTGACAATCTCTTTCTTCCCTTTAATCTTCTTGCGGCTAAAACTTTTCTTCCGCCCTTCGTACTCATTCTTTTTCTGAATCCATGAACTTTCTTCCTGGATCTCTTTTTGGGCTGATATGTCATTTTCACGGGTCATCCACCTCCTCTGTGCTAAAAAACATCATGTTTCATTATATCAAAAAATAAGGTTAAGTCAAGCTATTTTATCATATTTGTTGAGTTTCCGGCAAAAAATTTGAGTGTGGATATTTTTTGACAAAAATTTTCAAAAAATTCTGCTTTCAACAGTATTCACACCTATTCACATATCACATTATTAATAAGGAATAAATAACATTTATCCACAAGTTATCCACATTTTCCACATTTCAAAAAGTTATCAAGGTTTTGTGGATAACTTGTGGAAAACTTTTTGAAAGTTTGTTTATATTTCGTTATTTGTTTCTGGATTTCCTGGAAAACAGGTAAATTTTTGATGTAGATATGTTTATAAGAAACATTGTTTATAACCCTGCCTAATAAAATTTTCATTGATTCTTCGGAGAATTTGGGTTATTATAGAGTATGGAAGACTATGAACTAATAAAAAAGAATCATTGGAGAAGACTATGGAACTTATTTTAGAAAAATGGGAAGAAATTCTCAGAACAGTAAAGGAAGAGCACGAACTTACGGACATTTCCTTTAATGCCTGGCTGAAACCACTAAGTGTATGCAACATTGAAGGCTCAAAGCTCTATATTCTGGTTCCATCTGAGCAGATGGGAATAAATTATATTACAAAAAAATATAAACTTCCTATTAAAGTAGCCATTGCAGAGATTACTGGCATTGATTATGATCTTGAATTTATTTTACCGGAACAGGCCGACAGGTTTAAGTCTTTTAAAAGCAAAACTTCATCATTTTCACAAGGAACAGAAAAAAGTAATCTCAACCCCAACTATACCTTTGAATCTTTTGTCGTCGGCAATAATAACAAATTTGCCCATGCCGCAAGCCTTGCAGTAGCGGAATCACCCGGAGAAGTCTACAATCCCCTTTATATTTACGGAGGCCCAGGATTAGGAAAAACCCATCTGATGCAATCTATCGGACACTTTATCTTACAGCAGCAGCCGGAAAAAAAAGTGATTTACGTTACTTCGGAAGAATTTACCAATGAAGTAATTGATTCCATTCGAAACGGCAACGCCTCAGCCATGACAAAGCTTCGGGACAAATACCGGACAGTAGACGTTCTTATGATTGACGACGTACAGTTCATCATTGGAAAAGAAAGTACTCAGGAAGAATTTTTCCATACCTTTAATGTACTCCATTCCGCCAGAAAACAGATTATTTTATCCTCAGATAAACCGCCCAAAGAAATGGAAACACTGGAAGAACGAATTCGTTCCCGTTTCGAGTGGGGGCTTTTAGCTGATATTGGATATCCTGATTACGAAACAAGAATGGCTATTTTAAGAAGAAAAGAAGAAATTGACGGATTTCATCTGGACGATGAAGTTCTTGATTATATTGCAATTAATATTAAATCCAACATCCGGGAACTGGAAGGGGCGCTGAATAAGCTTATTGCCTTTTCCAATTTGGAAGATACCGTAATTACCATGGATGTAGCTGTCAGAGAGCTTCAGAATATTATTTCACCGGACAAGCCCAAGGAAATCACGCCTCAGCTGGTCATTGAGATTGTAGCAGAACATTTTAATATTTCTACGGATCAGATGATTTCCAAAAACCGCAGCAGCGAAATTGCCAAGCCCCGGCAGATTGCCATGTACTTATGCAAAAATATGACTTCAGCCCAGCTTGAGACAATCGGAGCTCTGTTAGGCGGTAGAGATCACTCTACCATTATTCACGGAATCAAAAAGATAACGGAAGAATATCAGAATGATGAGAATTTTCACCATCTGATCGAAACCATTAAGAAAAAAATTAACCCCAATTAGCAAAATAAAGCTGTTTATCAAGATATTAATTAAAGATATTAAGATTTTGTGGATAACATTTTAAAATATGTGTGGAAACCACTGGAAAACCCTCAAGTTTGTTTACAAAAGCATTTTTTCAGACAACGGGCTTATTATCGTTCCTTTATTTTATTCACAGCCTGTCCATATCCTTTCAAGACGAAATTCACAGGGTTATACAGCAGATTTTTAACCTGAAAGCCCTTAAAGTTCAGGCTTTGCGTGATTATGAACTTATGAACAAGCCCTATTACGATTAAGATGAATCTCTTATCATAAATTGATTTTTAAGTTCAGGAAGGAGTTATACACAACATGAAAATTATATGTTCCAAAACAAATCTTCTGCATGGAGTTAATATTGTATCGAAGGCAGTACCCTCCAGAACAACAATGGCCATTCTGGAATGCATTTTAATTGACGCTTCTACCAATGAGATAAAATTAACAGCAAATGATATGGAATTGGGAATTGAAACCAGGATAGAAGGAACGATTGAAGAACGAGGAGTAATTGCACTGGACGCTAAGATTTTTTCTGAAATTGTACGGAAGCTTCCAGATAATGAAGTTACCATCATAACCGATAATAATTTTAAAACAATTATTACCTGTGAAAAGGCCAAATTCAATATTATAGGAAAATCAGGAGATGATTTTTCATATTTGCCTTATATAGAAAAAAATCAGCCTGTACTGTTATCACAATTTACATTGAAGGAAGTGATCCGGCAGACAATTTTTTCCATTTCAGACAGTGATAATAATAAACTGATGACAGGGGAATTATTTGAGATCACAGAAAATCAGTTAAAAGTAGTTTCTTTGGACGGACATCGTATTTCCATCCGCAATATTGATCTGAAAGAAGCCTACGATCATTATAAAGTGATTGTACCTGGCAAAACTCTTCAGGAAGTGAGCAAAATATTGCCTGGCGATCTCAACGAATATGTCAGTATATTTTTTACAGAGAATCATATTGTATTTGAATTTGCCAATACCACTGTAGTATCACGTTTGATCGAGGGAGAATATTTCAAGATTGAACAAATGCTTTCTTCTGATTATGAAACCAAGATCAAAATCAATAAGCGGGAGCTTTTAGATTGCATTGATCGTGCTACTCTTCTGGTAAAGGAAGGAGATAAGAAGCCTATTATTATGAATGTAACGGATGAAAACATGGAATTAAAGATCAATTCATTCATCGGTTCCATGAATGAAGATATTGATATTCAAAAAGACGGAAAAGACATTTTGATCGGATTTAATCCTAAATTTTTTATTGATGCGCTGCGTGTGATTGATGAAGAAGAGGTTACATTGTATATGGTAAATCCAAAAGCTCCCTGCTTTATCAAAGATGACAATGAGACTTTTATTTATCTGATTCTTCCGGTGAATTTTAATGCAGCATCTAACTAGAAAGGAAGTAAATTATGGTAGAGATAAAATTGAGGGATGAATATATTAAGCTGGGACAGGCGTTAAAGGCTGCGAATCTGGTAGATTCCGGCGTAATGGCCAAGATGGTGATCCAGGATGGGATGGTAGCTGTCAATGGAGAGATAGAATATCAAAGAGGTAAGAAACTGGTAGATGGAGATATTGTTTCCCTGGAAGGGGAAATGATCAAAATTGTAAAATGATCTTAAAATCCGTTGCTTTGAATCATTTTCGCAATTACAGTGATTTATATCTGGAATTTGACAAAGGAACAAATATTCTCTATGGAGACAATGCCCAGGGAAAAACAAATGTTCTTGAGTCTGTCTATGTCAGCGGTACTACAAGATCTCATAAGGGAAGCAGGGATCGGGAGCTGATACAGTTTGGGGAAGAAGAAGCGCATATTCGGACTGTTGTAGAAAAGAGAGAAAAGCTCTATCAGATCGATATGCATATTAAAAAAAGCCGTTCGAAAGGAATTGCTATTAATAAGATTCCTATTAAAAAAGCGGCGGAATTGTTCGGCATCTTAAATATTGTGTTTTTTTCTCCGGAGGATCTGAATATTATAAAGAATGGCCCTTCTGAGCGAAGAAGATTTCTGGATTTTGAATTATGTCAGCTTGATAAGATATATCTGTTTCATCTTACAAATTACAACAAGATCTTAAATCAGAGAAATAAACTTTTAAAAGATATTAATTTCAGGCCTGAATTAAGGGATACCCTTCCGGTCTGGGATATGCAGCTTATTGATTACGGAAAAAAGATCATTGCTTCACGCAATCATTTTGTGGAGAGATTAAATGATATTGTATATGGAATACATAAGAAAATATCCGGTGATAAAGAGGAACTGGAACTTCGCTATGAGCCAGATGTGGAGGAGGAGAGACTGGAAGAGGAATTAGTAAAAAATCAGGAAAGGGATTTGAAATTGGGCATGACTTCTGTGGGTCCTCACAGGGATGATATGTGCTTTCTGATCCGTGACATTGACATCCGCAGGTTTGGTTCTCAGGGACAGCAGCGGAGCTGTGCGCTTTCCTTAAAACTTTCGGAAATAGAGCTGGTAAAAGAATCCATTCAGGAGACGCCGGTTCTGATTCTGGATGACGTGTTGTCGGAATTAGACAGCAGTCGGCAGAATTTTCTGTTAAACAGCATTCATGATATTCAGACAATTATTACATGCACGGGGCTTGATGAGTTTGTAAAAAACAGATTTGAAATTAACAAAGTTTTTAAGGTAGTAAATGGAACTGTAACGGCTGAGAACGGTTTTTAGAAATTGGAGGTATTAGATGGGTACAAGTACAAATACAAGTGCGGAATATGGAGCAGATCAGATTCAGATTCTGGAAGGGTTGGAGGCAGTCCGAAAAAGGCCGGGAATGTATATCGGCAGCACTTCACTGCGGGGACTTCATCATCTTGTCTATGAAATTGTAGATAATTCTGTAGATGAAGCTCTGGCAGGGTATTGTGATACGATAGAAGTTCGGATTTTGAAAGATAATTGCGTAAAGGTTACGGACAACGGTCGGGGAATTCCTGTGGGAATCAATCATAAGGCAGGGCTTCCGGCAGTGGAGGTTGTATTTACTGTGCTCCATGCAGGAGGAAAATTCGGCGGCGGCGGCTACAAGGTGTCCGGCGGCCTTCACGGAGTGGGCGCTTCTGTAGTGAACGCACTTTCTAACTGGCTGGAGGTTGAGATTTTTCATGAGGGAAAAATTTATAAGCAGCGGTATGAAAGAGGCAAAAGTATGTATCCCCTAAAAGTAATCGGAGATTGTGATCCGGAAAAAAGCGGCACGCAGGTAACATTTTCTCCCGACGGAAGTATTTTTGAAGATACAGTTTTTGATTATGATACTTTAAAACAGAGGCTTCGTGAAATGGCGTTTCTGACAAAGGGCATCAGAATCTGTTTGATCGATGAGCGGGAAGGGGTGGAACAGGAAAAAGAATTCCATTACGAAGGAGGAATTAAAGAATTTGTCACTTATTTGAACCACAGTAAGGAAGCTCTTTACGACAGTGTGATTTATTGTGAAGGAGAGAAGGACGGCGTTTATGTGGAAGTTGCCATGCAGCATAATGATTCTTATAATGACGCCACTTACAGTTTTGTCAATAATATTACTACGCCGGAAGGAGGAACCCATCTGGCGGGATTTCGGAATGCATTGACAAAGACGTTTAATTCTTATGCCAAGGCAAACAAGATTTTAAAGGAAAATGAAGCGGCTCTTTCCGGTGACGACATTCGAGAGGGAATGACGGCGATTATCAGCGTTAAAATACAGGAGCCACAGTTTGAGGGACAGACCAAGCAGAAGCTTGGAAACAGTGAGGCAAGAGGGGCTGTAGACAGTGTGGTCAGCGAGCAGCTAACCTATTTTCTGGAGCAGAATCCTGCAGTTGCAAAGGTGATCTGTGAGAAATCACTGCTGGCTCAGCGCGCCAGGGAAGCAGCAAGAAAAGCCAGGGATTTGACCAGAAGGAAGACTGCTTTGGAGAATACGTCTCTGCCCGGAAAATTGGCAGACTGCTCTGACAAAGATCCGAGAAACTGTGAAATTTTTATTGTGGAGGGCGATTCTGCAGGAGGTTCTGCCAAAACAGCCAGAAGCCGTGCAACTCAGGCAATTCTTCCCCTTCGGGGAAAGATCCTGAATGTAGAAAAGGCGAGGCTTGATAAAATTTATGGTAATGCGGAAATTAAAGCAATGATCACTGCGTTTGGAACGGGAATTCATGATGATTTCGATATTTCCAAGCTGAGATATCATAAAATTATTATTATGACGGACGCAGATGTGGACGGCGCTCATATCAGTACGCTGATGCTTACCTTTATGTATCGTTTTATGCCGGAATTAATTAAACAGGGGTATGTATATCTGGCAAAACCGCCTCTTTTTAAGATAGAGAAGAATAAAAAGATCTGGTATGCCTATGATGCGGTGGAGCTGGATCAGATTCTTCAGGAAATCGGCAGGGATGGAAATAACAAAATTCAGCGGTATAAAGGTTTGGGAGAGATGGATGCGGAACAGCTCTGGGAAACTACTATGGACCCGGAAACCAGAATTTTGGAACGTGTTATGATAAATGATGAAACGGCTTCTGAAATAGATTTAACCTTTACCACACTGATGGGGGATAAGGTGGAACCGAGACGTGAATTTATTGAAGCCAATGCCAAATATGTACAGAATCTGGATGTGTAACGGATACATGGAAACTATGCGTAAGTGGCAGACGTGCCGGAAGAATGCAAATACAGGATGCGTAATGGAGGGAAATAGATGGATGATAAAATATTTGACCGGATTGATGAAATTGACTTGAAGAAAACCATGGAAAAATCTTATATAGATTATGCCATGAGTGTTATTGCATCCCGTGCACTTCCGGATGTAAGGGACGGCTTAAAGCCGGTACAGCGGCGTATTCTTTATTCTATGATTGAACTGAACAACGGACCGGATAAACCCCACCGTAAATGCGCCCGTATTGTGGGTGATACCATGGGTAAATATCATCCTCACGGCGACAGTTCTATTTATGGCGCATTGGTAAATATGGCTCAGGAATGGTCTACCCGTTATATGCTGGTGGACGGCCACGGGAATTTCGGTTCGGTAGACGGTGACGGCGCCGCTGCTATGCGTTATACAGAGGCACGTTTAAGTAAGATTTCCATGGAAATGCTGGCAGATATCAATAAAGATACTGTTGATTTCGGGCCGAACTTTGATGAAACGGAGAAAGAACCGCTGGTTCTGCCATCCCGCTATCCCAATCTTTTGGTTAACGGTACCACAGGAATTGCGGTAGGCATGGCTACGAATATACCGCCTCATAACCTTAGAGAAGTAATAGGGGCAGTGGTAAAGATTATTGACAACAGAATTGAAGAGGATCGGGCCACTGAAATTGAAGAGATCTTAAAAATTGTAAAAGGCCCTGATTTTCCCACCGGCGGTATGATTCTTGGAAATTCCGGCATCGATCAGGCTTACAGGACAGGAAGGGGAAAGATTAAGGTACGTGCCGTTTCTGATATTGAACCTATGCCAAATGGCAAGAACCGTATTGTGGTGACAGAACTGCCTTATATGGTAAATAAGGCAAGGCTGATCGAGAAAATTGCTGACTTGGTGCGGGATAAAAAGGTAGATGGGATTACAGATTTAAGGGATGAGTCCAACCGGGAAGGAATGAGGATTTGCATTGAGCTTCGCCGTGACGTGAATCCTAATGTAATTTTAAATCAGCTTTATAAGCATACCCAGCTTCAGGATACCTTTGGTGTAATTATGCTTGCTCTGGTAGACAACCAGCCGAAAGTCCTGAACTTAAATGATATGCTTGGATATTATCTGAAGCATCAGGAAGAGGTTGTGACCAGAAGGACGAAATATGAGTTGAATAAAGCGGAAGAGCGCGCTCATATTTTGCAGGGATTGCTGATTGCCCTTGACAATATTGATGAAGTAATCAGCATTATAAGAAGCAGTGATAATGTTCAGCTTGCCAAGACAAGGCTGATGGAGCGGTTTGCGCTGTCAGACGCCCAGGCTCAGGCAATTGTGGATATGCGTCTTAGGGCTTTAACCGGTTTGGAACGGGAGAAGCTGGAGGCGGAATATAATCAGTTAATGGAATTAATCAAAGAATTAAAGGAAATCCTTGCAGATGAGAAGAAGCTTCTTGGCGTGATTCGGGAAGAAATTATGGTGATTTCCAACAAATTTGGAGATGAAAGAAGAACGTCCATTGGATTTGACGAATATGATATTTCCATGGAGGATTTGATTCCTGTTTCCAATACAGTCATTACTATGACAAAATTAGGATATATTAAGCGCATGAGCGTAGATAATTTCCGCAGCCAGAACCGGGGCGGCAAAGGAATTAAAGGGATGGAAACCATTGAAGATGATTATATCGAAGAACTTTTGATGACTACCACTCACCATTATCTGATGTTTTTTACCAATACCGGAAAGGTCTACCGTATGAAGGCGTATGAGATACCGGAAGCAGGAAGGACAGCCAGGGGAACGGCAATTATCAATCTGCTTCAGCTTCAGCCAGGAGAAAAAATTACGGCTGTAATACCAATTCGGGAATATAAAGATGATCACTATCTTTTTATGGCTACGAAAAATGGAATTGTAAAGAAAACTCCAGTTGCGGATTATGCCAATGTGCGTAAAAAGGGTTTGGGAGCCATCAGTCTGCGGGAAGAGGATGAATTGATCGAGGTGAAAATGACGGACAATACCAAGGATATGATCCTGGTGACCCGCTATGGACAGTGTATCCGGTTCCACGAAACAGATGTGAGAAGCACCGGAAGAACTTCCATGGGCGTCATAGGCATGAACCTGTCAGATCGAGATGAAGTGGTAGGAATGCAGATGCATACTCAGGGAGAATATCTGCTGATTGCTTCGGCAAAAGGTCTTGGTAAATTAACCAGAATGGATGAATTTACTCCTCAGAACCGGGGCGGCAAGGGAGTAAAATGTTACAAGATCACGGAAAAAACTGGCAATATCGTAGGAGTGAAGGCAGTAAACCAGGAAAATGAAATTATGATGATTACTACGGAGGGAATTATTATACGGATGAAGGTGGAAGGAATTTCTGTTCTTGGCCGTGTAACCTCCGGAGTGAAGCTGATGAATCTGGATGAGGATATTACAGTTGCAAGTATTGCTAAGGTAAGGGAAGATCAGTCGTTGATGGATAATTCTGATGCAGAGGATTTGCTGACAGAAGAAGAGGAACAGCAGAGCCTGAAAGAAGTTGGGGAGGCTGCAAAGAGAATGTTACCTCCAGCGGAGAGCACGGAGACGAATGAAGAATTGATGAAGGAGCTGCTGGAGAGAGCAGAAGCAGATCAGAAGGAGCAGGAAGAGTAATTAGCATAGTTTTCTTTAAAATAAAATGAAAAAAAGAGTCGGAATAGATAAGTATTCCGGCTTCTTTTTTTAGTGAATTCCGTCATGAAATATTATAGTAGATCCGATTTTTTATTGAAAAGTCAGGGAAAATACGGACATGTATTTCATCCAGGTGCGCCTATGCAGTCCTGTTCTTATAATTTGTTTGTGAGGAAGTGACATGGGCTCCTTCTGTTCTTAATGTTATTAGAATGATATGTAGTATACTCTGCATGCTGTCTTTATTTTCAGACTTATAGGCGATTAATCTTCTTCCCCTTTGTTCAATGACATAATCGTATCAGTCACATTGTTCAGCGCCTGCTTAATCTGTACACTTGTCACTCCCATACCCTGTGCAAGCTTTTGAACTTCATTTGCAACTACGGAAAAACCTTTTCCTGCTTCTCCGGCTCTTGCTGCTTCTATACTGGCGTTTAAGGCAAGAATTTTCTGACGTTTGCTGAAGCCTTCGATTTGTTTTGTATCTTCATTTGCCAAAACAAGCTGCTCTGCCGCTTTGCTGATGCCGTCTCTTAATTCGGAAACAAGCTGATGATTCTGCATTGTTGCATAACTTGCCCGGACAAACATGTTAATTACGTCTCCCAGTAAATGAGCAGAGGCTTCAATTTCTGTTTGTGTTTTGACATTTACTTCATGAAGCGCCTGGATATATTCATCTTCATCAATATTCAGTTCTCTGGCTGTCTGACGGAATTTTTCTTCATCAGGGTTTTCTGGCAGCACCTGGCCGCCAATGATGCTTCCAAGCACTGTTCCATTATCTAAAGTAATGGGAATGCCAAAGTCCATAAGGCCGGCATGGCAGGAATATACTCCAACGCCTTCCCGATCGTTTTTCTCACAGCGTTTACAACCTTCTGCACTGCCTCTGGTTAGCTTAATGCAAAAATCTGTAAAATTATAGCAGTCACTGATATATTGTCCATCAGCTCCAACAGCTACGGTTGCAAGGCCGGTGCTGAGCGCCCAGTTACTCATGATTTCTTCAAATTTTTCCATATCACAGAAATCTTCTAATTTCATAATGAAGCCCCCTATTTTTTTATTTTTATTATAGGTAAAATTACTAATAATGTCAATAAAAGATATATCATAATTGTATATTTTGCAATAATTAAATGAGAAAGATATCAGAATTATTTTTAATCTTAGAAATTCAGCGCATGTTATTCTGGTAAATGATAATTCTGTCAGTTATAATTAAAGTATAATAATTCTGCAGATACGGCATTGCAGCGGATTAAGTGCAGAAATTATACCCAATCTCTGGAGAATTATACCGGTGAAATTATACTTGTGGGAGTAAATTATACCAAGGGCAGTGAGGATAAACTACATAGCTGTGTCGCAAATGCAGTCACCATGTATGCTTTTACCATAAAAGAAGTTGAAGAAGAGGAAAAGGTATTTTTAAATTATCAGGAACAATCTACACGTCTTTTTGAGGAAGTGTACCAGGATGAAAAGTTGTATGATAAATTTGGATTTCGTCAGGCTGCAGCCATTGCTTTAAGCGGAAGATATATCAAAATTGAAAATTGCAGGAAGCAGAGAATATTTAAAAAATCTCTCCTTAGAGAGAATGGATACCGCCCATATGCATATGTTGGCTCAAGTTTATCTGAAACAGGGGAAAACGAAAGATGTAAGGAAATATATCCGCCAGACAAAGGTAAGAGATTTGATAAATCTAACAATGATGCCTATTTTGAATTGGGTGCATCCTTCTGAACTTTTGGTGGAAGTATACCTTAATATGAAAGATTTGGAAATGGCAGAAGAGCATTTCTGTCATTATGTGGATGAGATTATTGAGACCTTACGATTATCTCAGGATAATTTTGTAATTCCTTTTTTCAAGATCAATGTGTATCGTATAGTTACAGAAAATCCGCTATATCAACCCTTATTGGAACGACCTGCTTGCAGGGAGAAATTAAAAAAATTATGCAAATTAAGTGAAAAGGAGAATCAATGAGAAGATTTGAAAAAATACTTCCTGCTATTTTAACAGTGTGGCCTTATTTGTTTTTTCTGTTTTTTATTGTGCCAGATAAAACAGGAAAAAATCATGGATTGTTTCTTATTATATATACTTTTTTAACGATTATTATATATGGATTTAATATTTATAATGCATTTGCTTTTCAGAATTCTGATGTGAAACTTGCCTTTTATGGTATGATGGTGAAACTGTTGCAAATACCTTTTTATCTGGCAGGATTTGCCGTGGGGATGTTATGTTTGTTTGTGATGGCTGTGCCTGCTTTTTTGCTTATTTCCCCGGTTCTTATTTTTATGTTAGCGCTGGTGGAATTCTTTTTAATGGCTGTTTCTTCTATGTATGGGATCAGTGCAGCTATTCGAATGACAAAGAAAAGGAAATTATCAAAGACATGGGCTGTAGTGTATATGATTGCACATTTTATTTTTGTTGCAGATGTAATAAGCGCTGTTTGCCTGTACATAGCGGCAAAAAAGAAATTGTTTCAGTGATTGACTATTGCCATCTGCGTCCGGTACAGTCACTTGCAGTGCTGTTAGTTTGAATGTCAAGTGCCAGTACACTAGTATAATCCACATTAAATATCTTAATATTATATGCCAAACATAAGGTTGTTTCGCGCAGATTATATTAAGTGTACTGGTACGATGATATTTGAAATTACAATTTTAAAGAGCGGTACCGGTTAAAGCAGGCAAATATCTCTTGTTTTCTTGGCATGGCAAACCCGCTGGGGATATAGTTTCCCTCACAGACAGCAGATAAGCCTTTGGTGCTCAGTATGCGGCAAAGTTCTTCCACTGCTTCAGAAAGTGTTTTTTTACCGTCAAAAATATGAAGCTGTGCATATTTTACAAGAATTCCCAAAGAAGATAACTGTTCGGAATCAGCCAGTTGTTCTACATACCGCAAATCTATGGTTTCTTTATTAATCAATACAGAATCCCTTCCCTGTGTTTTTAATTTAATTCTATCGTTCTTCTTAAAGTTAATGTCTGATTTAACAATTCGATGGAAAGAAGGAATATCACTGGGTTTTACAGGATCATTTGGAATCGGAAAGGCATAGGCTTCTTGTTTTGCAAATTCTGTAATGTCTTTTGGAAGGTAATGATCCATTTGAAGAATACAATCAGCCTTATGGAAATAGGAACCAGAACTTCCTGCCACCAGAATTGTGGAAATATGGTATTGGCTAAAAAGTTCCTGTACCCGGTCAATAAAAGGAGTAATCGGTTCGGAATTACGGTTTACGACACGCTGCATCAGTTCATCCCGGATCATAAAATTTGTTGCGCTGGTGTCTTCATCAATCAGCATCAGATTTGTTCCTGTTTCCATAGCTTCTATTACGTTGGCCGCCTGAGAAGTGCTTCCGCTGGCGTCCTGGGTGCAGAAATGCACCGTATCTTTTCCATTGGGAAGATTATTGATAAACATGGAAATATCTGATTGTTTAATGCTTCTTCCATCTTCGGCTCGGATTTTCACAGCTGTATCATCGGTGATCACGTATTCTCGGCCGTCGCCGGAAATATGATTGTATATGCCCAGTTCCAGTGCCTTTAACAAAGTAGATTTCCCATGATATCCGCCTCCTACAATCAAGGTAATGCCCTGTTTGATTCCCATACCGGCAATCTTACCGTAATTAGGAAGATCAATTGAAACTTCCATAGATTTTGGAGACTGAAAAGCAACAGCTTGTTTCATGGGGCGGTTGGAAACGCCGGATTCTCTTGGAAGTATGGAGCCGTTGGCAACAAAAGCGGCAAGCCCTAACTTTGGAAGCTGTTCCCTGATATATTGTTGATCTTCTGCAAGCTCTGCATTTTTCTGAACATCCGCTTTGTTCAAGGAAGCATAAAATAAGGATTTCTTCACACAGCCTGGAAGAAAATCAAAGAGTATTTTGATTAATTCTCTGCTGTTAATGGTTCTGCCGTTGGCAGGAAAACCAATTTCCATCCGCACAATGACGGTTCCATCCAACCGGATTTCGCAGGCAGTCCGCTCTAAAATTTCCTGTCCGCAGCGGCTGACAGACAACAGTCCGCTTTTTCCGGAACCTTTGGCTTTGAAATTAAAGGTTTCTGCCTCTCTTGCAAATTTGCGGATCAGATAGTCCTGGAGCGCAGTCCGCTTGTGTTTTTCCTGAAATAAATCAGAAGGAAATCCGGCGGTTTTTCCTGGAACCTGAATGCTGACTTTGGAAGGAGCGGCAAAGGGATCTCCCTGTACATGATCGATAGAGAGGATATATCCTTCAAACTGGTAGCTTCCTCTGGTATCTTTATAAGCCGGATAACCTTTATGGTCAATCCTTGTCAGTAATTCTCTTAAATCCTTAAATGTTTTCATATTTTCATTCCTCACTTTCCAAGATATTGTATCATCCAGGGAAAAATAACACAATAGAAATGGAAGATCCAATAAGAAAGTATTGATTTTGAGGGAACGATAGTTCATAATATGATTGTAAATGATATCAAAAGAAGAGATTTGGAGGCATGCATGAATAACGAATGGGAGAAATTTGGGAAGGATATTAAAGATCTTGTAGATGACGCCATTAATTCTCAAGATTTTAATCAGTTGAATAAAGCCATTACAAATTCAGTGAATGAGGCAGTCAATACCCTCCAGAAAGGTTTGAAAACGGCAGGAGATGCGGTGAATAGGGCTTCTTTTCTCTCTTATCAGAATAAAGAAAAACAGAGAGAATGGGAAAGAAATTGTCAGAATAACCAATATGGGCAGAATTCTCTGAAGGTGCCAAATACAGATGTAAGTCCTGAGTTATTTAAGAAAAATACTTCCCTGAAAGCTGGAGGATGGGTATTGGCAGTATGCGGTTACACCTTTAGTGCTGGAATCGGAATTACAATCATGATTTTATTTCTTGTAAGTTTCTTTTTGGGCAGCTTTCCTATTGGAATTAAAATTGCACTTTCTGTTTTGGTTCCTTTACTTTTGGGAAGCGGAATTATGGCCTGGAAGGGAAGCAGTATTTTGTCGGGATTAAAGAGATATCGGAATTATATTGCACAGCTGCGGGGGAGAACTTATTGCAATATTAAGGAATTGGCAGATAAGAATGGAAAATCTTTCCGGTTTGTGGCAAAGGATTTAAAGAAAATGATTGAAAAAGGCTGGTTTCGGCAGGGACATCTGGATCATGATAATACATGTTTGATTGTAAGTCACGACACATATCAGGAATACCAGAATATCCAGAAGCAGCGGATAGAGCAAATACAGTTGGAAACAGAGAGGCAGAATCGTTCTAAAACCAGTGAGGGCAGCCGGAATCCTGAGGTTGAGAAAGTAATTTCAGAGGGAAAAGAGTATATCCGTAAAATTCGGGAGTGCAATCAGAACATTTCGGAAGAAGAGATTACCAGCAAAATTTCCCATATGGAAATGCTGATTCAGAAAATATTTGATCGGGTGAAGGAAGATCCAGATGCTCTGGATGATATTCAGAAATTGATGGAATATTATTTACCCACTACAGTGAAATTGTTAGAGGCATATCAGCAACTGGACAGCCAGCCTGTTCAGGGAGAGAATATCAGATCGTCTAAAACAGAAATTGAACAGACATTGGATACGCTGAATCTTGCATTTGAAAGATTGTTGGACAGCCTGTTTGAAGAAGTGGCCTGGGATGTATCTTCTGATATCTCAGTGTTGCATACTATGCTGGCACAGGAGGGTTTAACGGGCAATGATTTTAAATAGTATAAGTAGATTAAACTTTTTGTTTTAACTGATATTTGAATAAAATATGAAAACATACAAATTAAGTCATAATATAACAGAAAAAAGGATAAGAAAAGCGGAGGAAAAACATGAGTGAAGGATTAGAATTTTCAAATGCTCCAGTATTAACGTTAGAGCCTTTTCCAGAAAAGGAAGAGATTATAGAAGATAAAAAAGAGCCAGCAGAACCAGCCTGGGATGATAATATTCTCACGGAAGAAGAACGCAGGATGATCGATCAGTTTACCAATCAGATAGATTTGCACAATTCTAATATAGTGCTGCAGTATGGCGCAGGCACTCAGAAAAAAATGGCAGATTTCTCAGAAAAAGCGTTGCAAAATGTACAGACCAAGGATTTGGGAGAGATTGGTGATTTGCTGACAGGAGTAGTAACGGAATTGAAAGGCTTTGATGCTGAAGAAGAAAAAGGATTTTTGGCAAGGTTTAAGAAAACTTCCAACAAGCTGACAGCTTTAAAGGCGAAATATGATAAGGCAGAGACAAATGTTAATAAAATCTGTAAGATTTTGGAAGGACATCAGGTACAGTTGATGAAAGATGCTGCAATTCTGGACAAAATGTATGAACAGAATAAGATATACTTTAAAGAACTTTCCATGTATATTCTGGCAGGAAAGAGAAAATTAGAACTGGTGAGAAAGACAGAGCTTACAGAATTAATAGAAAAAGCAAATCATTCCGGGCTGCCGGAGGATGCACAGGAAGCCAAAGATTTGGAATCTCTTTGTACCCGGTTTGAGAAAAAAATACATGATTTGGAATTAACCAGAATGATTTCCATTCAGACTGCCCCTCAGATCCGTTTGGTACAGAATAATGACACTGTTATGGTAGAGAAAATTCAATCTACCATTGTGAATACCATTCCTCTGTGGAAGAGCCAAATGGTTCTTGCTATGGGTGTGGAGCATTCCGCTCAGGCGGCTCAGGCTCAGCGGGAAGTGACAGATTTAACCAATGAGTTATTGATGAAAAATGCAGAGCGTCTAAAGATTGCCACGGTGGAAACGGCAAAAGAGTCAGAACGGGGAATTGTTGATATGGAGACGCTGCGTAAGACGAATGAATCTTTGATTTCCACTTTAGATGAAGTGATGCGAATTCAGAAAGAGGGAAAAGAAAAGCGCAGAGAAGCTGAGAAAGAGATGAATCGCCTAGAAGGAGAATTAAAAGAGAAACTTCTTCAGATTCATGGATAGCAGATTAGAAAAAGAAATTAATATCAGATAGTTTATTGATAAATATGAAATTAATATCAGAAATTAAAGGAGTATTTTATGCCAGTATCATTTTACGAGATAGCCTGGATTTTTCTGATTTATGCATTTTTAGGCTGGTGCACAGAAGTAGCTTATGCAGCATTGGAACTGAAGCAGTTTGTAAACAGGGGATTTCTGAATGGTCCTGTCTGCCCCATATATGGCTGCGGGGTTCTGGTGGTGATTGTGATTTTAACCCCTTTAAAGAAAAATTTTCTTATGCTTTTTCTAGGGTCTGTGATACTTACTACCGTTATTGAATTTGCGACAGGATTTTTGTTGGAAAAATTATTCCATAACCAATGGTGGGATTATTCTGATGAGAATTTTAATATTTGTGGGTATGTCTGTCTGAAATTTTCTATTTTGTGGGGAATTGGATGTACTATGGTGATGGATGTGATTCATCCAGGCGTTTACAAATTGGTGAAAGATATTCCGAGAATTCCCGGCACAGTAATGTTGTCAGTGCTTTCGGTTTTGTTTGCGGCGGATTTTGCAATTACTTTCAGCACAATACTGAAATTCAATAAGCATCTGAAGCTTATGGATGAAGCGGCTTTCAGAATACGGGAAATATCAGATGAAATTGGTGAAAATATTTATGAGGGCGTAACGGCAGTTGTAGAAAAAAGAGAAGAGCTGAAAGAAAGCATTGAGATAAAAGCAGCAGAATTAACAGAAAGCCGTGAAGAAATTGAGGAACGGATAAAACGGCTCCAGCAGGAATTTGAGGCTCTTTTGGAACATGAAAGCTTTGGCATAAAGCGTCTGATGAAGGCATTTCCAGGTATGAAGTCCAGAAATTATCCGGAAGCTCTGAAAAAATGGAAACATTATAAAAATAAAAGAAAAATTTAATTTTTAATCATATTTGGAGAAGAATCTGGAAGGTCATACCTAAAACCAGGAAAATAGTGAATTTTTCTGGTTTTAGGTAGATATAACGATTATTTTCTTTTTGAATCTTTTGCTTTATCAAGATAATTATTCAGTTCTCTAACATTACGTTTACTAATGATAAATTCCACAATCCATATTATAACAAAAATGAAAAAGAAAATTCCAAAATAACTGAAAAATCCTTTGATACTATGTTCCATCCAATAATTGAAATATGCGGCTGGCATCATAAGAACAGATATAACCAGGAAATAAATTCCTGTCTGTTTTGTGATGCCCCAATGTTCTATTTCCCAGATGAATGAGGAGCCTGCAAATCCAATTCCAAGTATTCCACATAATAGGGTCTGAAGCAAAACGGCGTTAACTTCATTACCCATCTTGTCAATCAGTTCCGGAACACAAGGGGAATAATACCCATTTCCATATGCAAAAGATAAGATTATTGTGATAAAATAGCCGATAGTAACTCCAATGGGAAAACCAACTGCACTGCGTAAAAATATTTTTTTCTTCATATCGCTCACCTCATAATCCTAATATTTTTTTGATTTTGTTGACATACCGTCTTGAAACATAAGTTATATCATTATTTAATAACTTAACACAAATTGTACCAGTAAAGCTCAGATCAAAGTTATTTACTTTTTTTAAATTAATAATTTCTGAATTGGAGATACGGATAAACTGATGGGGATTCAGCCGTTCTTCTGCCTCATATAGTCTGAGCCGTAACAGATAGGTTCCTTTGCCGGTTACTGCAAACACTTTTTTAGCGCTTGTGTATATCCGAATTAAATCTTCTTGTTCCAGAACTTCGATTTTTCCATCCTTACTGCCGGAAATGATCTGAGGAACATGTTCCGATAACTTTTTAATGATATCGCTGACCTCCTCTGTCATGGCGGCAGTTAGGATGATAATTTTCGGTTCCCTGCAGGATTCGTCAATTTTAATTTCAACCTGCATGGTATCACCTCCTCGTGTTGTCATTATAGGAGAAACAAATTTCTTTTTCAATAAATTTCGGATAGTCGGTTTATTGAAAAATATAAGTGGTAAGCGTATAATAATGCCCAGATGATTTACGGCGCTTATTTCTCTCTTTTTTGTGCAGAGAAAGAGAGGACAAATTTGTCAAAGGTTGTTAGAATTTATATGAAAAAGGAGTGAAGTGACAATGGAATGGATTGAAAGATTGAATCAGGCAATTAATTATATGGAAGAACATCTTACGGATAAAGTGGATTACGAAGAGCTTGGACGGATTGCCGGATGTTCCTCCTATCATTTTCAGAGAATGTTTTCTTATATGGCAGGCATGCCATTGTCTGAGTATATTCGAAAGAGAAAAATGTCATTGGCAGCCGTGGATTTACAAGGTGGTGAAGTTAAAATTATTGATGTGGCGGAGAAGTATGGGTATAGCTCTCCCACTGCATTTAACAGAGCTTTTCAGTCCATTCATGGAATTGCCCCTTCTGCCATAAAAGCGGAAGGGGTGTCTGTCAAATCCTTTCCTCCGATTGCATTTAAGCTTACCGTGAAAGGAGTCGAAGAGATGAAATACCGAATTGAAACAAAAGACGCATTTCGTATTGTTGGGGTTTCTGTGCCTTTGGAAAAGGAAATTGAAAAAAATTTTGCAGTTATCCCATCAAAGTGGCAGGAGGTTTCTGTCAACGGTACATTGCAAACACTTATTGGAAAGATGGATGCAAAACCAATGGGAGTATTGGGAGTCAGTACCTGCAATGAAGAGGAACCTTGGAGGTATTATATTGCAGTTGCCAGTTCGAAAGAATGTGAAGGATTGGAAGAGTATAAAGTTCCGGCTGCAACATGGGCAATTTTTCCAGGTTCCGGATCTAATCAGTCCATCCAGGAGCTGGAAAAAAGGATTGTTACAGAATGGCTTCCTACCTCGGGATATGAATATGGGAGTGCGCCGGATATTGAGGTTTACTTGAATCCTGATCCTGAGAACGCCAAGTATGAGGTGTGGATTCCTGTAAGAAAGAAAAATGAGACAAAAAGTGTGCTGTTATAATCGTTAATAGCTACAATTTCGAAAAAGAATGTCGAAAATAAACGGATTTCTACAATATATACGGGTTCTTTTTAAAATCCACAAATATATTGCCATAGAATCCATTTTTCGGCATTCTTTCTTCTTGGCGACATATCATAGATGATACTATTTATTATGATAAATAGTGTAAAAAATTACAGAATTTTAGCTATTCGAAGCAAAGTTTCCTGTCTTTCTTTCTCCATTTCCCGAAAAATATTTATAAGCTCATGTTCAATGACTGAATCAGATGAGTGATACTCATTTTCCAGAATATAATCGATGGTAGTATCCAATACGTTGCAGATCCGTACCAAAAGAGTAAGGCTTACTTTAACTTTGTTTGTTTCTATATTACTGATATGGGAAACATTTACATCTACCGCATGGGCAATGTATTCCTGTGTTAGCATTTTTTCGTTCCGAATTTCCCGAATTCTCTGTCCGATGAAGGCAAAATCTAAGTCTTTCATGGCATACCTCAAGATTGAAATTATTTTAGGCGACAATATCTTCGAATTATAAAAAATGATATCTTAACTTTAATGTTTTTATAGCTATAGTCTTAGAAAAAGAAATTATCAAGCAACAGTAATATCCTGAATCAAGGTAAAAATTATTCTTTTTCATGGGCAGTGAAAAAGGGAACATATTATATGGCAGTAAGCGGCGATCAGAAATATAACATCCGCTATACTTTTACAGCAGTTGGGAAGGTAAGCAAATCTGGAACAAGCGCTAAAAATGCCGTATCTTTGAAAAAGGGAAAAATAGTGAAGGATTTATTGTTTCCCAATAAATATCACTATTTTAAAATAAATCTTTCAAAAAAATCAAAGGTAACGCTAAATCTTCTAAAAGGAACTTATTATATTAGGATGGATGGCGGGACAATGTCTGTCTAAAATACCGAAAAATTAGCGGTTCAGATGGATATGAAATCTGTTATTCTACCAGTAAAAAATTCAAATCTTCTGTGAAAAAATTTAATACTTCCTCCTTGTCAAAAACTGTGAAAGGGCTTAAAAAGAAGAAAAATTACTATGTACGTGTACGAGCCTATCAAATAGATTCCACTGGAAGCAAAGTATATGGAAACTACAGTAAGACAAAGAAAGTGAAAGTATAAGTAGAAAGCCGTCCTGCATGATGATAGGGCGGCTTTGCAAAATTAAAACTTGGTATGTACTCATATACATCACCTCCCATCTTCTGAAATTTACAAAACCTTTACAAATTCCTATCGCTTTCTTTTCTAATCTTCGATATAATAGAATCGGTGATTATATGAAAAAAATATTAGTAATAGAAGACGAACTGCCCATTAATGATTTAATCTGTATGAATCTGGAAATTGCAGGATACAAGCCCGTTCCTTTTTTTGACGGCAATGAGTTCAGCCGCCATTTAAAAGAACGGGATGATTACTCCCTTGCTCTTTTAGACATTATGCTTCCAGGAAAAGATGGATTTGAACTGTTAGAAGAACTGAAGGAACATAAAATTCCAGTTATTTATCTGACAGCCAAAGGAGATTTACCCAGCAAGGTAAAAGGCTTAAGAAGCGGAGCGGAAGACTATATAGTAAAGCCCTTTGAAATGTTAGAGCTTTTAGTTCGTATGGACAATATACTGAAACGCTGCGGCAAAGAAGAGGCAGAAGAAATTTGTATCCGTGATGTGGTAATTAATGAGAAGAAGAGAACCGTACAAAAAGGCGGCAGGGAAATCTCCATGCAGCCAATGGAATTTGATTGCCTTTTGGTATTTTGGAAGTACCGGAACCGGGTGATTACAAGAGAACAGATTTTGAATATTCTCTGGGGAGTGGACTTTGAAGGAGAAAGCAGAACGGTGGATGTGCATGTGGGGAATATCCGCAAAAAATTGGATTTTTCTGATGTGATTATTACGGTGCCAAGGGTTGGATACCGTATGGAAGTTCCTTAATGGTGACTATGACTCCAATGTAATTGCTGCAACGCCAGTGCAGGATACCGAATGGAGGGATAATAATGGATATGATTAAAAAAATTGCATTCACTGCGTCAACCATGCTGTTTGTGTTGACGCAGGTTTTTTCGTTTTATGTGATTTTTACCAGCCGGCAGGAAAAAATTGATTTGCTGAAAGAAAAAGAACGTAAAATCTATGAAGGCGCCCTGTCGAATTTTAACAAAAAAATGTCTCATGCAGAGTTAAAGGCAGAGTTATCAGATCACGTGATCATCTACTGTTTTCGGGAAAATATGCCAGAAAATTCGGCCTTATATAAGGAAAAAGAGGAATTGTACAACAGCAGCCCCTATGAATTTGACGTAAATAACATAAATTTAGCTAAGGTAGATAATACCGGAGATTGTGTATTAGAGAAAAGCAATAACAAATATATTCTAGTGTTTTTTCAAAATGATGCGGTCAGGTACTACCAAAGGACAACTGCCAATTATACCTTATTTTATGCGGTAGACGTCACTTATATTTATGAAAAAAGCCGGAATCTGGTAATTCAGGAGTTTCTGATTTCTTGTCTGGCGTCTTTGGCAATGGCGCTGCTTTTAGTATTTCTGATTAAAAAAATTACAAGGCCCCTGCAGGTTATTAATGAGACCCAAAGACAATTAATTGGAAGCATGTCCCATGAATTAAAAACTCCGTTAACTGCCATGAAGGGATATTCAGAAACTCTTCTCAGCGTAAAATTGTCACCGGAGCAGGAGGAAAAATCCCTTCGTTATATACATCAGGAAAGTGGAAGGCTGTCGCGCCTGACAGAAAAAATGATGGAGTTAACCAGGCTCTATGAGCCGGAATGTAAAATTCAGTTACAGGAAGTTTCAGTAGAGCATATATTTCAGGCAGTGGAAGACAATGTAATATACGGACTGCAGGAAACAGGAATACATCTGAAGCGGGAAGGGGATTATCAGGGAAGAATGAAAAAGCTGGATGCTGATTTGATGACAAGCTTTCTTATCAACCTGATTAATAACAGTATTATGGCTTCGAGTTCCGGCGGCTCCGTTTATCTGGGAGCAGACGAACATTCTCTTTGGGTGCGGGATGAAGGATGTGGAATTCCTCCAGAGGAAGTGGATAAAGTTCGGAAAGCATTCTATCGGGTGGATAAGTCCCGTTCCAGAAAAAGTGGAAATATGGGACTGGGACTTGCACTCTGCGATCAGATTGCAGCAGTGCATCATGGAACAATGAAAATTGAAAGCAAGGTTGGAGAGGGAACGAAAATTTCCATTATTCTATAATGGGAGGTAAAATCCTTTACCAAACCTTTACAACTGAGTGAATATTTCAAAAAAATAACCTGTTACCATGAATTTATAAGAACTGTTTTGCCACAGCAGTATGCAGGTATTTTAAGGAACAGTCCATCATGAAAGAACAGGAGGATATTATGAGGAAGAACTATAAAGCAATCCTTGCAGCGGGGCTTTGCATCAGCATATTAACAGGATGCCAGGAAACGCCCCAAAATACTATTGTAAAACAAAAAGGCGCAGACAACATCAAAGAATATGAAAGCGCCGAAGGAAAGATCAAAGATATGGTAAACGCTCCGAAAACCTATCAGAATCAGGCGTCATACGAAAATGGCGTGCTTATCATTGATACGGACGCAGAAATCGTCCTGCCGGGGACAGATACCATGAATACCTACAAAGTGTCTGCAGAGGAAGTAGATCAGGAGATGATAGATAAGGTAACCAACGCCTTTTTGGATGATGCAAAATTTTATCATGCTTACGGCTATCACGACTGGACGAAGGAACAGTATCAGGAGGAGATTACAAGGCTGAAGCAGTACAAAGCAGAAGGAAATATTGATCCATACGAATATGGAACAGATGAAAATGGAGAATTGTATTTTAACATTGATGATGTGATTGCAAGAGATGAAGCGGATATGGAAAATGCGCCAGATGAAATAGTAAAGGAAGAAGTAAAGCCTTCCTTTGGTTTGGAGCATTCGGATATGGTAAAAGAAGGGGAATACCAAAACCAGGTGGATGAACATGAATTTTACGGAGTAGCAGAGACAGATCATGGAAATTACAATTATGTAATTACATCAAGTGTGGTTTCTGCAGATGTTGAATTTTCAATTGAAAAAATCAGGGATGATTTACCAGATCCCCGGGAATTTAGCGCCTGGACAGAAGGAAGATATCTGATGGACTGTGAAGTAGAAGATTACAAAGGAATGACAGAAGAAGAACTTAAGGGATTTATGGATATTTCCTACGAAGATGCAGAAAAAATTGCCAAAGAAAAGGTAGAAAAGCTGGGCTGGGACTGGGAGATATACGATTGGGATTATACCGTTTTCAAACATGGAGAAGACAATGTCAGTAAAGATAACATTCTGGACGGGGGATATCTGTTTCATTTTACGAGGGTGCTGGACGGCATTCCTGTTACCTTTACAGATTCCTATGGAGGAGCCCTGGAGGATATGGACAGCACATTAATACCCTGGAGTTATGAGAGATGTGAAGTGATTGTGGGAGACGATGGAATCCAGAAGGTGGAGATCTATAATCCTTACAAAATAGATGAAGTCCAGACGGAAAATGTACAGCTGATGGATTTTGACAGTATTATAAAAATCTATGAGCAGATGATGGAAGTGTCCAATGCAGATATTGCAGAATTTGAGAAACAGAGAACCTACCATATTAATAAAATAACATTAGGCTACAGCAGGGTGTATGATCCAACGGTGGATAACCATTCAGGAATTTTGGTGCCGGTGTGGGACTTTTTCGGAGGGTTTGATGTAGAGGTTGAAGGACATCATGAGAAGAATAACGGGGAACATTCCAGACAGAGCTTTATGACGATTAATGCCATAGACGGAACGATCATCGACAGAGATTTGGGCTATTAGAATCACAGAGGAAGGGGGAACAGAACATGGAAACTGTAAAACAGGTGACAGCGGCAGTCAGGTGTAATTTCCTGGGATTTTTCAGAAATTCCAGGGTGATTATCACCTTCCTGTTCTCCTTTATCCTCTGCTTTTTCTTAAGTGGCCGGGCAATGATGGTGGCAGATTATTATGAATCTTCCATGCAGGCGTTGGAGCCTTTTATCTGGACCTTTGGAGACGCCACAGCAATTCTTCTTTGTTCCCTGCTGTTAATTCTGCTGTTTTTGGATTTGCCGAAATTAAGTCCATTTACTCCTTACATGCTGCTTCGGATGAAAAAGAGCAGATGGCTTCTGGCACAGCTTTTCTATATTTTTCTGGTGACGGTTTTGTATATGCTTTACGTGATTCTGGTCACCAGCCTGCTCTGTATGCAAAAGACCTATCCGGGAAATGTATGGAGCAAAACGGCAGCTCTTTTGGCCTATTCCAAGATGGGAAAGGATTTGTCGATTCCTTCTACGGTAAAGGTGATGGAAAGCACTACTCCCTTTTCCTGCAGCTTGCAGATTATGATACTGCTTGTGTGTTATGCTCTTACGTTAAGTTTTTTGATGCTGTATGTTCAGATGAAGATTGGGAAGAAAGCTGCAATTGGCGCAGGGCTTTTCTACAGTTTGTTTGGGTTTTTACTGGATCCGGAGATTCTGGCAAAAATTCTCCGTAAGGAAGAATATGAAATGTTTTTGGTGCGGAGAATGATTGGATGGATCAGCCCTTTGAACCATGCAACTTATGGAATGCATGATTTTGGGTATGACGTGCTTCCTTCCATTCAGCAGTCCTGTGTTTTTTTCCTGGTGATTCTGGCATTATTGTCAGGGCTTTCTTTTCATACCCTGAAACAATATAATTTCAGTTCCTTTACAGGGGAATAGATACAGCAGAATGTCTGATATGTGGGAAAATTTTGCAGCTTCAAAGGAAAATGTTTGGAAATGAAAGGGGAAGGAATGAAAGAATTATTACGGGAGAGAGGCTTTTGGGCTGCTGCGCTTTTGTGTTTTTCAGGTATGGCCTTAGGATTTCCTGTTTATGAGATTTGTGTTCCGTTAAGTCAGGGAAGCTTCCTGAAATTTTATCAGACTTCATTGAATTCCCAGACAGTGCTATTTCTGATTCCCATCGCCGCATCCCTTCCGGCAGGGGCAGTTTATGTGAGAGAATCTTCCTGCGGATTTTTAAAATTATACATTTCAAGAATCAGCCGTATGGATTATATAAAAAGAAAAATGTTGCAGACGTATGCCGGAGGCTTTCTGCCCTTATTTCTGAGCGGAATCTTTGGTCTTCTGATTTGTTTTCTGTTTCTGTATCCTCTGGAATTGCAGGGCAGCGTTTCCTGGGAAGCAGTGAGGGAAAACCTTCTGCTTTTGCTTCGCATCAGCCTTACTGGAGGAATTGCGGCAGAGCTTGCAGGAATCTTCGCCGCTTTTTTTCAAAATTATTATATGGCCTATGGATTGCCCTTTGTAAGTTATTATCTGCTGATTATTTTAAAAGATCGTTATTTGCCGAAGATGTATGCCATGTATCCCAAAGAATGGATCGTGTGTGAGCAGAATTGGGGAACCGATGGAGGTGGAATCTGGATATTTTTTCTGGTGTTTTCTCTGGCAGTTCTGTTATGCCATGGGCTGCTGTTATATTATCGTTTGAAAGAAATTAATTAGAAAGGAATCTTATGGAGCCTTATATTGAGATAAATCATGTAACAAAAAAATTCGGGGACGATATTGTTCTGGATGATATAAACGTTGCAATGGAAGAAGGAAAAGTCTATGGAATATCCGGCAACAACGGTTCCGGCAAAACAGTTTTCATGAAATGCATCTGCGGATTTCTTCCAGTTACACAAGGAACCATACAGATAAATGGAAAAATAATTGGAAAAGAAATTGATTTTCCAGAAAGTATCGGCGTTATTATTGAGACTCCCGGATTTCTGACAAATTTAAGCGGAATGCGTAACCTGGAAATTCTGGCAGGATTAAGACGCAGGATTACCAGAACCGAAATCCGGTCTGCAATAGAAAAAGCAGGATTAGATCCAGATCTGAAAAAATCTGTTTCCAAGTATTCCTTAGGGATGCGGCAGCGTCTTGGCATTGCCCAGGCAATTATGGAAAATCCGGACTTTTTAATTCTGGATGAACCCTTTAACGGACTGGATAAACATGGGGTAAAGGATATACGAAGGCTTCTGCTGGAATTGAAGGAACAGGGAAAAACCATTCTTCTGGCCAGCCACAACAGTGAGGATATTCGGATTTTGTGCGATAAAGTCTATGAAATGGATGGAGGGAGGATACAAAAAATATGAAAAGATTATTTTTTCTGTTTTGCTTTGTTTTTCATGCTGTCCTCTTTTTTTCTGAAACCGTTAAAGCGGAAAATGTCAATCCTTCTTGGGACAGCAAGAATTATGAAAATATGATTTCTATTGAAACCAACCGGAAATACGAAGGAATGAAGCATTCCTTTTCCAAAGGCTATGAGCCTTCCATTAAGAAAAATACCATGTTTCTTGTGGTGCCCTTTGTAACAAGGCAGAAAACGGATTCAGACAGGATAATTGTGGGTATCTCTTTTGAGAGAGAAGAAAACAGCCCTTTTTATTATAAGAATTATCAGAAAAAAGTAAAAAAATCAGAGGACGGCGTCTATCTGTATCAGTGTCAGATTAAGTTAAAGGAAGACAGGGTTAACGGCCAGTATCCTCTTCATTTATCTGTTCAGGCACAGACGGAAGGAACTATGATCCGGCAGAATTTTACAATTTATGTGGAAATTACAGACGGAAAAGACCGTCCTGAGGAAAAAGCAGATCTCCCGGCCTTTGTTGATTCCGATACAGAGGAAATGGTGGGAGAGACGGAACCGATGGAAGAAACAGTTTCCATGGGACAGGGTTCTGTGTCTGGAGAAGAAATCAGTCATCAGCCCCGGGTAATAATTGCTGCAAACAGCCTGCAGGGAACGGATTTGTCTGCGGGAAGCAGTATGCCCTGGTCTGTTTCTGTAAAAAACTGCAGCAGCAGCCAGTCATTGGAAAATATAAAAATTACCCTTATGTCAGAAAACAAAGATATTATCCTGGAAAAAAATTCCTGGTATTTTGCACGGATGTCAGCAGGCACCACCGTGGAGCTGTCCCAGAATCTTACGGTTGGAAAAAAAGCAGCGGCAGAACCGGCGCCTCTTCAATTTCAATTTGAATACGAGGATAAAAAGGGAAATGCTTATACATCCACAGAAACAATAAATTTGTCAGTGAGCCAGGTTCCCCAGGCAGAGCTTGTTAATGTGTCTTTTCCTGAAAGCATCTATGAATCTGATACAGATTTTCTAACCTTTCAGATCCAGAATACAGGTCTTGCAGTGCTTTACAATGTCAGGGTACGTCTGGAAGGAAAGGGGCTGTTTCCGGAGAAAGAACTGTTTCTCGGAACTGTGGAAGCAGGAACTTCGGCGGATGGAGAGATCAAAGTTTTTGCAGGGACGCTGAATATGGACAATCAGGGTAATATCATTGAAGAGGACAGTAAAAAATATGGAGAGACATTGGGAACTGTAATTTTTTCCTATGAAGATGAACAGGGAGAAATCACAGAGCAAAGCCAGGAAGTGCATACTTCCATCAAAAAGCCCCAAATTATGGAATTAAAAGTGGAAAAAGAGGCTCCGAAAACAAATCAGTGGTGGATAACTATTATAATTTTGATCTTTATTGTAATGATTCTTATAATTTTATGGCTGTATCTGAGAATAAACTATTATAAGAAAAAGGCAGACAGGAATCAGCATGTTTGATATCGGTTATTTTGGCTTGCGGGTATCAGAATGGGAAATGGTAAGTGAGGAACAGGGAAATGAGAGAGCGGAATATTTATAAGAATATTGTATTTTCCATTATCATTGGATGGATTATTTTTTTCCTGTATGGAAAGCTGCAATCCTATCAGAAGGAACAGAAAACCTATGAATTTTCCATTCAGTCAGCTTCCGATTTGACGCAGGAAACTGCCAAAGAGCTGCAGAAAATTTCTGGTATCTGCAGTTTTGTGCCTGTGGAAACAGTGACAGTCACAATAAAGCTAGGAGAATATGCCATGGAAACAGAGGTTTTTGGAGTGGATTTGCAGGAATTTTCAGGAAAGTGGAAGGAAGTATCAGAAACCTTTTCTCTGGGAAATACCCCTGTTCTGTTTTTGGGAACAGACAGTTTTCAGAGATTTACAGACCAAACCGGCAGCCTTCCTGGAAAAAGTCAGACAGAAAAGTGGAAAAAAGAATATCAGCAATTGAACCTTAAGATTCAGGATGAAACAGGACTGGAAAGAAATGGGATAGTTTGCGGCATTTTGGATGAGCCAAGAGATCTGATTTTTATGGATGAAATGCAGATGGCGGAGACGTTTGAAGATACTGTCCATACAAGAGGCGGCCGAATGGAGATTTTCGGATATCAGAATGCAAGGAAGGCGAAGGAATTGTTAGAACAGGCAGGATTTACAGTGGATATGGGAAAAGAGAAGGATTTTAAGGAAAATTGAAAAGGCTGTCGGAATTTTATTTTCCGACAGCCTTTTTTTCAGAGCTAAAACAGATATCTGTAGATGCTCAGACCCAACGCTGAAGGGATGCTACCATATGGCCCCGAACATCCATGCTGTAAAGTTTGTCCAGTAAAGAGAGGTCAAAATCATCCAGTTTGCTGCAATGTTCTATCTGCCCGTGATTCAAAAGAAGCAGGGTGTCTGCGAATGATAAGGCAAGATTCATATCGTGGAATACTCCCACAACGCAGCGTCCTCCGGCACAAGACCAGGTTTTTAAGCTTTCAATCAGTTCCACCTGGTAACGGAGATCCAGATGATTGGTGGGTTCGTCCAACAGGATGATTTGCGGTTCCTGGGCGAAGGTGCGGGCAAGAAATACGCGCTGAAGCTGGCCGCCGGAAAGTCTGGTAACCAAATGTTCCCGCAGATCCCAGGTTCCTGTGAGACGCAGGCTTTCTTCTACAGCATGTCGATCTTTGCTGCTTTCTCCTGATAACAGGCCCTTTGTCTGGTGGGCGTAACGTCCCAGCATGACAGTTTCATAGACGGTATAATCGAAGGTTGCCGGAGAAAACTGGCTCATCAGGGCCATTTTTTTTGCCCGTTGTCTGACTGGCATTGTGCGAAGATTATTGTTCAGCAGTTCCATAGTGCCGCTGCTTGGCAAAAGACCTGCCAGGGCCCGCAGCAGCGTGGTTTTGCCGCAGCCGTTGGGGCCAAGGATGCACAGCTTTTCTCCTTCTTTTACCTGGAAAGAGATGTCTTTCACGATGGGCGGCCCGCCGTAGCCGCAGCTTAAGTGCTCAATTTTTAACATATCAGTCTCCATTTCTGCGTCCTGCAAAAAAGATGTATAGGAAAAAAGGCGCGCCCAGCAGCGCAGTAATGGCGCCGATTGGTATTTCCCGGGCAGGAATCAGTGTCCGTGCGGCCAGATCGCACAGTACCAGAAAGGTGCCGCCGAACAAAGCGCTGGCAGGAAGAACTTTTCTGTGGACTGCTCCAAACCACCGGCGCACAATGTGCGGCGCGATAAGATCCACAAAACCGATAATGCCCACGAAGGCTACTGCCGCTCCGGTTAGGGCGGCTATGGCAGCCAGAAGGATGCGCTTGAGTTTTAGTAAATCCACCCCCATGGCCCTGGCCGATTCTTCGCCGAAAGTCGTCACATCCAGTTCCCGGGCATAGAACAGAAAGAAAACAAGTCCCAGGACTGCAGCAAGGGCTAATACCCCTACAGCGTTCCATTCTTTCATGGAAAAACTGCCCAGCAGCCAGAGCTGTATGCGCTCGCCGTAGGAAGGAGAGCTGGCAGCCAAAAGATTCATGACAGCATTGCAAAACAGGGAAAACACCGTGCCCACCAGGATAATGGTTATATTTGACACGCCGCTGTCTAAACGGGAAGAGATCAAAACCACCAAAAATACAGTGGCCAGGGCAAATACCAAGCTGACGCCTGGCAGCAGGAATGCTCCTGTTCCGGCTGCGGTCAGGCCCAATGTAATCACAATTGCCGCTCCCAGTCCGGCTCCGGAAGAGATACCGAGGCCGAAGGGAGAGGCGAGGGGATTTTGCAGAATGGATTGGGTTACAGTACCGCTCATTGCCAGTGCCGCCCCGGTGAGAAATGCCAGGATAACCCGGGGAAGGCGCATGTTTAATACCATAGCAGGATAGCTGGCAGGCAGGGAGTCTGGCAGAGGTACATCAAAGAAGTGATTGAAGAGGATAGCCAGAATATCTCCGGGAGCCACATATACGCTGCCGATTCCAATGCCCAAAAGCAATGCTGCCAGTGCTGCCAACAGCAGTACAATCATTTTTGTCTGGTATTTCATTTTGCTGCGTAATAATCCGGATAGAGAATTTCGGCCATCTGGCGCATGGCTTTTACGATGTTGTGGTTGGGCTGGGAAGAAGAATTATTGTCAATACAGTAAACATTCTGATCGGCAACGGCGGAAATATCAGCCCAGCCGTCCCGGTCGAGTATTTCCTGTACCGGATCTTCCAGATAATCTGCGTTTGTGAAGATAACATCGGGGTTGGCGGCTGCAATCGTTTCACCTTCTACAGTGAACCAGCCGGACTGGTCAGCCAGAATATTCTCTGCGCCAATCCATTCTATCATTTCATTGAGGAAAACCCCGCTGCCAAAGCTGTACATATTTGGTGCGGGAGCAACTTCAAAATAAATCCGTTTGCGTTCTTCTTTTGGAATGCCGGCTGCAATTTCAGCCAGTTCCTTTAGCTGTTCGTCAAAATCTTCCAGCAGTGAGCTGCCTTTTTCGGATGCGTCAAGGGCTGAAGCCAGGAATTGGATATCGCTTTTAATTCCTTCAATATTGTCTCTGTTAGGGACGCAGATTACGCAGGTTCCTGCGTCAATCAGAGACTGAAATGGGGATTCCTGATCGTAAAGGGATTCGTTGGTTACTAACAAAATGTCAGGGGCAAGGGCTGCCAGTTGTTCCATATCCGGATTGGTAATTTCGAAAGTCGGAACATTTTCAGGCAGCCCTGCGATTCCGGCGCTGTAGCTGTCATAGCCTGTGATTTTATCCCCCATGTCAAGGGATACTACGATCTCAGACAGGGAAGGCGCCAGTACGACAATGGAATTTATCTGTTTTGGCAAAGTGATTTCTGCCCCGCTGGGGTCAGTCATGGTAACCGGGCTGGTATCATTAGGCTCATTGGCGGAATTGCCGCAGGCGCACAGAATTAACATTGCGGCGATGATCAGGATAGAAGTAAATTTCTTTTTCATTTTTATTGCTCCTTTTAAGAAAAGCGGATTCGGTTGACTGGTAAGATATTTCTGAATACTTATTTTGTTTATGGTAAAATAATTCCACTGTGATGTCAACCTGTAATAATTTGTCTGTAATATTTTGCGAAAAGAGCTTTCTCAGGATTGACGGCATCCCATTTCGTTTCTTAAGAGAAAAAGGCTCCAGGCATTAAAAATGCTGCATATATTTCACTTGCGCATCTTGTTTGCCCATGAGAAAATTTTATGATTCTGGTTGCTGATGTTGGGAGAGATAAAAAGTTGTGCCAGGGCCAAAAAAGAATTGTGTGGATGGGATTTTTTTGTTATAATAAAAACATTAGAAATGTTTCATGCAGACTGCGGCAAATTGTTTTGCAGAAGTCTATGGGCATTGAGGGTGGGGATTTTATTGGGAGATGGGAATAATGGTGAAAGAATCAAAAAAAGTATCGAATAAAATATCCGATTATATTGACATTGGTTTTCTTCAGATGCTGCAGGATGATTGTTCCAGGGCTATGGGGCTGGCTTTTGTGACGGTGGATTACCGGGGATGTCCAATCACACATTACAGCGGATTTACTCCCTATTGCCAGATGGGACGCAAGCATCAGGATTTTTTTGAAATGTGCAAGCAGTGTGACGCCCACGGCGGCCTGCAGGCTGCAATTACCGGTCAGCCTTATATTTACCGCTGTCATGCAGGGCTTGTGGATTTTGCGCTGCCTCTGATTTATGACGGCGTCTATATGGGCTCGCTGATGGGAGGCCAGATCCGTTTAAGTCGGGATGCGAAAGAAGAATTAGAGGATATTCTGCCTGTAAAAACCAACTGGCGCAAGGACAAGGCTCTGGATGAAGCATATAACGAGACGCAGAGAGTTTCTTATGAAAAGATTAAGTCGGCAGTTACGTTGCTGCATGATTTAATCTTGTTTATGATGCAGACAGGCAGACAGGCAGATCGGGATTTGGAAGTGGCAGGCATGGAGCCAGTAGAGGAATGGAAATCCCATTCGGATATGGAGTTTTCCTTTCAGAAACGGGAACTTACTAATATTAAGCAGCAGGGAAGGCTTCGTTATTTTTTCTTTGTAATGAATGTTATCTCTCAGCTTGCTTTTCAGGAAAAAGCAGTGAAAACAGAGGCGGCAGCCTATGATTTTGCAGATATTATGCGCTATGTTACGGAATCCGATCATGAGATTTCCACATTGGGAGAGGAATTGAGCTATGTTGGCGCTCTTTTGCGTATTCAGAAGGCGTGGGAGGGAGACGGGCTTCATTATAGTATTTCAGTGCCGAAAGAGTACTGGGGCGTAAACTGTCCTTATATGGTGCTGGAACCGTTAGTGGGATTGTCTGTTCAGGGATGCGGAAAAGAGGAGATACGTGAGATAGAGATATTTGCTGAGGAAGAGCAGGGGGATGTGATTCTTCAGGTAGTCAGCAATAATGAAGGAATTACATTAGAGGAAATGGATGCCCAGATGGGCGCTTCCTCTCAGGAGGAGGGTTTTTCCCTTCATGATTCGGATCGGAGCCTGAAACGGATTTTTGGAAAGAGGTGCGG
Source organism: Petralouisia muris (assembly GCF_004793545.1). GTDB lineage: Bacteria > Bacillota > Clostridia > Lachnospirales > Lachnospiraceae > Petralouisia > Petralouisia muris. Next base: position 29,620 of record NZ_SRYA01000022.1, on the reverse strand, counting down.
TCTCTCTGTCAGCCCCAGAAAGGATGGGCGGGCAGGGTATATGGTCAGCTTTCACCTGCCGCAGAAAAAAGAAGGATAAGGAGGTAAGCAGCCTATGGGTCAGATTTTAGTGCTGAATGAAAACCGGCTGGAACGGGAGATTACCAGAAATATTCTGTCAGAAGGACTGGAATCGGCAGAGATTGTCCTTGCATCGGAAGAAGAGTCGGCCATCAGGTTGTTAAGAGAAGGGGATGTGGATCTTCTGATTGCGGATGTGCCAAGATTTGATCTGCGGCGCTGCGATATGCTGGCCCAGGCCAGACAGGTATCGCCGGATACGCCGATTCTGGTGACTTCTGTAGGAGTCCGCGCTGATATTGCTCCCCATGTCTGGCGGTTGGGCCTTCAGGATTATCTGCTTAAGCCCTGCCGTCCGGCATGGCTTTTAGCAGCGGTCCGTGCGCTGAAGCGGGACGCCTCCCTTGTGTCGGATGACAGGGAACAGCAGCGGCGGGAGCGGTACCTGAAGCTTTTGGCTGAGCAGATGCGTGTCTTTTGTTATAAAAAGTGCACAGATGTTGCAAAAGATTACCTTGATTCTCTCCATAAAGATATCCATAATAAAAGTGTAATTCGGTTCCAGGTACTTCGGTTTGCCGAGGGGCTTATGCAGTTGGGCGATCCCCTGGGAACTGCTGTTCAGATGAAATTGGCGGGAATTATGGAGAAATTTAAACTGCGGTTTGACCAGCAGGCGCAGAAATATGACGCATATCTTGTACTGAAAAAGATGCTTAACGTTATTTTTGATGTTTTTGCTGAGGATTCCAGTTATCAGGTTGGCAGCCAGCAGAGGATGCTCAACTATATTGACCGTAATATCAAGGATGGCATCAGCCTGGACCAGGCCGCGGAATATGCGAATATGAGTTCTTATTATTTCAGCAGGATTTTTAAGAAAATCACCGGGGTCAATTTTATTACCTATGTGACAGATTGTAAAATTGAGGTAGCTCGGGAAATGCTGGTGGACACGGATATGCCTGTGATCAGCATTGCCTATGAGCTTTCTTACAGCGAAGCCAATTATTTCAGCAAGGCTTTTAAACGGAAAGTGGGAATGACGCCCACAGAGTACCGGGAAATTCATTGCGGCGGGAAGGCTGTCTGAAAATGGAATTCAGACAATATGGAGAAGGTGCATCCGTGCCTGTGGGTGTTGGCGGCAGAATGGAGGTTGCGATGCAGGAATTTAGTTTCAGTACCAGGATATTTTTTGGGGAAGGCGCCTTGGAACGTCTGCGCCGGGTGGAAGATCGGAGAGTTCTTATCGTTACAGATCGCTTTATGGTACAGTTAGGGACGATAGAGAGAGTGATTTCCTATTTGACAAGATGTCAGGTCAGCGTATTTGACGGCGTAGTGCCTGATCCGCCTATTGAGGTGGTGGCTGCGGGAGTGAAGGCTTTTGAAGAGTGTCAGGCAGAGACTGTAATTGCCGTTGGAGGCGGCTCTACGATTGATGCGGCGAAGGCAATCCGTGCCATTGCCAAGAAGGTGCTTCAGGTTGAAACAGACAAGATGGAATGTTTTGCTGTTCCTACCACCAGCGGCACCGGTTCTGAGGTTACAGATTATGCCGTGATTACTGACAGCGCCCGGGGAGTCAAATATCCTCTGGACAGCCAGGCGCTGCGTCCGCCGGTTGCTATTCTGGATCCTTATCTTACAGCCAGCGCTCCTTCATCTGTTACCGCTGACGCCGGCATGGATGTGCTGACTCATGCTCTTGAGGCTTATGTTTCAACCAATGCCAATGATTTTTCGGACGCCATGTGTGAAAAAGCCATTTCTTTGGTCTTTCGATTTTTACCCCTGGCCTATAAGGACGGAGGGGATTTACTTGCGCGGACCAAGATGCAGAATGCCTCCTGCATGGCTGGGCTTGCGTTTAACTCAGCCGGATTAGGAATTAATCACAGCCTGGCTCATGCCATTGGCGGGAAACTGCATATTGCCCACGGGCGCATTAATGCGATGCTGCTGCCGAAAGTTATGGCTTTTAATGCGGATTTATCCCATGTAGTGGGAGGAGAATATACTGTGGCGGCAAGAAAGTATCAGCGGATCGCAAAAATTATGGATTTTCCGGCTGCCAATGTCCGGCTCGGGGTGTCTAATCTGATTCGCGAAATAGAACGTTTGAACCATACACTGAAGATTCCATCCACCCTTAAGGAGTGGGGAGCAGATTTGGCAAGTGTCAGAGAAATGCAGGGGGAACTTGTGTCAGCAGCCCTCGCAGACGCTACATATGCTACCAATCCCCGAAGAGCGAATGAAGAAGAGGCTGCGGCTCTTCTGAAACAGATCATGGGTTAACAGAATAAAATATTGAGCCGGCGGCTCTGTCTAACGGGCAGGGCCGCCGGTTTTTATGCAGCAGGAAGGCGTTTGTAAAAAATGTGCTGATTGCAAAAAATCATTGTTTTGTACAGAAAAAATAATTGTGCAAACTTAACAAAATATTAGACAAAAAAGTCTCTGACAACGACAAGAAAGTACAAGTCTGTTTTTAGTATAATAAAAAATAGCAACAAATTAACCAATTGTGTGTGCATTGTAATTAAATTGACGAATGCACCGCAGTATATTACAAGGAGGAATCAAAATGCAAAGAGAAGCCCTTGGTATGGTAGAGACAAAGGGTCTGGTAGGCGCTATTGAAGCTGCTGACGCTATGGTTAAGTCCGCAAATGTTGCCCTGGTCGGTTATGAAAAGATCGGTTCCGGCTTAGTTACCGTTATGGTACGTGGTGACGTAGGCGCAGTTAAAGCGTCTGTAGACGCTGGATCCATTGCCGCTGAAAAAGTTGGAACGGTTGTTTCCTGCCACGTAATCCCGAGACCGCATACAGATGTGGAGAAGATCCTTCCCCATATGGAATAATTACGGGATTCATTATGAGTAACCCCACTGTTTATGTGGAAACGCTGAAATAGCAAAAATATTATTTTGGAGGGAAAACACATGGATGAATTGAACAACAACATCATGGAAGAAGTTATGAAGAGGCTTGGAGCCATTGCTTCTCCTGCAGAAGAATGCTGCAAAGAACCGGCTGCAGCTGCTTCGCCCACATGCAACCTGACAGAGTATGTAGGCACAACTATGGGCCATACCATTGGCCTGGTTATTGCAAATCTTGACCATCAGGTTCACGAAGCTCTTAAAATAGATCCGAAGTACCGCGCAATCGGCATTATCAGTGACCGTGTTGGTGCAGGTCCGCAGATTTTTGCAGCTGACGAAGCAGTAAAAGCAACCAACAGTGAATGCCTTCTGGTAGAGTGCCCCCGTGATACAGAAGGAGGAGCAGGCCATGGTTCTTTAATTATTTTTGGGGCTGAGGACGTATCTGACGCCCGCCGTGCAGTAGAAGTTTGCCTGCGTGAGATTCCGCGTACTATGGGCGACGTTTACGGCAACAGTGCAGGACATCTGGAGTTCCAGTACAGTGCCCGCGCTTCTTATGTATTAAATAAAGTTTGGGGTGCGCCTCTTGGCAAGGCATTCGGTATCACAGTAGGCGCTCCGGCAGGTATCGGCGTAGTTCTGGCTGATGCGGCTTCTAAGGCTGCAACCATCGACGGCGTGACTCTTGCAACGCCCGGCAACGGCGGAACCAGCTTCTCTAACGAGGTGAATTATTTCTTCTCCGGAGATTCCGGTGCAGTAAAACAGGCGATTATCGCAGCGCGTGACGTAGGACTTCAGTTATTGAAGACTTTGGCGCCGGACGAGGAACTGAAATCAACGACTACCCCTTACATTCTTTAATTCAGGAAGGAGCTGTAAGCTATGAAATCAAAACGTTTTGAAGTGTTGGCGAACCGCCCGGTAAATCAGGACGGTTACGTCAAAGAGTGGCCGGAAGTTGGTCTGATCGCCATGAACAGCCCTTTCGATCCCACCCCAAGCATCAAGATTGAAAATGGCCGTGTGACAGAATTAGACGGCAAGTGCCGTGCTGATTTTGATATGCTGGATACTTTTATTGCAGATCATGCGATCCGTCTGGAGAATGCAGAGAAGGCTATGGCGCTGGATTCTTTGGAAATCGCACGCAAGATTGTAGATATCAATGTTTCACGTAAAGAAATTTTGGATATTACCCTTTCCATTACCCCGGCGAAGTTAACAGAGGTTGTAGGAAAGATGACAATTGTAGAAATCATGATGGGTATGTCAAAGATGCGCGCCCGCCTGATGCCTGCAAATCAGTGTCATGTTACTAACGTAAAGGATAATCCAGTTCAGATTGCAGCTGACGCTGCAGAAGCAGGCGTACGTGGTTTTGCGGAGATGGAGACAACCGTTGGTATTGCCCGTTACGCACCTTTTAATGCAATTGCTATTATGGTAGGCGCTCAGGTGGGACGCCCCGGAGTTATGACACAGTGTGCATTGGAAGAAGCTACAGAGCTGATGCTTGGTATGCGTGGTTTTACCACTTATGCTGAGACAATTTCCGTATATGGTACAGAGCCGGTATTTATGGACGGCGATGACACTCCTTATTCAAAAGCATTTTTGGCAAGCTGCTATGCAAGCCGGGGCTTGAAGATGCGTTTCACCTCCGGTACAGGTTCTGAGGTTCAGATGGGTTATGCAGAAGGCAAATCTATGCTGTATCTGGAAGCTCGCTGTCTTGCAATTACCAAGGGCGCAGGCGTACAGGGAACACAGAACGGTTCTGTATCCTGTGTAGGAGTTCCAGCTGGCGTACCTGGCGGTATTCGTGCAATCGCTGCTGAGAATCTGATTGCTATGCTTCTTGATCTGGAATCCACAACTTCCAACGACCAGACCTTTACACATTCTGATCTGCGCCGTGTAGCCCGCAGCGTGCCTCAGTTCTTCTCCGGAACTGACTACATATGCTCCGGTTATTCTGCTACTCCAAACTATGATAATATGTTCGCAGGATCCAACTGGGATGCAGAAGATTATGATGACTGGAATATTATCCAGCGTGATATGAAGATTGACGGCGGTCTGCAGCCAGTTCGTGAAGAAGATGTTCTGAAAGCCCGCAACAAGGCAGCGCGTGCGCTTCAGGGTCTGTTCCGTGAGCTGGGTCTGCCTCCAATTACAGATGCAGAAGTGGAAGCAGCTACATATGCAAATGGATCGAATGATATGCCGGATCGTAATGTAAACGAAGACTTAAAGGCAATTGAAGATATGATGGCGCGCAATGTAACAGGCGTAGACTTTGTAAAAGCTCTTGACAAAGCTGGATTCCCGGATGTGGCACAGAATATTTACAATATGCTTCGTCAGAAGGTGGCAGGCGACTATCTCCACACAGCTTCTATTTTTGGAGACAATTTCCACGTATTGTCTGCTGTTAATGCGCCGAATGATTACCATGGACCGATGACTGGCTACCAGATCAGTGAAGAGAGATGGAAACAGCTCAGCGATATCCCGAATGCTATTCGGCCGGAAGACATTTAAGAAGGAGGTGTGCTAGATATGACTTTTGATGAAAAAACACTGCGCAGCGTTATTGCAGAAGTAATAAAAGAAATGACAAGTCAGCCAGCTCCTGCGGCATCCGCGCCTGCAGCAGCTGCACCTGCACCTGCAACCCTGCCTGCAGCCGGCAAGATGACCTTGACCGAGCAGGGAGATGCACCTAAGGGAGTTGCACCTGATGAAGTTGTAATTGGTTTGGCGCCGGCTTTTGGCATTTATCAAACCGAAACAATTATTCATCAGCCCCACGATAAAGTATTGCGTGAGATTATTGCAGGTATTGAAGAAGAAGGATTAAAATGGCGTGTGGTACGTGTATACCGCACTTCAGATGTTTCATTTATCGCTCATGATGCTGCTGAATATTCAGGCTCAGGCATTGGTATTGGAATTCAGTCTAAGGGCACTACGGTAATCCACCAGAAGGATCTTCCGCCTCTTAGTAATCTGGAGTTGTTTTCACAGGCTCCGCTGATTGAGATGGATACATTCCGCCAGATTGGCAAGAATGCTGCCAAGTATGCGAAAGGTGAGGCTCCAACGCCGGTACCAGTCCGCAATGACCAGATGGCGCGTCCTACTTATCAGGCGATTGCAGCATTGCTGCATATTAAAGAAACAGAACATGTTGACAACGATAAGCGACCTCAGGCTGTCGCAGTATCATTCCAGTGAAAGGAGGCATAATCATGGATCAGGAACTTTTAATGAAACAGATTGTAGAACAGGTTATGCAGGCCATGAATAACGGTAGTTCCCCATCAGCTCCTGCTGCCTCTGTAGGCGGCAAGGTTACCTCTGCGAATTACCCGCTGGCTGAGAATATGGCCGATAAAATTAAAACCCCTACAGGCAAGCCTTTCACTTCCTTAAGTTATGAGAAAGTGATTTCCGGTGACATTACTGCAGATGATATGCGTATTTCTCCTGATACTCTGGAGATGCAGGCTCAGGTGGCAGAATCTGTAAACCGTGAAGCATTTGCAGGTAATCTGCGCCGTGCGGCTGAACTGATTGCTGTACCGGATGATCGTTTGCTGGAGATTTATAATGCATTGCGTCCGTATCGTTCCAGCAAACAGGAATTGATTGATATTGCCAATGAATTAGATCAGAAATATGGCGCTAAAACAGCGGCTGCCCTTGTCCGTGAAGCTGCTGATGTTTATGAGCAGCGAGGAAGGCTGAAGAAATTCTAAGATTCTGCAAAGTTGGGAGGTTCCACTATGAAAATTGTTGCAGGCATTGATATTGGAAATGCGACAACAGAAACAGCTCTGGCAAAGATTGATGGGAATTCAGTAGAATTTCTGGCCAGCGGCACAGTACCCACAACAGGTATCAAGGGAACCCGGCAGAACATCAATGGCGTCGTTCATTCCCTGACCAGCGCGATGGAGAAGGTGGGCGTTGAGATCGCAGAGCTCTCAGAAGTGTGTTTGAATGAGGCGGCTCCGGTGATCGGCGATGTAGCTATGGAAACCATTACGGAGACCATTATTACAGAATCTACGATGATTGGACATAATCCATCTACGCCTGGCGGCATGGGTGTGGGCGTAGGAGAAACGATCCTTGTCACCCAGCTTGCCAAAGCAGCAGGGGGAAAAGACTACATTGCAGTGGTGCCTGCCAGCGTGGACTTTGAAGACGCCGCAAGGCTGATCAATGAAAGTTCTATGGGGACGCGGCAGGTAACCGCAGCGATTGTACAAAGGGATGACGGCGTACTAATTCACAATCGTCTGCATCATAAGATTCCTATTGTAGATGAGGTGGCCCTGGTGGATAAGGTTCCTTTGGGCATGCGTTCTGCAGTGGAAGTTGCAGGTGTGGGCGGCGTAGTGGAAGTACTCTCCAATCCATACGGGATTGCAACGCTTTTTGGATTGTCTTCCGAAGAGACGCAGCAGGTGGTACCTATTGCGCGCGCATTAATTGGCAACCGTTCCGCTGTGGTAATTAAGACTCCTGCAGGTGATGTTAAAGAGCGGAAAATTCCTGCAGGTCTCATTGAATTCTACGGGCAGAACCGGACGGTAAAAGTAGATGTGGATGCAGGCGGAGAAAAAATTATGAAGGCGGTGGAATCCCTTCCTTTTCTGGAAGATGTTCGGGGAGAACCGGGAACCAACGCAGGCGGCATGTTAGAGAAAGTCCGCCAGGTTATGGCGAATCTGACAAAGCAGCATCCAAAGGATATCCACATTCAGGATTTGCTGGCAGTAGATACGTTTACGCCTCAGAAAGTTCAGGGAGGTCTGGCAAACGAGTTTTCCCAGGAAAACGCAGTGGGCATTGCCGCTATGGTGAAGGCGGACCGTCTTCAGATGGAAGCAATTGCCAGAGAGTTTTCAGAACAGATTGGCATTCCAGTTCATGTCGGAGGCGTAGAGGCTGATATGGCTATCCGGGGAGCGTTGACAACGCCGGGCACCAATAAGCCTCTGGCTATTCTGGATATGGGAGCTGGTTCCACTGATGCATCTATCATCAATCAGGAAGGGGAAATTCACTCCATCCATCTGGCAGGCGCAGGCAATATGGTGACGCTTTTGATCCAGTCGGAAATGGGTCTGGACAGCTTTGATACTGCAGAAGATGTGAAGAAATATCCTCTGGCAAAGGTAGAGAGTTTTTTCCATATCAGGCATGAGAACGGAACGGTAGAATTCTTTACGGAACCGCTGGACCCTAATATTTTTGCCAAGACCATTATTCTCAAAGAAGGCGAGATGGTACCGCTGGAGGGTGATTGGTCTATGGAAAAAATTCGTCTGATTCGGCGCCAGGCCAAGCAAAAGGTATTTGTAACGAATGCTCTGCGTGCACTGGCAAGGGTCAGCCCTACAGGAAATGTTCGGGATATTCAGTTTGTTGTACTGGTAGGCGGCTCTGCTTTGGATTTTGAAGTGCCGCAGATGGTTACGGATGCGCTGTCCCAATATAAGGTTGTGGCAGGCCGCGGCAATATCCGGGGAACGGAAGGCCCCCGCAATGCGGTGGCAACAGGACTGGTGCTTTCCTTGTCAGAAAGGGGGAGTTGATATGAATGCTTCCCAAATTGCAATGACAAAGCCCACCGTCCATGTGCTGTGCAGTCCGGATGTTCCGGAACAGGCTTTTTGGCAGCTGCTTTACGGATTAGAGGAAGAAGGCATTCCCTGCGAAACCTGGACGAAGACGGAGGGGGATGCATTGACACTGGCATGGGAGGGCGCACAGGCTTCCCGTTTGGAAGTAGGCGTCGGAATGGACGCGCAGACGGCAGTTTTACATATTTCCAAATTGGAGTTTGAGCATCCTCTGTTCAGGATTCCGGTTCGGTCTGTGGAGCAGGTACGTGTATTGGGGGCAAATGCAGCGCGGCTTGTAAAGAAGCTGCCGCTAAAACCTTTGGAAGGGAGGTGAGGGAATGAAGAAAAGTTTAGGGCTCATAGAGACACAGGGGTTGGCTGCCGGCATTGAAGCAGCAGATGCAGCAGTGAAGTCGGCCAACGTGGAACTGATTGGCTATGAGCTGACAAAAGGCGGAGGCTGGACGACCATTAAGGTTCAGGGCGATGTGGGTGCGGTGAAGGCAGCCGTGGATGCAGCCCGTATGGCAGCCGCTAAAGTAAACCAGGTAGTAAGTACACGTGTGATTCCCCGTCCCTCTGCCGGACTTGACATGCTGGTGTATAGTCCGGATACCGTCGGAACCGCACAGCCGTCAAAGGGGCCGGATAAGCCAAAGCCTCCCACACCGCCAAAGGGTTCAAAAAAGGTGAAAGAGGAAGAGAAACTGCCGGCAGAACAGGATGGACAGGAAGAAGTGCAGACAGTTCTGGAACAAACAGATGAGATAAATGAGCAGGAGAAGCTTTCTGTATCGGAAATGATTGCGGATCATTCTGAGGAAGCAGGATCAGACAGCGCTGAAGCGCCGGAAGAAACAGGAGAAAAGGAGAAGGCTCCTGTATCAGAAGAGCCTGCAGAAGATTCCAGGGAATCAGAACCGGATGACGTGAAAGCGCCGGCAGAGGAGCCGGAGGAGGTTCCTGTACCGGAAGAACCTGCGGATAGTCCAAAAGAAGAAGAGAAAGCGCAGGAGCCGGAACATCCTGAAACGGAGGAAGGGGAAGTAACTTCGGAGCAGGAGACGCCGGAACCTGCAGCTTCGAAGCCTGCCAAGCGAACAGCCTCAAAAGGGCGTAAGGGAGGAAAGCGAGGCAGTAAACAGGAAAACGCAGATTAAAATAGATTGGAGGTTATCATTATGGGTGAAGCTCTTGGCATGATTGAAACAAAAGGTCTTGTTGGTGCCATTGAAGCAGCCGACGCCATGACAAAATCAGCAAATGTGACGCTGATTGGTTATGAGAAGATTGGTTCAGGTCTGGTGACCGTAATGGTTCGCGGCGATGTGGGTGCAGTGAAAGCATCTGTAGATGCAGGAGCCGCTGCCGCTGAAAAAGTGGGCGAGATTGTATCACAGCACGTTATTCCGCGTCCGCACACAGATGTGGAGAGAATCCTGCCGAAGGATCTGTGAGAGGAGGAATAAGCCGTGGAGAAAAGCCAATACGCGCAGGAAGAGTTCCTGCGTCTTGTGGTGAGATTGGTGATAGAGGAACTGCTGAAGTTGGAGCGTTCTGTTCCAATTGGCGTTTCTAATCGCCATATTCATCTGAACCGGGCAGATATGGACGCCTTATTTGGGGAAGGCAGTGAACTGACAAGGGTGAAAGATTTGGGGCAGCCAGGTCAGTATGCCGCCGCAGAGACGGTAACAAGCCGGGGTTCAAAAGGTGAACTGACACGTATGCGCGTGCTTGGCCCTCTGCGCGAGGAATCTCAGGTGGAAGTTTCCATCGGTGACGGCTTTGCCCTTGGTGTACATCCTCCTGTCCGGGAATCCGGTCAGCTTGAGGGAACGCCGGGCGTAAAGGTGATTGGACCGAATGGAGAAGTGGAGATGAAGAGGGGCGTTATCGCCGCTCTTCGTCATATCCATCTTGATCCTGCAACTGCAGAACGGATGGGTGTACATGACAAGCAGATTGTTCGGGTGGAGATAGGCGGTCTGCGCGGTGCAGTATTGAATAATGTGCTGCTGCGTGTGTCTGACAAATTTGCTCCCGAGATGCACATTGACGTAGAAGAGGCCAATGCCCTGGGCGTGAAAAACGGCGACCGGGCATATATCATTCTGGATTAAAGGCAGTGGAGGAAGTGCATATGGCTTGCGATATGGCGCAGTGTAACGAAACGCTGCTGGAATTTGAGAGCCTGATAAAAAATGGCGAGAAAAAGAAATGGGAGGGTGCTCTGCGCACTGGAGTGGACCTGGGAACTGCCAATATCGTTTTGGCAGTGGTGGACGAGGAAAACAGGCCGGTGGCCGGAGCCACTTTCCCATCAACTGTGGTTCGGGATGGCATTGTGGTGGATTACGTGGGAGCTGTACAGGCAGTGACTAAATTAAAAGGCCAGTTGGAAGAACTGCTTGGTGAGACATTGGAAGCAGGGGCCTGTGCAATTCCGCCGGGAATACTTCCCGGTAATGTAAAAGCCATTGGAAATGTAGTAGAGTCAGCCGGATTCCGGCTGACTGAAATTGTAGATGAACCTACTGCTGCCGCAGCCGTGCTGGGTATTACAGACGGCGCTGTAGTGGATGTAGGAGGCGGAACTACCGGGATCAGTATTCTGGAGAATGGGAAAGTCATTTATACAAGCGATGAGCCTACAGGAGGTACTCATATGACTCTGGTACTGGCAGGTTTTTACGGATGCAGCACCAATGAGGCTGAGGTTATGAAACGCGACCCGGCCCAGGAGGCAAACGTATTTCCGGTAGTAAAGCCGGTAGTGGAAAAAATGGCTGCAATCGTCAAGCGGAGTTTGGAAGAATACCCCGTAGACACAGTCTATGTGGTAGGCGGCGCATGCTGCTTTACTCAGTTTGAGGAAGTCTTTGAAAAATATCTTGGCACCCCTGTGGTGAAGCCGGCGGCGCCGCTGTTGGTTACGCCTTTGGGAATTGCCATGAATTGTACGGAATAAGGGGGTGAGGACGTTGACTGAGCAGGAACAATATGTTCATAGCATTGTAATGCAGGTACTTGCGGAGAGGGTAATGCAGAAGCTTTTGGAACGCCAGAAACAGGCATTGGTAGTCTATACCGGATCGAATATGGGTATAGAACCTGGGTTAGAATGTCTGAGGAAGCTGCGCCGGGAGGAAGGATTTACCTATCGAGTATTGCTGACACAAAGCGCTGCTGAGCTATTGGATACATCGGTAATTCGTTCTGCCCTGGAACCGGAGGAATTATGGGTGGGGACTCCCGGGGATTCGCCGGAAGCTCTTACTGCCCGGTATGATACGATTCTGGTTCCTGCAATGACAGTGAATACCGCGGCCCATGTGGCTGCATGTATGGCGGACACCCCGGCTGCTGCTATTATCCTGGATGGACTGATGCGGGGGAAAAATGTGATTGTAGCTGTGGATGGCTGCTGTCCCGATAATCCAGAGCGTATCCGGCGGGGATTTCGTATGACGGAAGCCCTTAAGAATAAGCTGCGTGAAAATAAAGACGCCTTGAAGGATTTTGGAGCATTGCTGACAACTTCAGAACATCTGGGAGAAACAGTTCAAAAAGCTATCACAAGCTTTACTCCTGCAGGTGCTTCTGTGAAGCCAGAACCAAGGATGCAGGCAGAGAGCAGACCGGAACCGAATATACAGGCAAAAAGCGGTACAAAAGCAAAAGTAAATGCAGGAATGTACCAGGCAGTGCTGGAGGGACGTGTGTTCAGCGGGAAACATATAAAGTCTTATCCGGATCATGCAACAATTCTTGTTCCGAAACGGACAATCATCACTCAGCTGGCGTCTGATGAAGCTCGCAGACGGGGCATTCGTATAGAGATTGAATCATGAGGCAGGTGGAATAATGTATCTAGGAAGAGTAATAGGAACTGTAGTTTCTACCAGTAAGAACGAAAATCTGGTTGGCATGAAACTGTTGATGGTGGAGAAGCTGACGGAGCGTCTGGAGCGGGAAGGATCAACTGAGATTGCCGTAGATTCTGTAGGAGCTGGGACCGGTGAGATTGTAATTGTTTGTAAGGGCAGTTCAGCCCGTTATGTTTTTGGTGATGGCTCGGCTCCGGTGGATACATCCATCGTGGGCATTGTAGACTCTGTGGAGGTGGGTTGATGGCGAATTTGTATACTAAAACTGGTGATAAGGGTCAGACCAGCCTGGTAGGCGGATCGAGGGTCAGTAAATCAGATCTTCAGGTAGAGTGTTACGGTACCATCGACGAAGCAAATTCCATGCTGGGTCTGGCCTATTCCAATACATGCCAGGAATATATTCGGACCACCATACACACGATTCAGGGAAGGCTTTTTTCTCTGGGAGCAGAGCTGGCCAGTGACAGGAAAGGCGCTTCTAAATTAAAAAATCTGATTTCTGAGGAAGATGTAGCTTTCCTTGAAAATGTAGTGGATACATGTACAGAAACGACAGGGAAAATGACTCATTTTGTCATTCCTGGCGTGGATTCGGCGTCATCTGCTCTTCATGTGGCCCGGACGATTGTGCGGCGGGCAGAGCGGCGCATGGTAGAATTGGCAGGCAGTTCCTCTGTACGTGAAGTGGTAATGCGCTACGTGAACCGCTTGTCTGACGCCATATATGCTATGGCCCGCCTTCAGGAGGAAACGGTTGCCCAGGCCCAGATGCGGGAGAAGGTAACGGAAATGGTAAAGAATGTATTGGCAGGGTATGCAGACGGTCTTCCTCCTATTTCCCTGAAAATTCTTGAGCGCATGGCAGAGAGAGCTAAGGAAAAATCACGGGAGCTTGGAGTTCCGGTGGTCTTTTCTGCCGTTGATGGCGGTGGAAATCTGCTTTTGCTTGAGCGGATGGAAGGTGCGCTGCCTGGCAGTGTGGAAGTGTCAGCCGGCAAAGCGTATACCGCCAATGCGTTTCATATGCCGACCCATGAACTGGGCCAGGCTGCACGTCAGGATGGTCCCCTTTATGGAATTGAGAATGCCGCGCCGGGAAAAATTATTCTGTTCGGAGGAGGTTTTCCCTATGTGTCAGGCGGCCAGATTGTGGGAGGCATTGGCGTATCCGGCGGGACAGTAGAACAGGATATGGAGATTGCACGTTATGCAATGTCTATTTAAGGAGGGAAAGCAATGAATATTGATGAACGCGTAGTAGCGGGCATAATAAATGCGGTTTTGGACCGGCTGGATGATGTTTCCAATCCCTGCGCAGACGCAGGAGGCGGAAATTGGGGCGTTTTTGAAAGCATGGATGATGCAGTAGAGGCTGCCGCTGCTGCGCAGAAAAAGTACTTGAACTGTACAATGCATGACAGAGCGGCATATGTGCAGGCGATTCGTGATGTGGTGCTCAATCAGGAGAATCTGGAGTATATTTCCCGTCAATCTGTAGAAGAAACTGAAATGGGAAATTATGAGCACAAATTAATAAAAAACCGGTTGGCAGCTACGAAAACGCCGGGAATAGAAGATTTGACAACAGATGCAATGACAGGCGATGATGGACTTACTTTAGTGGAATATTCTCCTTTTGGAGTAATTGGGGCAATTACGCCTACTACGAACCCAACTGAGACAATCATATGCAATTCCATTGGAATGCTGGCTGCAGGAAACAGCGTAGTTTTCAGCCCCCATCCAAGGGCAAAAAATGTTTCTCTGCATCTGGTTCGATTGATTAACCGTGCACTGGCTGAGGTTGGCGCCCCGGCGAATCTGGTGGTTACGGTATCAAAACCATCCATTGAGAATACAAATGCTATGATGAATCATCCGCTGGTGCGGATGCTGGTGGCTACAGGCGGGCCTGGCATTGTGAAAACTGTGCTTTCCAGCGGCAAGAAAGCTATCGGTGCAGGAGCAGGCAATCCTCCGGTTGTGGTGGATGAGACTGCAAACATTGAAAAAGCGGGAAAAGATATTATTGACGGCTGCTGCTTTGACAATAACCTGCCCTGCATTGCGGAGAAAGAGGTTATCGTAGTAGATTCCGCAGCAGATTACTTAATCTTCAACATGAAGAAAAACGGCGCTTATGAAGTGAAAGATCCTGAGATCATCGACAAAATTGTGAAACTGGTGGTACAGGAAAACGGAAAAAGCCCGGTAACATCCTTTGTAGGCAAGAGCGCAAAATACATTCTGGAACAAGTGGGCGTTCATGTGGATGAGGATGTGAGAGTTATCATAATGCAGACGAATGAGAATCATCCTTTTGTGCAGGTAGAGCTTATGATGCCTATCCTGCCAATTGTGCGGGTGCCGGATGTGGACGCCGGGATTGAGATGGCTGTCCGTGTAGAGCATGGCAACCGCCATACAGCAATGATGCATTCCCGCAATGTAGATAAGCTTACCAAAATGGCAAAGCTTATTCAGACAACAATTTTTGTAAAAAACGGTCCTTCTTATGCCGGAATAGGCGTGGGAGGTGAAGGTTATACGACATTTACCATCGCAGGACCTACCGGAGAGGGACTGACTTCAGCAAAATCTTTCGCACGGCGGCGCAGATGCGTGCTGGTAGGAGGAATGGACGTACGCTGATTAGGGAGGTGCTCCGATGCAAGAAAATTTAACAGCTTTGGTGGAAAACGCCGGCATAGTCGGCGCAGGGGGCGCAGGCTTCCCCACCCATGTAAAGCTGAATGCCAAAGCAGATACCGTAATTATTAATGGGGCTGAATGCGAACCGCTTTTGCGGGTGGATCAGCAGCTTATGGCAGAGCAGGCAGGACGGCTGCTTGCAGCTTTAGACAAAATTGTCACACATTTGGGAGCTGGCGAGGGCGTTGTAGCGCTGAAGGAGCATTATCATACTGCAGCAGAAGCACTGCAGTGTGAGTTGATAAATTATCCGAAGCTGCGGCTGCATTTGCTGGGAGCCTTTTACCCGGCAGGGGATGAGCAGGTTATTGTTTATGAGGTCACAGGAAGGGTTGTTCCGGAAGGGGGCATTCCAATTAATGTGGGCGTTGTGGTAACCAATGTAGAGACTGCCCTGAATGTTCTGGATGCTGCAGACGGGCATCCGGTTACAGATAAATATGTGACGCTGACAGGAGCTGTTCGCACACCGAAGACGGTTAGGGTTCCTTTGGGGATCACTGTAGCAGAGGCGTTGGAATTAGCAGGCGGCCCAACTGCGTCAGATTACCGTATTGTAAACGGCGGCCCCATGATGGGACGGTTGGTTTCGCCGGAAAGTGCAATTACAAAGACGACAAAAGGACTGATTGTGGTTCCGGCAGGACATCCCATTTTGAACAGCCTGGAGAGGCCGCTGAACGTTTCTCTGCGGCAGGCGGCAACTGCATGTATGCAGTGCTCCCTGTGCTCTGAGGTTTGTCCCCGGGGACTGTTGGGGCATCGCATTCAGCCCCATAAGCTGATGCGTTTGGCAGCTTACGGAAGTATGTGTGATCCAGCGCAGACTCCCATGAACGCTTATCTTTGCTGCGGATGCCGTCTGTGTGAGTATGCTTGTGTCATGGGGCTTCAGCCCTGGAAATTAAATGGCAATCTTAAGAATATCCTGGGCAGTCAGGGTATCCGCAACAGTCTGAATAACAAGCCGGAACATGGCGCGCCTTTCAGGGAATATAAACGTTATCCGGTACACAAGCTGATTCATCAGCTTGGCCTTGCGGCTTATGATGTAGATGCGCCTTTAGAGGAAGCCGCAGCGCCTGCTTACGCAAAAGTTACCCTTCCCCTTCGGCAGAATGTGGGAGCGCCGGCAGAGCCGATGGTACAGACGGGCAGCCAGGTGGAAAAAGGTGATTTGATTGCCCGTATCCCGGAGGGGAAGCTGGGAGCGAATCTGCATGCCAGTATCTCTGGCACGGTGATAGCTGTCAGTGATGACAATATTGTGATTCAGGCGTAATTAGTAAGAAAGGATATGCGTATGGGAAAGTCAATTGGATTGTTAGAGCTGAAAAGTATTCCTGCAGGCGTACAGTCTGCGGATGAAATGCTTAAAGCTGCGGATGTGGAGTTGTTGGTGGCTACCGCTATCTGCCCGGGAAAATATATCATTATCGTCAGCGGGCAGGTGGGGGCAGTAAAAAGCTCCATGGAAAGGGGAAGACAGGTTGCGGGAACTTTCCTTATCTGCCATCACATTATCAATAATGTCCATGCATCTGTACCGTCGGCCCTGGTAGGCACAGTTGATGTAGAACACGTAACTGCTCTGGGTATGCTGGAAACAATGTCAGCGCTGACTGCGGTACAGGCTGCAGATATTGCTGCAAAGGCATCCAATATTACTCTTATGGAGGTTCGGGTGGCTCGGGGACTGGGAGGAAAAGGATATCTGATTTTTACAGGTGAAGTATCTGCCGTAAAATCAGCATTGAATTCCTGTATGACCCAGTTGGCAGAAACCGGCGAGATTACCAGCAGCTGCGTGATTCCGTCACCGCATAAAGGTTTACTTGAGAAGTTGGTTTGATGCAGTAGAAGGAGTGAATTGGCAATGGATATGAATCTTTTGAATATTGGTGCGTCTGCAGAAGGCAAGATGCGTATCATTCAGGAGACGGTTCCTGGTAAACAGGTCACATTGGCACATATTATTGCCAGTCCTGGTGAGATTATCTACCAAAAGCTGGGTTTGAATCCGGAATTGGATTATAAACAGTCAGCAATTGGAATTTTAAGTATGTGTCCATCTGAGATATCTGTAATCGCCGGTGATATTGCGATGAAAACTGCCCCGATTGAGATTGGATTTATAGATCGATTCAGCGGAACGCTGATTTTTACAGGAAGGATATCCAATGTTCAGTCCGCAGTTGCCAATATTTTGGCCTATCTGAAGAATAATTTAGGTTTTACAGTTTGTGAGATTACAAGAACATGAAAAAGATCATTTTAATGGGGCGCAGTGAATGTGGGAAAACTACTTTGACACAGGCGCTGAAGGGTGATGTGATTTCATATCACAAAACACAATATATTAATCATTACGACGTTGTGATTGATACACCGGGGGAGTATGCGGAGACTTCTACATTGGCTCGGGCCCTGGCATTGTATGCTTATGAGGCGGATGTGGTTGGCCTTCTGCTGAATGCAGCAGAACCTTATTCCCTTTATCCTCCCTGCTGTGCGTCTGCCTGTAATCGTCCCGTGATTGGAATTGTTACACAGATTGACCGGGAAGACGGTAATCCGGATCGGGCGCATCAATGGTTGGAAATGGCGGGGTGCCGGCCGGTGTTTCGGGTCAGCTCATATACAGGAGAAGGAATTTGGCAGGTGCTCAATTATCTTCGTGAGCCGGGAGATGTGCTGCCCTGGGAATCTGAAGAGGATGCTGACCGTCCGCGTACAGTGATTTCCGACAAATATGGAAAAGTATAGAGAGTGGCAAATATAAAGAGTGGAAAAGTATAGAGAGTGAAAAAATAAATCCGGGAATCTTATCGTAGATTCTCGGATTTTATTTTTTATCGAAGGGCTCATATCCGGGCTTACAGCAGGCTGGTCCATTTTCTGTCGGGAATTTCACACCTTGCTGCCTGCAGCAATCTGGAAAAATCAGAAAAGGATATCTTTTTGTTCTTGAGAAAAATAGCTTATCAAAAACTATTCCTCTCCGGTTTTATCAGGATTCACAGAGATCTCCTTTTGGTTTTCCTGAACAGGAAGATTCCCGGCAGACTTCTCTTTCAAATCGTCCGGGAGGAGCTGGCTGTCATGGAGACGCGGAAAACGCCGGCTGCCGTTGGAACGATATAAGACAGCAGCTCCCGCCGTCAGGCCGCCAATCAGTACACCGCCTGTGACGCCGATAGCCGGACTTACGGCTAAGAGGCTTCCAAACATAAAGTTCAATGCAACTGCGCCTAGAGAAACCAGAGTTAAGAGCCTGGTGTTGCGGCTTAAGTTGTTGCTGACAATGGAGGTATAAGTATCCAGGTCTTTAATAATAGTATTCTTGTTCAGTTCATATCGTTCTTCCATAAACTTGAAATCCAGAGCCATCTGTCCCTGGAGAACATAACTGTTCTGCATCTGCATGGGATAATAGCCCTTGTCAATGCGGGCAATGATTTCTTTCAGGGAAATAATCTGATTGCCGTATTCTGTATAGCGGCGGCGGAAGTCCAAAATCTGATAAGTTCCGCTGTTATCAATGCGGTTATCCAGAGAATCCTCCAGTATTTTCATATCTTTAATGCTGTATTCAATTAATTCGTTCAAATTGGCAATTTTAAACAAAATGGCATAAATATAAGCCTGTCCGATGTACTTTACTTCTTTGTCCATCAGAAAATTTCCGAACAGACCTACCGTGGATTCTTCTATCACCAGATTAGTGCCGGCCTGACGCAGGCGGAGATCGCAAAGGATATCTCCTTCCCCGTAGTTGAGTTCCAGAATCAGAGAAGTTTCGTCGCCGAAAATACGCTGGTGAACAACCGGTTCCTGAATAGGACAGGTAAAAATGCAGTAGGAACTGTCGGCAATGTCTGCGCCTTCCGGATGGCGGCCTCTGCCCATAGTTTGAAGAAAGGTATAATTTTCCATAAGAATGCCTCGCTGCGGAGCTTTATGTAAAAGGTATCATGTAAGTCGGCTGTCTGCCTGCCGTATACATTACATTAATGCAGCTCCTTTTCTATTATAAATTTGATGTAAAATGCTTCGTTTTCTCTGGTAAAATCATACCATATTTTTGTGATATTGTCCATATAACAGGAACTTCTATTTTATGTCTATCACAGCATAATTCCCCAACTTAATTTTATCTCCTGTTTTAAAAACCAACGGTTTATGAAAGACAGGTCCGTCTACTGCAAGCGTATGGTATTCCCCGTTTTCTCCGCATATGTCAATGTCGCCGAAACAGGCAGCATCTGCGCCGTGGAAATAGGAACGGCCCACAGATTCATTCACCATAACGATCAGGCATATAGGTTCGTGTCCTTGTTCCATCATTTTGTAAAGAGCCAGAGTGCTGTCTTTTCCGCAGCTGTATGACATGGCAAATTTCATTGGATACCTCCGAAATGATTAAAATGTGGCTGTTTCCGATTTCTTATTGTGAAATATATCATAGGCATGAGTGGTCTGTCAAATATAGCCGGATTTGCTCTTAAATTAAGATAGATTTTTCATTTTTTCTATGTTATCATTTAATAAATACGAACTATGCCGAAATGCCTGTTGATTACTGTGTGTATGCCTATATACTCAGGAGGAAAATCTATGAAAGAGAAACCAATATACAGAAAGTTGCCTTTTATTTTTAAATTTTTGCTGTGTCTTGCCCTGGGGACTGCGGCTTTTCTCCTGGCCGGCCAGCACACAAAAGCCCTGGCAGCACAAGTCAGCGGGGAAGAGGATCAGATACTCGATAAAGATGAATTCGGCGGAATTCATACTGCAAATGGTTTTGTCTATTATTTACACAAGGATGTTTATATTTCCACTTACTCGGTACGTTACGAGGGAACCGCTGAAAGCATTGTTATTCCGGCCACATTCCAGGGACTGGAAGTGAAAAGTCTTTTTTCCGAAGCGTTTTCGGACGCCCCTAATTTAAAGAGCGTTACTCTGCCAAAAAGTATGTCTGACATAGACACCGGGGCTTTTAACGATTGTAAAACTTTAGAGGAAATCCTGGTGGATGAAAATAATCCTTTTTATACTGCACAGGAAGGGGTTTTATATGGACTTGGCGATGACGGCGTAAAGAGACGTCTTATATTTTGCTATATGAAAAACATAAAAGCTTTCTCAGTCCCGGAGGGCGTAGAGTTGATTGACAGTTATGCTTTTCAGGAGTGCAAAGACTTACAGAGTGTCTATATCCCCATTTCCGTCCAAAAAATAGGTTCTGCATTCTCCTCTGCAAACTTGCAGAATGTGTATTACGGTGCTGGCAGAGAAGAAATGGAAAATATGAAAGAGCATTATGATTTTTCAACAACGGTAGAAAAGGCCCATCTCCATTTCAATTTTGATCCGGACGACTATGAAATTTCTCTGCTGTCCGATCAAACGGCGGAGATTTCAAGCTGGGGCGGAACAGACGGCGAATTGTCCATCCCGGCGGGGCTGGGAGATAAAATCGTCTCTTCCATCGGAACGGGGGCTTTTTCCGGCTGCCGGAGCATTGTCCATGCAGATATCCCTGACAGCGTCGTCCGTATTGGGGACAGGGCTTTTGAGGGATGCAGTGCGTTAGAACGCGTCGTTGTGCCGGCGGAGGTAACCTCTGTTGGGACAGGCGCTTTTAACAGATGCGCTGCTTTAACAGAGATCTATTACGCCGGGAGCAAAGCGCAGTGGAACGAACTTAGCGTGCAGCTTCCAGACGGGGTGAAAGTTATTTACAACTGTAATCCTCATGATTTTTTTCCGGATCATGCATCAGAATCGGAGACGAGGATTTTACATTATATCGGAGACGGGGCGGATATCGTAGTCCCCTCATGGCTGGACGGCCGGAAGATGACGGCCATTGGGGATGGGTATACGGAGCTTTTTGCTGGTTCTTCGCCCAGGCGCGTTGAAATCCTGGATGGCATTACCCGGATTAATAGAATTGCTTTCTCCGGCTGCGAGTCCATACAGGAGGTCAGTCTTCCTGACACCTGCGTGGAAATCGGCGAGGAGGCTTTTGCGTCCTGCGCGAACCTGGAAAAAATCACACTTCCCTCAGGCCTGGAAAAAATCGGTGAAAAGGCTTTCTATCAATGTGAAAGCCTGGCGGGAAAGCTTTCTTTTCCTGAAAAACTTACTTATATTCCTGCCAGTGCCTTTGAAGACTGTGAAAAATTAAACGGCGTAACTTTGGCTGAAAACCTGAGAGAGATCAACACGTATGCCTTTTCCGGCTGTAAAAACCTTACTTCCCTTTCCCTCCCAAAAAGCCTGAATTATGTTGGAGTAAGCGCTTTTTGGGGATGCAGTTCTCTAAAAGATGTTTATTATTCCGGCACAGGGAAGGAATGGAAAAATTTCACGAATTCCGGCAGCTTTGCCAAAGCAGGGAATGATTGCCTCCTGAATGCCGGTTTTCATTATACAGAGGAAGATCTGGGCGTTCCTTCCGGCAGCTTTACGGTTACATTCAATGCCTGGGGCATGGCAAATATTCCTCCGCAGACGATTTTGCAGTTTAGTCATGTTGAAAAGCCGGAGGATCCTGTCCGCCCCGGCTATATCTTTATCGGTTGGTATCACGGAGGGGAACTGTGGGATTTTGAATTCGACAGAATACGAGGCGACATGACGCTGGAAGCTAAATGGGCGAATCAGGAAGAGGTTCGCCAGAATGCGAAAGGCGATTATATTGACGCGGAGGGCTTTGTTCTGATTCCCCTCGGGAAGGAACTCATTGTAAATGGCGGCGCGCCCGCTTATTCCTCTAATATTACTTACAATTGGAACATTGATAAATCGGCGATCATGCAGATGGGGCAGAACGGAAACATGAGCATTCCCGTAAAAGGTCTTGCAGAAGGCCAATGTACCCTTACGTGCACGGTTCGAAGTGAACTCTACCAGGTTCCCCCATATGGCACAGAACTTATCCTCTGGGATGTGGATACGAGTGTTTACCCCTATAAATACAGGATTGTCTCTTTGATAGAGTCCCTCAAAATGGATGAAAAGTCCATTACGATGAAGCCCGGCGCTTATTATCCTCTGACGATTACCGCAGCTCCCTCAGACAACAACTACGCGCGAACCTTGAGCGGCCTGACTTTTACTTCCTCAGACTCCTCCATAGCGGCAGTCAGTGAAGATGGAATTTTAGAAGCCAGGAAAAATGGAACGGTCACTGTTACCGCTTTCACCAGGAATGGTATGAATGGAATTACTGGTCAAGACGTTTGTACCGTCACTGTTACGGATTTTGGAGGGAATTCTGGCTCAACTCCATCGGTGCCAGATTCCAGCGGCGGGGAATCCGACAAGAATTCAGGCGAAGCGCCGCCGGCGTCCGATTCCGGCAATGGGGAAACCAATAAGGATTCCTCTAATTCCACGTCAGACAAAAATGGTGCGGAAGAAAAACCAAGTGGGGGAACTAAGGCAATTCCAGCAAAAAAGATTGCTTTAAGCGCGAAACAAATTTATATGGTGAAGGGAAAGAGCATCCGCGTCGGGGTATATGTGTCTCCTTCTAACGCCACGGATGAAATTAAATGGACGACTTCCGATAAAAAAATTGCGGAAGTAAAGAATGGGAAAATCACTGCTAAGAAAACAGGGAAAGTATCCATCACTGCAAAGGCAGGAAAGAAAAAAGCCAGCCTGAAAGTAAATATTGTATCAAAAGCGAAAAAAGCGGTAAAAGTAACCTTAAAGAAAAAGATTTCTATGAAAGTAAAAAACAGCCTCCTGTTAAAAACGTCCGTATCACCAAAAAATGCAACCGATACGCTGATATGGAGCAGTTCTAATAAAAAGATTGCGAAGGTGGACAAATTTGGCAGAGTCACAGCCTTGAAAAAAGGAAAGGCAACCATCCGGGTTAAGACCAGCGGCGGAAAAAAGGCTTCCTGTAAAATCATCATAACCAAATAGGAGAACAGATGTCAGAAAATTGATTTTATAACAGGATTTACTGCCCGGAAGAAACATATTAACAACAAAAGTCAATATAAATTTATCGAATTACGATAAATTTATATTGACTTTTGTTGCGTCTAAGAGTATGATAACGATAGATGGAAGTTCTGACAGATGGATGCCTGTTCTGAAGAATGGGAGCGGCGTCTCAGAACAATAGAAGTGAAACAAAGTCAATTAGAAATGAACAGGGAGGTTATAAGATGACACAAAAAAGTTTAAGCAGTTGGTTAAAAGGTATAATTGTAGGAATTACAGTCTGCGGAACCGTGATTTATTTTTATCTGGTACCAATGTTCGGGCAAGAGGCAGCGGAGGCTAATCCGGAATTTTCCTATTGCTATGCACCTTGGCTGGCAGTAATCTGGCTGTCTGCCGTTCCTTGTTATCTGGCGCTGTATTTTGGGTGGAAGATTACCGTGGAAATCGGAAGGGATAATTCGTTTTCCATGGAGAATGCCAGATATTTAAAACGCATTTCCGTGCTGGCATTATTGGACAGCGGATATTTTTTTCTGGCAAATCTGATTTTGCTGCTGCTGAATATGAATCATCCGGGAATTCTCCTGATTTCTCTGTTTGTGGAATTTGCAGGGGTGGCAGTGGCAGTGACGGCTGCAGCGCTTTCTCATTTGGTGCAGAAGGCTGCCGAGATACAGAATGAAAATGAGCTGACTATCTAAGTGTTATTATTTTTAAATGGTTTACGGCCATAAAAAGGAATATTGAGAACGGAGGAAGAGATGGCAATTATTATTAATATAGACGTAATGCTTGCCAAACGGAAAATGAGCGTAACAGAGCTTTCCGAGAGGGTAGGGATTACCATGGCGAATATTTCAATTTTGAAAAATGGTAAAGCAAAAGCAATCAAAGTTGATACATTAGATAAGATCTGCAGGGCATTAAGCTGCCAGCCAGGTGAAATTTTAGAATGGAGGGATGAAGATGGAAAAGCATGAAGTATTTGTACCGAAGCCGGAAGAAACGTTGTATCGGGAACCGGAACAAAAATCAATCAATCCGATTATGCGCAATCATGTTCCGTATTTTATGGGAATATCGTTATTATATGCTGTTTGCTTTACCATTGCGTTTTATAAAAATTTTATCGGAATTACCTTTCCGATTATCACAGCCATTACTTTAGCGGTATGCTGTCTGTTTCTTAAGAAAAATGAGATTTCCTGGAACAAATCCAACTGGTGGTATGTAGCTGGGAGTCTGCTGCTTGGAGTCAGTACCGTGCTCACTGCCAATGAATTTGTCATATTTTTTAATACGCTGGGAATTCTTTTGCTGATTACTGTATTTATGATTCGTCAGGTATATGATGACAAAGGATGGAATCTGGGGCAATACATCTGTAATCTTCTGTTTCTGTATTTGTGCATGGTGCCGGAGATTGCGAGTCCGTTTATTCATTTTGCAAACTATATAAACAAGTATAAAAAAGAAGAAAAGAAAAATAAAAATGTCAAATATATTTTAATTGGAATATTAATCGGACTTCCCATTCTGCTGATTGTAATTGAGCTGTTAAGCAGCGCCGATCAAATATTTTCCAGATTAGTTGGCAGGGCTTTTCATAGCTTGTGGAGCCAGATAGTCTTTTCTCCCAATTTGTTTTTGGTTATTTTGCTGATTATTCTGGGATTTTTTGGAATTTATTGTTTTCTGTCCGCATTGACTCAGAATAATATGCCGGAATGGAAGAAAAAGGAGAATCGAAAAAATCCTGTTATTGCCATTACTTTTCTTTCCATGATTACGGCGGTTTATCTACTTTTCTGTGGGATACAGGCAATATTCCTATTTACAGGCGGCAAATTACTGCCTCAGGGCTACACGTATTCAGAATACGCCCGCCAGGGATTTTTTCAACTGTTGTTTCTGTGTATTTTTAACCTGATTCTTGTGGTAATATGTCTGTCTGTTTTTCAGAAAAACAGATGGCTGAAGACTTTGCTGCTGATATTTTCCGGATGCACTTATATTATGATTGCTTCCAGTGCATTTCGGATGATCCTTTACATTTCAGTGTATCATTTGAGCTTTCTCAGAGTGCTGGTGCTTTGGTTTCTTGGAATGCTGGTAATTCTGATGGCAGGCGTGGTGATAAATATTGTAAAAGAAGAATTTGAACTCTTTCGTTACTGTGTGTCAGTGGTTGCCGTGTGTTATCTTTTATTTTCTTTTGGAAAAGTGGATTCACTCATTGCTTCTTATAACGTGGCGCAGCTTGGAAATGATATGAGTTATGAGGATGTGGCGTATTTGGCAGGTCTGTCGGCGGATGCTGTACCGGCTTTAAGCAAATGTGAGTTTGAACATGAGCATTTTTCAACAAATACAGCGAAATACGGAGGTTACACCGAAGATCTTTACGGTAATGTTACCGGCTTAAAACCCCAGGAGGATCGGAACGGATATGTTTCCGGCTGCAGGCGGTGTAAATTGGAGCAGAAATTTCAGAGGGTTTTGAATACAGCAGACAAGATGAGTCTGCGAACATTTCATTTTTCCAGATATCAGGCGGCAAAGGCGGCAGAAAAATATTTCAGATGAATGTTTACAGATGAATATTTATCCATTATTATAAAATAAGATGAATATAATTATGGATATGCGGCATGCCAAAGGGCAGGCTGAAGTTTACATGAATAAAGGAGAAGTGTTATGATTCGCAGTGTCTCAATAGGAATAATCACAGACAATATCAGGGAAATGTGTATCGAAGCCAATCACTGTCTTTCTAAAGATATGGAACAATCATTAAAAGAAGCAGTATCCAGGGAGGAATCGCCCCTGGGGCGAAAAATTTTAGGTCAGCTTCAGGAAAATCTGCAGATTGCAGAGAAAGAAAGGATTCCCATTTGCCAGGATACAGGAATGGCAGTGATTTTTGTGGAAATTGGGCAGGATGTGCATTTTGAAGGAGGATTGCTGGAGGACGCCATTCACGAAGGGGTGCGTCTTGGATATGAAGAAGGATTTTTAAGAAAATCTGTGGTGGAAGATCCAATTTTTCGGAAGAACACCAGAGACAATACGCCGGCGGTGATACATTATACCCTTACAGCCGGAGATAAAGTAAAGCTTACCCTTGCGCCGAAAGGATTCGGCAGTGAAAATATGAGCAGAGTTTTTATGCTGAAGCCTGCCGACGGCATTGAGGGAGTGAAAAATGCAATTTTAACGGCGGTAAAGGATGCAGGCCCCAATGCCTGTCCGCCTATGGTAGTGGGAGTAGGAATTGGGGGAACCTTTGAGAAATGTGCTCTTCTGGCAAAAAAAGCTTTGACAAGACCGGTAGATGAACGCGCTTCGGTTCCCTATGTAAAGGAGTTGGAACTGGAAATGCTGGGCAGAATCAACATGCTTGGAATAGGCCCGGGAGGATTAGGAGGCACTGTCACAGCCCTTGCAGTTAATATCAATACATATCCTACCCATATTGCAGGACTTCCGGTAGCGGTCAATATCTGCTGTCATGTGAACCGCCATGTGACGCGGGAACTGTAAGGCAGAACATCAAAAATATAGCAGATAATCAGGAATACAGAAAGGTTTGTGTTATGGATAAATACATTAAAACGCCAATTACTGCAGAAGTGACGGAGGATCTTCGTGCAGGAGATTATGTGTATATTACGGGAACAGTTTATGTAGCCAGAGATGCAGCCCATAAGCGGCTGGTGGAAGCCCTGGAGAAAACAGAAAGGGAATTTTATGCTGAACGTTTTCTCAGTAAAACAGACGGTTTGCAGCAGTCTGAACAAGAAAAGCTGCAGCAGAGACTGAGGGAAACGCTTCCTTTTCCCATCGTGGATTCCGTTTTGTACTATATGGGTCCCTCGCCGGCCAGGGAAGGCCGCCCCATTGGTTCTGCAGGGCCTACTACAGCAAGCCGCATGGATAGATATGCTCCAAGGCTTTTGGATTTGGGACAAAAAGCAATGATTGGTAAAGGAAAACGAACAAAAGAAGTGATTGACGGAATTATCCGCAATCAGGCAGTATATTTTGCAGCAGTTGGAGGAGCCGGGGCATTACTCTCCAAGTGTATCAAAAAGTCAGAAACGATCTGTTATGAAGATTTGGGTGCGGAAGCGGTTTTAAAGCTGGAAGTGGATCATTTTCCTGTGATTGTGGTAATTGATCGGGAGGGAAACAATCTCTATGAAACTGCCGCCAAGGAATATGAAAAAGGAAAGTAATAGTTAAACTTGACGAAATAAAGAATATAAAGTAAGATATTATTAAGCAAATCAATCAAATAGCAGAGAAGGATAAAGAGGAACAAGAGGGAAGGTTTATGGAAAAGAACAGTCAATCGTTTCAGCTGCAAAAGATAATCAGACAGTCAATCATCATAGTAGGAGCAGGAGCTGTTTTGCTGCTGCTTTCCATTGGTACAAGTATATTTATGAGCAGGGTGGCAGATGAAGAACTGGAGACTACTACATATTTGAACCAATACCGGCTGGGCTCTAAAACATTAACTTATGCAGTACAGGCTTATGCGGCTACTGGAGATCAGCAATATTATGATGATTATATGAGAGAATTGAATGAGGATAAGAATCGTGATGCAGCTTTGGAAGGATTGAAGAAGAATAACATAACCCAGGAAGAATGGAACAGTATGAATCAGATTGCAGAATTTTCTAATGGACTGGTACCCATAGAAGAGGAAGCAATGGAGCTTGCTGGAAAAGGGGATATAGAAGGTGCGAAGAGCCGTGTATTTGGCGAAGAGTATCGAAACACTACTCAGCAGATTAATTCCCTGACGGATGAAGTGATTACCAATATACAGAAAAGGGTGAATAGTGCAAAGGGCAAGCTGAGAATATTCCAGGGGATTGTTGAGTTTATTTATGCCCTTTCCTTTTTATATTTGATTATTCAGGTTGTTCGGATTGTGAAATTTTCCAGAGAAGAGCTGTTGTCTCCTATTATAAAAGTATCAGACCAGATGCTTGAGCTGGCAAATGGAGATTTTCACGGGAATTTTGATTTGAAGGAAGATGCCAGTGAAGTTGGAAAAATGGCGGGAGCTATTATTCGTATGAAGCGAAGTACTACGATAATGATTGAAGAAATTTCTGATATTTTGGAGAGAATGGGCAATGGAGATTATAATTTTGAAATCAATCAGGAATACGTAGGGGAATATGGGCAGATTAAGGAATCATTTCTAAAAATCAGTGAGAAAATGCGTGAGACGCTGGGTACAATCCGGGAAGTTTCTTTACAGATTGACAGCGGATCTGAGCAGTTGTCCTGTGCAGCAGTTGATTTGGCAGAAGGAAGTCAGGAACAGGCAGGGAAAATTTCAGAATTGGTTGGTCTGATGAATAATATGTACCAAAGTATGGAACATAGTGCACAAGAAGCAGCAGAGACAGTAGAGATATCTAATCGGGCAGGCTATGTTCTGGAAGCAGGCAACGTAAAAATGCAGGAGTTAAAGGCGGCGATTAGCGAGATTAACAATTGTTCGGAAGAAATTGGAAAGATTATCAGCACCATTGAAGATATTGCTTCTCAAACAAATCTTCTATCTTTAAATGCAGCCATTGAAGCAGCCAGGGCAGGTGAAGCTGGAAAAGGGTTTGCCATTGTGGCAGATCAGGTAAAGAGTCTGGCGGATGAATCTGCAAGAGCAGCGGGTGAAACGGATAAGCTGATTGAACGAACGGTTATGGCAGTGGATAAGGGAATTTTAATTGCAGATGAAACAGCGGCGAATATGGATGAAGTAATGCTGGGCGCCAAGGAAGCTACAGGAAGAATGGGGAAAATGTCCGGCATCCTAACTGGAGATGTACAGCATATGCATCAGTTAAATGAAAATATTATGCGTATTGCAGAAATTGTTGATAGTAATTCAGCGGCTTCCCAGGAGACAGCAGCCGTCAGCCAGGAGCAGAAAGCCCAGGTAGAAACTATGGTAGGCTTAATGGATAAGTTTAATGTATAAGTTTAATGTATAAGTTTAATATATAGGAAAGGATATACCTGATATTTTCAGGAAGAACATGGGAAAAGAAAATTAATCTAAAAAATTAAAAAAAAGCTATTGA
This sequence comes from Petralouisia muris, assembly GCF_004793545.1. Classification (GTDB taxonomy): domain Bacteria; phylum Bacillota; class Clostridia; order Lachnospirales; family Lachnospiraceae; genus Petralouisia; species Petralouisia muris. The sequence goes on along the minus strand of NZ_SRYA01000022.1, from coordinate 324 downwards.
CAAATATAAATATATAGAGTAGAATAATCAATGCGTTACGGCGCAAGAGACAATTTTATAAGAGAAAATGTCAGTTCGGAGAAATACTCAAGAGGCCGAAGAGGTGCCCCTGCTAAGGGTATAGGTCGGGTAACCGGCGCGAGGGTTCGAATCCCTCTTTCTCCGTTTCAGATTTTCAAAAATAAAATTGTTATTTTTTTGAAAAAAGTTATTGACAAACGCAAACGACTGTGATAAGATATAGAAGTTGTCGCGCAAGAGAGATAACAAAACGACCTTGACAACTGAACAGTGGAATAACCTTGAAAGATTCAAAGAGTTTCC
>NZ_SRYA01000229.1 GCF_004793545.1 Petralouisia muris | reverse complement strand
ATTTGCGGCGTGTCCTGCCCACGCTCTCAAAGCTCGGCAAGCCAAGCTCCTTATGGTTCAAAAGTATCTGGGCGAGCGGCATAGCTCCCGCATCTTTCAGATAAAGGTTGCAGAGGGCAAGGTACAGCACCATGTCGTCATTTCTGGCGTCCTCATTTTCTTGCATGACGGCTCTGGCTTTGCCCTCAATGGTTTTCAGATTTTCCATATCTACCTCCATACATGGAAAGAGGGCGGTCGTTGAAAACCGCCCCAATCCACATCAGTAAAATATTTCTCAAACTATTTTCTGCGGAGATGCAGCCACGCAGCCGCACCACCGATAAACGCCACAAGCACAATGGCTATAATAGTCTTATCTCTCATTCTGTTTAATCCTCCTTTTTCTTTCTTCCGCACTGGTAGCCTGCAAACCCGAAGATGCCCGCACCGACTGTAAATGCCGCCGCAAGGCTCACCCACAAGCCGAGGTTAAAATCATCGCCCGTTTTCGGTGTGTCACGCAGCTCGTTGTGCATGGTTACGGTTGCCGTTTCGTCTGTCTTGATGGTCACTTTCTGGTCGGCGGGCAGGATATAGCCAGAGGATGCCTTGTCGCTGCTCGGACACGGTGTACTCGCCGATACGCAAGCCGTCAATAACGATTTCGCCATTTTTGTCCGTCTTGAATGTCTGGTCATAATCTTTTCCAATCACACGGAAAGAGA
>NZ_SRYA01000228.1 GCF_004793545.1 Petralouisia muris | reverse complement strand
TCCCCTTGATGCTCTTTTGCAGCTCGTTGATGAGCGTGATGTCCGCCACCGTGATACCCTGCATGGAGAGAATGTCATCCATTGTCATGGCGGCGATGGCTTTTTCTTCGGTAAACCCTGCGTCCAGAACCTTGTTTAAGGTTCTTATGGCTTTTGGGTAGACTGCCATATCCCATACCTCCTATCGTTCATGCTCTTTGTCTTTTGGCTGTAAAAGGGGAAGCCTGCCGCCATTCATCTCTTTTACCTGCTGAACATATTCCTTTTCCTTATCCTCAAAAATTTCATAGAAAAAATCGGCAAAGCCCTCGCCGTCTTTCCTCTCTGGCGCATCTTCAATGCCATCGCACCACTGCCGGCAGGCTTCCTCCAATACCATATGAAAAACCACTTTCTTTTCCTTGCTTTTTGCTATATCCTGAATATTCATTGTCACATCTCCTATCGCTCATGGTCTTTGTGTTTCGGTGATTTCTGTGCAGTCGGCGGCTCTTGCGGCTTCGGCTCGCAGCTATGCCCGTTCCTTTCCAGACGCTCGGCAAACTCGCAGATGTGGTAGAGGTTGCTGCCCACCTCGGTATGGCATTCGTCAATGAAACGGCAGGTTTTTTCCGCCTTTTCTCACCAATCATAAGTGATGGTGATTTTCCCGCCGTCTGGGATACGGAACAGCTCTTTGTAATGGGGGTCTATAAAGCGGATTCCCTGTTCCGCTCTGG
>NZ_SRYA01000227.1 GCF_004793545.1 Petralouisia muris | reverse complement strand
AAAAAGCAAGCAAATGTAGAAAATCAGGCAATTAATCTTTTGTCAAAAGAGGAACTGAGCGGGAGAATGGAGGTGGTTGAAAAAGAACTGAGATCATATACCTGGCGGGAACTGGAAACAAACGGCAAATTCGCCAAGAATGGCAAACGTTCCTTCATCGCTGATGACATGCTTATAGCGGGATGCGATACAGGCAGTGAAACCCATTATGTCAGAGCAATTGACGTCAGAGGAAGGGAAGTAAGCCGTGGGGCGTTTGAATTTAGCGATACTGCGGAAGGCTTTGAAAACGCTAAAGCATGGGTGCTGGCGCTTGCCGCGGAGAACAAAAAGACACAGATAGCGATGGGCTTTGAGCCGACAGGCCACTGCTGGTTTGCGCTGGCTGCATGGATGATTTCAAACGGAATCAGCGTTGTCCGGGTAAATCCATATGCTGTAAAGCGGAGCGAAGAAATCGAAGATAGCGGTCAGCTTAAGGATGACAGAAATGACATCGCGGCGCTTGGAGCGGAAGGAGTAAAAAACATCTGGCGTGACGCAAAACTAAGAGGACGCGGTTACAGCAGAGCCAGAGGAATCGTGAGCTGTGCGGAGAAAAGCGTGGGACTGACGGATGGAACCGATGCAGGCCGGGAGGCAGTGAAGTGGTTCGCGGAACAGATCCTGAAGCGGGAGGAGCGGCTTGCGGAAATTGAAGGCGCTTTACGCAAGAAATGCAAGGAAA
>NZ_SRYA01000226.1 GCF_004793545.1 Petralouisia muris | reverse complement strand
CATGGATATGATATTTTCCATTATGACCGAGGAAAAGGGAAACCAGAAAGAAACCTTAAAAATCAACACAAGCAAACTGAAAAAATATTTTCCGAAGAACACAACGCCGAAGCAGATGGAGGACGCCATCATCAAACTTTTGGAGCGTGAATTGCAGAGGAAACGGGGCAGAGACAGCCGCTAATTTTCTCTTTTCGGTTAGTAAATGCACAGAGTATCCAAGCAAAGAAAAAGTAGAATCGAGGTAGGAAATGAAAGAAATACAGTATGAGATTATAAAAGAAATCGCCGTATTGTCTACGAGCGAAAGCGGCTACACAAAGGAAATCAATTTAATCTCATGGAACGGGAAAGAGCCGAAATACGACATCCGCACCTTTTCCCCGAACCGTGAGAAGTGTGGAAAGGGAATCACGTTGACCGCTGATGAAGCGACGACACTCCTTAAAGCATTGCAGAAAGAATTGAACAGCAGGGATTGATTGTGTCTGATTGGCAGGGCAGGGGGATTTTATATACTCCCCTGCCCTGTCTGGAAAGGAAGATTTGAATATGGGCGAGGATAAGACAACGAATAAAAAGAGAAAGCGTATCATGCCAAAAGCACAGGTGCAGGTAATTATCAGTCGGGAATATGTCGGCACACAGACTGTTACGGAAGCATTTATCCCGATTATCTCCGAGGATATACGGAGGGAGATTGCCAAAGATGACACCTTCGACAATGAGGATATATCCGCTTAGAATGTACGCAATG
>NZ_SRYA01000225.1 GCF_004793545.1 Petralouisia muris | reverse complement strand
TGATAAATACGATGGCGACTTTGTCACTTTCCATGATAATCGACACGAAGATGACTCCTATGTGGAAGAAACGCTTCCTGTTATGGAATTCATTGACTCCTGATCCGCCATATCCCCGAAAAGCATTACAAAATGATCCGTTATGGCGGCATTTATGCAAGGCGTCGGGAGATTGACAAAAAAACTCCACAGAGCCATCTCCCGTGAAAAACATTCTATTTACAGAAGTTTTAACCAATGGCGCACCGCCATCCTTTCTTTTTTGGTTATGACCCTTTAAAATGTGAATGTGGCACGGCCATGCTGTTTTTAGAACTTTACTTTAACCATAAACGTGTTTCTCTGGAAGTTTTCTTTGCGTCTCAATAGGTCAGAATTTCCTATAAAGTGAAAAAAGCCCCGGCGCTCTGTGTGTGTCGCCAGAGCAAAGCGATGTATGACAAAAAAGCCGCGCAGTAGCTGAGTGTTCGTCTGTTACTGCACGGCTTGTGATTTCGATATTCGGTTTTTTCGTGGTGTATGCCAGAGCAGGCCATCTTTTCTACATTTTTTTGTCGGAGTTTTGACAGATAATCGGGCATTTCCCCTGTTTTTCTCGGTGTTTTCCTCTACGTCTATTCGTCCGGTCGTCAGATGACGGGCGGGAAGGTGAGAGCAACAGCATTGTAAACCAGAAAGAATATCTGATGAAATACGCCAAAGAGCACGGATTCCCTAACCCGAAATTCTACGTGGACGACGGCTATACGGGTACGAATTTTGACC
>NZ_SRYA01000224.1 GCF_004793545.1 Petralouisia muris | reverse complement strand
ATGAATGGGTGTAAAGACATCCGGTATTGTTCTTTTCCTTAAGTTAATGACATTGAGTAAAATCAAGGGGTTAAGCCTAATTTAGTCCTATTTTTTATACCTGATTGGGGTTAAGAATGGGCAGCGCTGAACAATTCAAAACCTACATTACGGAAGTCAAATATGGTCGATACTGATATGGTCGGGCTTTGGCTTTTAGTGGAATGCGAGGTGAAAATTTAATACAAAATCATTTAGGTAGGACTAAATTGGCTCTCTAAACGGATAATCCGTTTGTGCAATGCTAATCTGGTCCTGCCTTTTTGCTTTGGGAAGGAGGATTTACAGATGGGCTTTACAAAGAGGGAGCTGATTGAGTTCTTAGACGAACTGGTGGAGTTAGCCAGTGAGGAAAACAAGGTAAAAGCAGTATTGGCAAAAGAAAAATTCGTTAGTGACTTTGAGAACACTTACGGATACGAAAAGGAGGTAATCACAGAAATTACAAAGCTGCCGCCACACTATATAGCAGCAATGCCGGATGCGGTACAGGAAGAAATCAGGCAGAAAGTAATTGCAGCACTGACAGAACACGGCGAATGTACCCCGGAAAATGTTGACCGTGCCATGAGTTCCAAAATCTATGACTTAGAGGATTTGATTGACATTCGTGAGTATGTCGAGCGGATGGAAAAGGAACAGAGGAAGAAAGCGGAACAGAAAAGGAGGGGCGGCAGATGATAGCAGCAGGAATTATAGCAGCAGTTGTGTTTGTACTTGCACTTTCAAGATCAGCAGGGC
>NZ_SRYA01000223.1 GCF_004793545.1 Petralouisia muris | reverse complement strand
TAGGCTGCTTTAGCAGCAGAGCGAACCTACCGGCTTTAGCCGGTAGTGGTTCAGTGTCACCGGCGAAAGCAGGGAGCTTTTGGCAAATGGCGTGCTTCCCATTATCCGGGAATTCCTTTCAGGGAGAGGGCTGGAACTGTCGGAAGAAAAGACAGTCATTGCCCATATCGAAGATGGGTTTGATTTTCTCGGAAGCAATATAAGGTGGTGCAAGGACAAACTTCTGACGAAACCGTCCAAAAAGAATTATAAAGCCATAGTGGGCAAGATAAGGGAGATAATCAAGAAGAACCCGTCCATGAAGCGGGAAAATTTGATGCGGAAGCTGAATCCGGCCATCCGTGGGTGAATTTCCAAAAGTATAATGTCTCGTCACAGGCATTTGAAAGGTTTGATTTTGATGTATGGAGACGCCTGTGGCAGCGGCGCAAGCGCAGACGCCCTAAAAAGAGCCACAAATGGATAGCGAAGAAATAAAATGTCTGATTCGTTTGAACTCAATCTGATATATGCAACGGATACCAATATCGTAAGATGGCTGAAAACAAAATCAGAAGCGACCCCATTTGACGATAGGTTTACAGGATATTTTGAAGAAAGAGATGCGGAGAGGATGTTTCGTGAAATCAAAGGCGGAAAGAAGCTGAACGCCCTCTACAAAGCACAAAAAGGAATACGCCCTATATGCGGCGGCGCTACCACTGTGGAGAAAGGGCACAGAATCCATGAAGCCGTGGGGAATGATTATAAGATAACAAGGATTTTAGTGGACGCAGGCTGTCACAGAAAACTGCATTACTCGAAAAACGTTGATG
>NZ_SRYA01000222.1 GCF_004793545.1 Petralouisia muris | reverse complement strand
CAATGTCATTAACTTAAGGAATCTTTTACATTTGAATTGTAAAAGGTTCCTTTTTTCTGTATTTTTATTGTATAATGAAAGTAGATAACTGATGTATTTTCCCATAAGGCAGGTGATTTTATGAAGAATTCTCAAAAACATACCTGTTGTGATATCAGTTTGATCCATCAGGATGAATTCCATGATTTCTGTAGAAACGGAAATCCGGCATCCTTTATAAGAAACCGGAAGATGCCGTTAACGGATCTTATGTTTACTATGATAAACCGGAGGGGGATTACGTTGAGTCTGGAATTACGCAATTATATGAAAACCGCACACCCGGGAATGGAAATATCAAAGCCGGGCTATCTGAAACAGCGAATGAAATTGAATCCGCTGGCTTTTTATGAGCTTTACCGCCATCATAACAGGAACTTTTATGCAGACCCTGGATTTTCTGTCTTCCATGGATATCTGGTTCTGGCGGCAGACGGCTCAGGAATCAATATCCCAACCACAAGGGAAACGCTGGAAACATTTGGGACATCCAGCAGAAAAGGAACAAAGCCCCAGGCTTCCATAGGGCTCGGGTGTCTGTATGATGTGATGAACCGCATGATCCTGGAGAGCGACTGCTGTAAATGCAAGTTTGATGAAATGCGGCTGGCGGAAGAACAGATCGACCGTGTATCTGAAACAATCGGCGCATCACAGCCGTTTCTGGTCGTCATGGACAGGGGCTATCCCTCCACCGCGGCTTTTATCAGGATGATGGAGAAGGGGGTTCTGTTCCTTGCGCGCCTCAAATCCAGTGACTATAAAAAAGAGCAGTCCTCTT
>NZ_SRYA01000221.1 GCF_004793545.1 Petralouisia muris | reverse complement strand
TAAAAAAAGCCGACTGGCTGTTTCGTAAAACTACACCAATCGGCTATGTAAAAATCTATTCTGTTTTATTCTCTGCCTTATCTGCTCTTACATGATATGGCTTCCCTTATTCTCTCTGTATCCCATTTCTCTGGAAACAATACCGCCATAATATGAAACGCATCTATCAGCCCTGCAATATACGCATGAGTTCCGTATTCAAAATCCTGCTTTTCCCTGCAATCTATAAGATGTTGACAAACTTCCCTCTGTTCCTCCGTCAAATCAAGCTGGTTAAAAGCATCCTCCGCATATCCCTCGTCCTTACTATCTTTTTGATAACTGGCATCAGTCTGTAACAGTTTCAATACAGATTCGTCTTTTAATTTCTCTACTGCTATCTTCACCAGTTCTTTAAAATCCTTATCGTACATCACTTCCCCCTGCCAGTTCTACTCTTAATTTTTTAATAGGTGCATGGATAACCTTAAAAATAAGTTCGTCAACGCAATCTGTATATCTGCCCTGCTGTATGAGCTGATTCTTCAATTCCACAAGGCTATGTAACAAAATACTCCGTTCCTCACTATCCACATATAAATGATTTTTCTTTTCTCTCATAATCAACACCAACCTTTTTTGATTTAATTATATAGACGGATAGCAGAATGTTCAAAGCTGCAAATTGGGTCAAAAAATAAGCGTACCACTATTTCTAATGATACGCTTATGATTATTTAGATATAAACATCAACGGTCAAATCTTCCCATTGATTTTTTCTAAGATAGCCACCATTCGCCCTGCGGAAAGCCTGTGCTTCCTCAAAACTTATGGTAAAAGTCCAGAATGGTTTTCGCCTATCTTTGTGATATAGCCGCCTG
>NZ_SRYA01000220.1 GCF_004793545.1 Petralouisia muris | reverse complement strand
TTCATTCTCTTTATTATGCTTTATTGTCAAGCCCTACAGAGCTAATATCTGTTCCAAATACTTTCTAGCGTTCATACTGATACAATATCGTTTCTTTCTCAGCGACATTTTCTTCCCCACATCAAAAAGTTTTAATATTGATAAACACCACTTATTTATGATATTCAAATTTTGTGCCGCTGTTTTATCCAAAGTGGCGTTGGCGTCTTCTTTAAAAGTTACATCCAAATGCCAGTGCATGATTTCCACTGACCAGTGTTCCCTCACTGTCCTTGCAAACAGTTCCACATTCAACGGCAGGCTGCTTATATAATATCTTCTTTCTATTATCTGTTCACCTGCCTGTTCCGTTGTTTTACAGATCATCCCTATGCTTTTTATCCCTTTCCAGCGGCTTTTTTCCTGCATCCATCCCAGTCTGTCGCACTGGTAGTATTCCCTTGTTTCTATTTGGGAATGGGATTTTTCTTTGGTAACTTTATAGCCGCCGCTGCATTTTATTTCTTTCAGAAGTTCCCCGTCCTCAAAATACTCCCTTATCCCCCTATACAGGTTTTTTTGGTTTTCCTTTACCGCCAGCGTATAATCTGCACGCTTTTGTTTTATTTTTTCCGCGATTTCCGTCTGCGTCCCCATGGCGTCAATCGTTATAACGCAGCCTTTTACCTGTATGGCATCCAATAATTGCGGGATTGCAGTGATCTCATTTGATTTTTCCTCCACTTTTTTCTGCCCAAGGCAGAAACCGTCCATGTCACACCATGCGGAAACAATATGGTTTGCTTTCTGGCCGTTTGATTTATTTCCCCTCATGGTTTTTCCATCGATGCAGATGATTTTTTTGAGTGTTTCCCCTTCGTTGCTGTTTACGAGCTCATTCCATTTTTTATAAA
>NZ_SRYA01000021.1 GCF_004793545.1 Petralouisia muris | reverse complement strand
TGACATATATTAACATAGATTCCAAAAATATACAAATTATTTCACGACAGTTCCTTAGAAATAATTTTCCTCTGTTTATAGAAGGAATAAGGGCTGCATTTGGAAATGTTTTGACAAGCTCTTTAGTCCCCATTATAATGGGATTATGACAAGCCCCTTAGGGCAGAATATAATGGGGATCACAGTATGGAATCATATCAATTAACACGAAGCAAACGAAAAAGCCTTTCCATTGTCATTGGAAAAGACGGAACCATACAGGTAAAGGCGCCCAACTGGCTGCCTAAATACAAAATAGACCAGTTTATTCAGCAGAAAGCAGACTGGATTCAGGAAAAGCAAAGAGAGGTCTTGCTGCTGGAACAAAAGAAACCGGTTCATACTTTTCAGGAAGGAGATCTTTTCTTGTTCCAGGGGGAAGCATATCGGCTGACATTCTGCTCTCGGAATTGGCAGAGTTTCAAGGACGGCTGGGACAATGTACCAGTTACCGGGAGGACGGAACTTACAGGCAGAGCAGGGGTTGTTGGGAGGACGGAACTTACAGGCAGAGCAGGGGTTGTTGGGAGGACGGAACTTACAGGCAGAGTAGGGATTGCATTGGAAGAGACAACAAAACTTTTGCTTATGGAACTGGATTCAGAAGAGCCAGACGCTTCTATTGTGGGAAAGAGACTGGAAGAATGGTATCTTTGGCAGGCCAAGCAGCTATTTCCAGAACGGGTCAGCCAGTATTATCCGTTGGTATCCCGGCTTGCGCAACATTCAGGAAAAGAGATTGGCCCTGTGAACCGTATTGCCATCCGCAATCAGAAAACCCGTTGGGGAAGCTGCAGCAGTAAGGGAAATCTGAATTTTAACTGGCGGCTTGTGATGGCGCCGGAGGAGATATTGGATTACGTGGTGGTGCATGAACTGTGCCATCTGGCGTATCTGAACCATTCCAGCCAGTTCTGGCAGATGGTAAGGGACATCCTGCCGGACTTCCGGGAGCGCAGAAACTGGCTGAAAGCCAATGGGCTGCTTTTAGCGTGGGAGGTTTAGGAACTGTACAGAAATAACTTTTTGGAGCAGTTTCTTAGAGAAAAGGAGAAAGACATTGAGAGAGACAATTTTATTGTTCCATTTTTCAGACAAAGACAGGAGGAATAAGCTAACCAGAGCCCTGCTTCCCCTTCGGATGAAGATCAGGGAGGTTGCCAGGGAGGATTACCTGCAGCCTGTGGGATATCTGGCAGGAAATAAGGACATTGCCCCGGTGGATGAAAAGTATGACGGAGAAGAGTTAGATGGGGAAATGATTCTGATGGCGGGGCTCTCCAGCTTTCAGGTGGATCAGGCGTTAAAGGCCGTCCGCAAATCAGGGCTCGGTCCCATTCCATATAAAGCGGTGCTGACGTCCGCCAATCAGAACTGGAACGTACCTAAGCTTTTTCAGGAGATAAAATCAGAGCATGAGCAGATGGACAGAGGAAGTATGCCGAAACAAATAAGATAAAAACAGTTTGGAGGACAACACAGTGGAATGGAAAAAACTGCTCTGTTCGGACAGAGTGAGGAACTATACGAGTTCATCTTCCGGCGATTTCCGCACGGAATATGAGAAAGATTATCACAGAATTATTGGAAGCGCATCCTTTCGGAGGCTGCAGGATAAGACCCAGGTATTTCCTCTGGAACGGAGCGATTTTGTCAGAACCAGGCTGACCCATTCCCTGGAGGTATCCTCTTTTGCCAAATCTCTGGGGCAGAATATCAGCAGGGGCTTGCAGCAGAATCAGACGGACTCGGAGTTTTTGCCGGAATATCAGGGATATGTCTGCGATATTCTGCAGTGTGCAGGGCTTTTGCATGATATCGGCAATCCGCCCTTCGGCCATTTTGGGGAAACGGCCATCCGGGACTGGTTCCGAACAAACCTGCCGAAAATTTCCTATAAGAGAAAAGATGGCAGGATACAGTTTCTGGATCAGATTCTGTCAGAGCAAATGAAGAGGGATTTTTATTATTTTGAAGGAAATACCCAGGCCTTGCGGCTGGTGGCAAAGCTCCACTATCTGGTGGATGAAAATGGGATGAATTTGACGAAAGCCTTGTTGGGAACAATTATCAAATATCCAGGCTCTTCTCTGGAAAGAAAAAGCACAAGCCATATCAAATACAAGAAAATGGGCTATTATTATGCAGAACGGGAATTGTTTGCGGATTTGCAGGAAAGTCTGGGAACCGGAGGAAACCGCCATCCCCTTGCCTTTGTGCTGGAGGCGGCAGACGATATTGCATACAAGACCGCAGATCTTGAGGATGCTGTGAAAAAGGGCTGTATTTCCTATGAACAGCTGGTGGCGGAATTGGAGCAGGCGGAAAGGAAGCTGGAAAAAGAAGCGGAGAAAGCAAAACAACCGGAGCAGAAAAAGCCCCCAGAACGAATTGTTACGGTTAGTCAGATAGAAAGCTTCCATAAGATGACAGAAAGTCTGAAACGAAAATATGAGAGGGCAAAGCAGAGGGGATTGAAAGAACCGGGAATCAATGCGGTGCAAAACTGGGCAGTATATGTTCAGGGATGGATGATCAATGACGCCACAGACAGTTTTATCCGGAATTATACTGCAGTGATGGATGGAACTTACGGAACTCATGGAGAGGATTTGTTTACCGGCACAGGGGGAGAGGCCATGATGGACGCGCTGGGAGACATTGCATACCGGTATGCCTTTCAGATTAAACCGATTCTGAAACTGGAAATTGCAGCCCAGTCGGTGTTTGATTTTCTGCTGGAGCGGTTTGTCCAGGCGGCGCTGTATTATGATACGGGAGAGGAACTGACGGAGGTGCAGAAAAAGCTGATGGAACTTTTGTCAGATAATTACATAGCAATTTACCGCCGTTTTGCCCAGGAAGCGGAGGAAGGGAAAGGAGCAGAAGAGGAGAAGGAAGCGGAAAAACTGTATCTCAGGCTGCTTCTGGTGACGGATTATATCTGCGGAATGACAGACAGTTACGCCAAGCGGCTGTATCAGGAACTGAAGGGGATCGACTGATTTCACAATATAATGTTATTTTAAACAGTGCCTAACTTCCAATCAGCGCTGTTTTCCTGCAGAAGGCAAAGCCGTATTTGCGTATGCGTTCTTTTGGAATCCCTTTTGCAGTGAGATATGCTGCGTAGTTTTTGCTGTTTATCTGCAAAAGAGCTGCTTTTACCGTATCGGAAAGGGAGTCTTCCTCTTCCGCATCCAGCACATTGAATTCCAGAATCATACCTCAATTGGCGTAATCAGATGTTCGCCTGCCAGAAGTCTTTCGAAAGACTTTTTTATCTTCCGGTCTCCTTCCTTGAGAAGTTTGCCCACCAGGCGGTTAGAACTGGTATTCGCCCAATACAGTCCGGGCTTTTTTTGATTAACGACTTCTGGTTCGGTAAAACCAAAGGCGTCCGCATATTTTTCAGAGGTTGTTGTGATAACTTCCAAATTATTTAAATCCGAAAAAATGGATTCCTTGCTTATCCTTGTAATCCCTGTCATAACCGCCCGTTCCAGATAAGGGTTTGTTTTAAAGGCAGAGTTGAACAGGCTTCTGATAAAGTCCGCCAGTTCCTTCCAATATCCATTAACATAAGCTTCCTGCATCAGGGCGTCATATTCATCCAACAGGAGAATCACTTTTTCCCATAGTGTCGGGAAAGAAAATCCGACATTTTATGAATGGACCATACTGCCGTTGTATCATTCATACTGCCGTTTACGCTCTGAAAATATATCTTTTCATTTTTTGTCAGAAGGTTTTCGTCAAGCAGAAACACATTTTTATTATATAAATCCTCTAAAATCTGACAGATGGACAGCCTTGCCCCATCATAGTTTTTATCTTTTACATTGGCAAAAGACAGGCTTATTACTGGATAAGTTCCCTGCAGATGCCGGTATGTTTCCGCCTCCCAGATGGACTGCCCTTCAAACAGCTCTCCTCTTCCTGCATACCTGACAGAAAAGAATTTTTCCAGCATGCTCATGTTCAATGTTTTGCCGAATCTTCTGGGCCGGGCAATCAGTGTCACGCTGTCCTCTGCTTCCCACCATTCTTTGATAAAAAGGGTTTTATCTATATAGAAATTATTTTTTAACCGTATTGTCTCAAAATCCTGGTGGCCGATTCCTGTCGTTCTGGGCATAGATCTACCTTTTTTTGTCAGTATACCATAATCCCTGCTATTCCACAATCTGGGTTTGTTACATATTGCACAAAAAATCCCCTGCACTTTTGTGGATTATTTTGATTGAAAATGATTGAAAATGGTGGTATCATACAATTACAATCAAAAACAACAGAAAACAATCAAAATCAATCAAACGAGGAATCAACATGCTGTTAGAAAAAAGGCTGGAAGAAATTCTGAAATTAGTGGAGAAGAACGGCAGCGTTACCGTACAGGAGCTGACCGAACATCTTAAGGCTTCCGAGTCCACCATCCGAAGGGATCTGTACCTGTTGGATGAAGAGGGAAAGCTGAATAAGGTTCATGGAGGCGCCACTGCCATCAATGCGTCTTATGCCAGTGGAAAAGATGTGGAAGTGGAATACCGCAAGAACCTGAACCGGGAAGAAAAGGCAGAGATTGCAAGATATGCAGCTTCCCTGATTAAGCCGGATGATTTGGTTTATCTGGATGCCGGAACCACTACGGAGCGTGTCATTGATTTCATTACGGAGAAAAGAGCAGTTTATGTGACAAATGCCATCGGCCATGCCAAGCGTCTGGTACAGGCCGGGTGCGAGGCCCATATCCTGGGCGGGAAATTCAAGCTGTCCACAGAAGCAGTTGTTGGGATTGAGACTGCATCCGAGCTGGAGAAATTTAATTTTACCATTGGGTTTATCGGAACCAACGGAATCAGCCGCAGGGCAGGTTTTTCCACACCGGACATTGAGGAGGCCATGGTAAAGCGCAGGGCGGTCATTCAGTGCCGCAGACCTTATATTTTAGGAGATTCGGGCAAATTCAATCAGATTTCGCCGGTTACCTTTGCCGGAATTGAGGATGCAGAGCTGGTTACCACAGAAATCAAACATGACAGCTTCCAGGATTTGACGAACATCATTGAAACAACAAAAAAGCAGGAGAAGCAGGAAAGGAGCACATTATGATTTACACAGTAACCTTTAATCCAAGTCTGGATTATATTGTAAGCGTTGATGATTTTACCTTAGGGCGGGTAAACCGTACGACGAAAGAATTGGTATACCCCGGCGGGAAAGGCGTCAATGTCTCTCTGGTGCTGAAGAATCTGGGATTGGAGAACACGGCTCTGGGATTCACAGCCGGGTTTACCGGAACAGAAATTGAGCGGGGGCTGAAGGAATGGGGCTGCCTGACTGATTTTATCCGGATTCCGGAAGGGATGTCCAGAATCAATATGAAGCTTCGCTCCAGGGAAGAGAGTGAGATTAACGGCCAGGGGCCGAAGATTTCTGAGGAAGCCTTGGAAGAACTTTATCAGAAGCTGGACGCCATGGAGCCGGAAGATGTGCTGGTGCTGGCAGGAAGTATTCCAAACAGTATGCCGAATTCCAGTTATGAGCAGATTCTGGCAAGAGTACAGGCGAAAAACGTCCGGGCTGTGGTAGACGCCACAGGGGATTTGCTGGTGAATGTGCTGAAATATCATCCGTTTTTGATAAAACCCAACAACCATGAGCTGGAAGAGATTTTCCATGTGCCTATGGACAGTCAGGAAACCATTGTAAAACATGCAAAGAAAATGCAGGAGATGGGAGCCCAAAATGTGCTGATTTCCATGGCGGGAGACGGCGCAATTCTTGTGGCGGCTGATGGAAGCGTATGGCAGAGCCCGGCGCCGAAGGGAAAAGTGGTGAATTCTGTGGGAGCCGGAGATTCCATGGTGGCAGGATTTATCACCGGATATTTGAAGAGCAAAAGCTATGAAGAAGCCTTCCATATGGGAATCTGCACCGGAAGCGCCAGCGCATTTTCAGAACGGCTGGCAACCCAGGCAGAGGTTGATGGAATTTTAGAGCAGATGGGATGGAAATAAATAATTGGTTTGCAGCGGAAAACAGGGTAGAAGGTTCAGTGTAGAATGAATGAAAATCGTAAAATAAGGAGGTCTGTCATGAAAATTACAGATTTATTGGTAAAAGAAGGAATTGAACTGAACGGCCAGGCTGCTTCTAAGAGAGAAGCTATTGACAAAATGGTGGATTTGATGGCGGCCACAGGAAAAATTGCAGATAAAGAAGCTTACAAAGCACAGGTTTTAAAACGGGAAGAAGAAGGCACCACAGGAATTGGAGAGGGCATTGCCATTCCTCACGGAAAGTGTGAGGCGGTAAAGGCGCCGGGGCTGGCAGCTATGGTGTTAAAAGACGGTGTGGATTATGAGTCTTTGGATGGAGCGCCTGCAGATTTGATTTTCCTGATCGCAGCCCCCAATACCAAGGATAACGTGCATCTGGATGTGTTAAGCCGGTTGTCTGTATTGCTGATGGATGAAGAATTTACACAGAAATTGCGGAATGCCAAAACGACAGAAGAATTTCTGGGCTATGTGGATGCAGCGGAACAGGCCAAATTGGCTGAAGAACAGGCCAAAGCAGAACCTGCGCCTGCACCCCAGGAGAAGAAGGGTCTGAAGCTGTTAGGCGTTACTGCTTGTCCCACGGGAATCGCTCATACATATATGGCAGCTGAGGCATTGGAGAAGAAAGCAAAAGAACTTGGATTCTCCATCAAGGTGGAAACCAGGGGTTCCGGCGGAGCCAAAAATGTACTGACAGATGCAGAGATCGCAGAGGCGGATTGCATTATCGTCTGTGTGGATACTAATGTTCCCATGGATCGTTTTGATGGGAAAAAGGTGATTGTAAGACAGGTGTCGGATGGAATCAACAAAGCGGAGGAGTTAATCCGTCTGGCGGAAAGTGGAAATGTGGAAATCTATCATTCCGGAAACAAGACGGCGGCAGCAGCTTCCGGCGGCAGCGGAAAAGAAAGCGCAGGCCACATGATTTACAAGCATCTGATGAATGGGGTTTCCCATATGCTTCCTTTTGTGGTAGGCGGCGGCATCCTGATTGCCATTGCATTCCTGATTGACGGCATGAGTGTAGATTTGTCTGCGCTTTCGCCGGAAGAACGGGGAAATTTCGGAACGATTACCTCTGCAGCTGCACTGTTTAAAGGAATCGGCGACGGGGCGTTTGGATTTATGCTTCCGATTCTGGCAGGATTTATCGCTATGAGTATAGCAGATCGCCCTGGATTAGTGGTGGGAGTGGTAGGAGGTTCCATTGCAGCCGGCGGAAAAAGCGGTTTTCTGGGCGCTTTGGCAGCAGGATTTCTGGCAGGATATTTAATAATAGGGTTAAAGAAGCTATTGGAAAAGCTGCCGGAAAGTCTGGACGGCATCAAGACGATTCTGCTCTATCCCCTTCTTGGCGTGTTTTTTATGGGACTTATCATGAATTTTGTGATTGAGCCTCCTGTTGGGGCGCTGAATACCCTTTTGAACAACGGGTTGTCCAGTATGAACGGCACAAGTTCTGTGCTGTTAGGAATTATTCTGGGCGCGATGATGGCAGCAGATTTAGGAGGGCCTATCAACAAAGCGGCTTACGTGTTTGGCACTGCTTCCATTGCAGCAGGAAATTACAATATTATGGCGGCGGTTATGATTGGCGGAATGGTGCCTCCATGCGCCATAGCCCTGGCGACACTGTTATTTAAAAAGAAATTTACCGAAGAAGAACGCAAATCTGGTCCTACCAACTTTATTATGGGATTGTCCTTTATTTCCGAGGGAGCCATACCATTTGCAGCCTCAGATCCCCTTCATGTGATCCCAGCAATGATGATTGGCTCAGGGGTGGCAGGAGCTGTTTCGATGGCGTTTAACTGTACCCTGATGGCGCCCCACGGCGGTATCTTCGTATTTCCGGTAGTCGGCAATACCGTAATGTATATTTTATCACTGGTTGTAGGAACCATTGTGGGGGCTCTGTTGCTTGGCGCATTAAAAAAGGATCAAACAGCAGCATAAACGCTCTGGAAAAAATCAGACAAATATATTATAATACACTTACAATATATAGAAAAGGAGATTAAGATTATGAAAACATTTGACTACACCATTACAGATCCAGAAGGAATCCATGCAAGACCGGCAGGACTTTTTGTCAAAGAAGCAGGGAAATTTGCAAGCAAGATCACGATTGCGAAGGATGGCAAGGAAGTAGATGCAAAGAGAATTTTCGGAATCATGAGCCTTGGAGTGAAAAAAGACAATACAGTAACATTGAAAATTGAAGGCGACGACGAGGAAGAAGCTTTCACTGCATTAGAAGCGTTTTTCAAAGAAAATCTGTAAAATAGAATGAAAGACAGGTAATTGTAAAGCCGGAATCAGAAGGCTTTGCAGTTGCCTGAATTTTTAGATAGAAAGGAGAAGCCAAATGTTAAAATTCAGTGGGAGCAGCGTATTTGGCGGTGTGGCGATTGGAAAGCTTTTTATTTTTAAGAAAAATGAGAATAAAGTGGAACGGCGGCACATTGAGGATGTTGAGAAAGAAACAGAGCGGTTTGAAAAGGCAAAGGAGAAGGCGTTAGAGCAGCTCCAGGGGTTATATGAGAAAGCCCTGAAGGATGTGGGAGAAGCCAACGCCATGATTTTTGAAGTGCATCAGATGATGCTGGAGGATTTGGATTATCAGGATTCGATCCATTACATGATAAAAGAGCAGCAGATTAATGCAGAGTTTGCCGTAGCCCAGACCAGCGACAATTTTGCAGAAATGTTTGCAGCCATGGATGACGCTTATATGCAGGGGCGTGCAGCGGACGTCCGTGACATTTCTGAGCGGTTAATCAGTATTTTAACAGATTCTCAGAGCAGCCTGGATGTTTTCCAGGAGCCGGTTGTGATTGTTGCAGAGGATCTTGCCCCCAGTGAAACCGTTCAGTTTGAGAAGGATAAACTGCTCGCCATTGTAACTCAGCAGGGTTCTGCCAACTCCCATACGGCAATTCTGGCCAGAACCATGGATATCCCGGCAGTGATTCAGGCAGATATCGGTCTGGATCCGGAATATAATGGAAAAACTGTGATTGTAGATGGATTTACCGGAGATATTTATGTAGATCCGGATGAAGAAACCTCTAAGGTGATGGAGAAAAAGCTGGCAGAATGTCTGGCGGAAAAGGAACTGCTGCAGCAGCTGAAGGGCAAAGAGGATGTGACTCTGGATGGAAAACAGCTAAAACTCTATGCTAATATTGGAAATCCCGGGGACGTGGCGAATGTGCTCCGCAATGACGCAAAGGGAATTGGCCTGTTTCGGAGTGAATTCCTGTATCTGGAAAGCGAGGATTTCCCGACGGAGGAAGAACAGTTCAAGGCTTACAAAGCGGTTGCAGAAAATATGGCCGGGAAGAAGGTTATTATACGCACTCTGGATATCGGTGCGGATAAGACGGTGGATTATTTCAATCTGGACAAGGAAGAGAACCCTGCAATGGGCTACCGGGCGATCCGTATCTGCTTAAAGCAGCCTGAAATATTCAAGACGCAGCTGCGCGCTTTGTACCGTGCATCCAATTACGGCCAGATAGCCATTATGTTCCCCATGATTATTTCCGTGGAGGAAGTAAGGAAAATCAAGAAGATTGTGGAGGAAGTGAAAGCAGAGCTGACAGAGCTTTCAGTCCCCTTTAAAGATGTGGAGCTGGGTGTGATGATTGAGACGCCGGCAGCCGTTATAGTCAGCGATGAGCTGGCAAAGGAAGTGGACTTTTTCAGCATCGGAACCAACGATCTGACCCAGTATACCCTTGCCATCGACAGGCAGAATGCAAAACTGGGTGATTTCTATAACGCCCATCATCCGGCAATCCTTAAAATGATTGAAACGGTAGTGAAGAATGCCCATGCGGCAGGCATTTGGGCAGGCATCTGCGGAGAATTAGGGGCTGATTTAAGCTTGACAGAGACTTTCCTGAAAATGGGAGTGGATGAATTGTCCGTATCACCAGCGATGGTGCTTAGGGTGAGAAAAATTATACGGGAGACGGATACCAGTAAATAAAAAGCATGGAAGAAAACAAATTTCAGATTTTGCCCCAAACGCAGCAGAAGCTGGAATTCCTGAAGCGGCGCCTTACAGAACTTGGCAGCGTTGCCGTTGCCTTTTCCAGCGGAGTGGATTCCACGTTTTTGCTGAAAATCGCTCATGAGGTTCTGGGCGGGAAGGTAATTGCAGTGACAGCCAGCTCTGCTTCCTTTCCAGGCAGAGAATTGGAGGAGGCTAAAGAATTCTGCAGAAAAGAAGGAATCCGGCAGGTTGTTTTTGAATCAAAGGAACTGGAAATGGAAGGATTCAGCAAAAATCCCCCTAACCGGTGCTATATCTGCAAGAAACAGCTGCTGCTTCAGATTCAAAGCATTGCAAAAGAGAATCAAATGTCCTGTGTGGCAGAAGGCTCCAATGCAGATGATGAGGGAGATTACAGGCCAGGAATGCAGGCAGTGGCGGAATTAGGCGTCAAAAGCCCTTTAAGGGAAGCCGGACTGACGAAAGAGGAAATCCGCCTGTTGTCAAAAAAAATGGGGCTTGCTGCCTGGGAAAAACCCTCCTTTGCCTGTCTTGCTTCCCGTTTTCCCTATGGAGAGGCCATTACTGCTGAAAAGCTTGCCATGGTGGGAAAGGCAGAAGAATTCTTGCTGCAGTTGGGATTTTCCCAGTTTCGCGTCCGTATGCATGGAAGGATGGCGAGAATTGAGGTTTTACCGGAAGATTTTCCGAAGCTGATGCGGGAGGATGTCAGAAATCAGGTTACAAAACAGTTTCGGGAATATGGATTTACTTATGTTTCTATGGATTTGACAGGATATCGGACCGGAAGCATGAATGAGACGCTGAAAAAAACTGAGACAGATTGAAGAAATATGAGAAAAACCAAAAGGGGCTGTTGAAAAAACCGACAGCTCCTTTTTGAATGAGGCTATTTCCCGGTGAAGGTATATCGAGAAAATATTTTTCTTGGATAGTGATTTTCCTAGTTGCGAACATTGTGAGACTGTGATAAATTTGATAGGAAGAAAAGAAAAGATAGGCAGCAGTTCAGGAGAGGACAGATTTCATGAGTGAAGCAATAGTTACCCTGAAAAAGGGCGGGGGAAGAACCCTTAAATCCGGCGGGTTGTGGATTTATGATAATGAGATAGAGTCTGCAGCGGGAGACTTTATCAATGGAGATATAGTGACAGTCCGTGATTTTGACGGCTATCCCATGGGAAGGGGATTTATGAATACTAATTCTAAAATTCGTATCCGCATGATGACTCGAAAAAAAGAACAGAAAATAAATCAGGATTTTATAAAAATGCGTGTAAGGAATGCCTGGGAATACCGGAAGAAGACCGTAGATACCAGTTCCTGCAGGGTGATTTTCGGGGAGGCGGACTGGCTGCCGGGACTGGTAATAGATAAATTTTCTGATGTGCTGGTGGTACAGTCTTTGGCCCTGGGCATTGATCGGTTCAAAGAGGAAATTATTTCGGATTTGAAAGAGTGCCTGGCAGAAGACGGAATCCGGATTCGGGGCGTTTATGAGCGCAGCGATGCAAAGGTAAGAAAGCAGGAAGGGCTGGAGCTGAAAAAGAGCTTTCTGGGGCCTGAGTTTGATACAAAGGTGGAAATTTCAGAAAACGGAGTCCGTTATCTGGTGGATGTAAAGGATGGGCAGAAAACGGGATTTTTCCTGGATCAGAAATACAATCGGAAAGCTATTCAGCCTTTGTGCCGGAATGGCAAGGTACTGGACTGCTTCACCCATACAGGTTCTTTTGCTTTAAATGCAGGAATTGCAGGGGCAGGCAGTGTGCTGGGGGTGGACGCTTCCCAGCTTGCCGTCCGGCAGGCAGAGGAAAATGCGGCTTTAAATGGATTGTCTGACCGGGTGAAATTCGCCTGTGCGGATGTGTTTGAGCTGCTGCCGGAATTAGAACGGCGGGGAGAAACTTATGATGTGGTGATTTTGGACCCGCCGGCATTTACCAAATCCAGAAATTCCGTCAAAAATGCAGTGAAAGGCTATCGGGAAATCAATCTGCGAGCCATGAAGCTGGTAAAGGACGGAGGATATTTGGCTACCTGCTCCTGTTCCCACTTTATGGATGCAGAACTGTTTGCAAAGACCATTCATCAGGCAGCGGATCATGTGCATCGGCGGCTCAGACAGGTGGAGTTTCGGACTCAGGCGCCGGATCATCCTATTTTATGGGCGGCGGAGGAATCTTATTATCTGAAATTCTATATTTTTCAGGTGTGTCAGGAGAGGTAACAGGAGAAAACCATGAATATATTAACTGCAGAACATTTACAAAAAGCTTACACGGAAGAGCGTATTTTGTTAAAAGACGCCGCATTCAGTCTCCAGGAAGGGGAAAAGGTAGGAGTAATCGGGATTAACGGCATGGGAAAATCCACGCTGCTTAAAATTATTGCAGGAACGGAAGAACCGGATCAGGGCGCCGTTGTTATGGGAAATCATGTGAAAACGGCTTACCTGGCACAGACTCCTTCCTTAGAGGATACTGACAGCCTTTTAAAATCTGCCTTAAAGGGCCTGGATATTCAGGATGGGGTGCTGGAGGGAGAAGCCAGATCCATGCTGAACCGGCTGGGATTTGAAGATATGGATCGGCAGGTAAAATATTTATCCGGAGGTCAGAAAAAGCGGGTGGCGTTGGTAAATATCCTGCTGCAGCCGGTGGAAATCCTGATTCTGGACGAGCCCACCAACCATTTGGACAGTGAGATGTCTGGATGGCTGGAGGAATATCTGGTGAAATTCCGGGGAGCCCTTGTGATGGTAACCCACGATCGGTATTTTCTGGATCGGATTGTGGACCGGATTGTGGAGGTGGAATATGGGAAAATCTATAGTTATCCGGGAAGTTATGCAGATTATGTGGCGTTGAAAATGCAAAGACAGAGTATGGAGCAGGCCAGTGAGCGGAAGCGGAAAAGCATTCTGAAAAAGGAGCTGGCATGGCTGGCAAGGGGCGCACGGGCCAGATCCACCAAGCAGAAGGCTCATATACAGCGGATTGAGGACATGCTTGCGGCAGAAGGCCCGCTGGAGGAAAAAGGAGTAGAACTGTCTTCAGTATCCTCCCGAATGGGAAAAAAGACCATAGAGGTAAAAAACTTGTTAAAATCATATGGAGACAAGAAATTAATTCATGATTTTACTTACATCTTCCTTAAGGGAGAGAGAATCGGCATTGTGGGACCCAATGGATGCGGGAAAACTACCCTTTTGAAGCTGATTCTGGGGCAGGTTATCCCGGATGGCGGCAGCATTGAAATGGGTGAGACGGTAAGAATCGGCTATTTTTCTCAAGATAATTCCCATATGGAAGAATCCCTGACAGCCATTGCATATGTCAGAGAAGTGGCGGAATATATAGATACAGGGGATGGAAAAATCAGCGCATCCATGCTGATGGAGCGTTTTCTCTTTGATGGAACCATGCAGTGGACTCCCATAGGGAAATTATCTGGCGGGGAACGCAGGCGGCTGTATCTCCTTCGGATTCTGATGGGAGCGCCCAATGTCCTGATTTTGGATGAGCCCACCAATGATTTGGATATTCGGACACTAACAATATTGGAGGATTATCTGGACGCCTTTGATGGAATTGTGATTACTGTGTCCCATGACAGGTATTTTCTGGAACGGCTGGCCACCAGGATCTTTGCCTTTGAAGAGAATGGACATTTGCAGCAGTATGAGGGCGGCTATCTGGATTATCTGCGGGCCCAAGAAGTACGGCGACTTCAATTGCCGGATCAGGATAAAAAGAACCAGGGAAATAAAAAGTTTGAAGAACAGAAAAAGAAAGGGCAGGAAGGCCGAAAGGCCAGGGCGGGCGCCAGTCCAAAAAAGCTGAAATTTTCCTATAAGGAACAACGGGAATATGACAGGATAGAAGAGGAAGTAACATCATTGGAGGAAAAGCTGGAACTTCTGGAACAAAAGATGATGGAACATGCCACGAATTCAGCAAAATTATCAGAATTGATGGAAGAAAAGAGCCAGACAGAGGGAGAACTGGAGGAGAAAATGGAACGCTGGGTGTATTTAAATGATTTGGCGGAGAAAATCAAGGATCAGAGCGGCCCATGACAAAAGGCTCATTCCGGAATGTCCGGTGGGAAAGCAGAAGAGAGGTTTCAGGCATTATCATCAGGAGGGAATATGGACACGAAATTTCAGAAAAAGCATGAATCAGATATGACAAGTAAGGAAAAGCGGGAGCTGGAGCGTGAAAAATTAGCGTCTATGAAAGGAAAGAAAAAGGCGGAATATATTTTAACTTATTATAAGTTCCATCTTGCAGTGGCTGCAGGAGCCATAGCGCTCCTGATAGGGATTGTCATGTGGATTGACAGTTTTCAGAACGAAACGATTCTCTATGCGTCAGTTATCGGCGGCGGGGAAACCGACGCTGCTTTGATGGAGCATTTTCAGGCGTATCGGGGAGATGACAATCGGCGGCATAAATATGTTCTGGATACCTCAGTGGGATTTCTCAGTCAGGACGGTTCCGGAGAGATGGATTACGCCAATCGGATGAAACTGGTTACGCTGGTGGGCGCCAATACCGCGGATTTGTTTATCTGCCCGGAAAGCGTTTACCAGGAATATTCGGCAGAAGAAAATTTCCTGGTTCCGGTGGAACAGCTGATGGGAGAGGAATTTGTAGCTTCCCATCCGGATATCTGCGAAGAAGACGCAGTAAGAGTGGAAGACAGTAAAATGCTGGAAACATATGGATATTCAAACAGCGGCCCGGCTTACCTTATTGTGTTCCAATATTCCGGCCAGAAGGAAGCGGCTGCGGATTTCGTAGAATTCCTGCTGGGAGAGTAAAAGATGAAACGATTCATAAAAATGATTCCTGTGAAGGATATCATGGCAGTCAAAGGATATGTGCGGGGCGGATGTGCTTTGTTTCGAAGCTTTCGTAATCCATTTATCATATCAGCAATTTCCCACAAATACATGATCCAGATATTTGCCCGCCAGATTTGCCAGGCGATAGACTAGCTGTACATCTGTGGCGCTTTTATCCTGCATATGATAACGGGGAAAGAAACGGGTGATATGCAGCGGGATATGCTGTCCAACCTCCCTGGCAATCCACTCAGCCTCCGCTCTTATCTCCGAATCACTGTCATTTTCGCCAGGCACAATCAAGGTGGTAAGTTCCACATGACACTTTGCAGCAGCACGGATGATAAATTCCTTAACTGCCTGAAGACTGCCTCCAAGTTTGTGATAATACTCCTCTTCAAATCCCTTTAAATCAATATTCATCGCGTCTATAAAAGGAAGAATTTCCTCCAAAACTTCCATAGATGCTGTCCCATTTGTCACCAGAACATTTTTCATGCCATATGCTTTCACCAGTTTTGCCGTATCATGCACATATTCCCATCCAACCAAAGGCTCATTGTAAGTAAATGCCACTCCAATATTTCCAGATTTTTGATACTTCAGGGCCTTTCGTGCCAGTTCTTGTGGAGAAATATGCATCATATCCGGCGTTCTGGGCTGCAAACCATCTTTGTCTCCCTCAAGGCGCATCATGGAAATCTGATAATTCTGGCAAAATGGACACTTTAAATTGCAGCCGAAACTGCCCACAGATAAAATTCTGCTTCCAGGATGAAACATGTTCAACGGTTTTTTTTCAATCGGATCCAAAGCCAAGGCGGTTACACACCCATAATTTTCAGACACAATACGCCCATCTTCATTTTTTCTGACCCCGCAAATCCCCTTCTGTCCAGATTCCAGATTACAGATTACAGGAATGCATACAAGTTCTGCAAACTGCCTTCATCTTCCTACCTCCCAGCTTTAGAAATGGCGCACGACCTCAAAGCGCTCCAGCTGCACTTCCTCCAGATCGCCAATACCTGCTTTCTGTTTGGCGATCGCCACTTGTTCCTCAATTGTATTCACGCCTTCCAGATTCGGGAGCAGCAGCCCGCGCCTGCGGCCCTTGGTCACTACAACGCCATAACGCTTTACATCCAGTTTATCCAAAGAGTCAATCTGTTCCATATCTCCCAATACATCCACGCTTATGGTCAACTTCTCCAATTCCTCCGCCTTCACTGCCGGAAATCTCGGATCTCTTGTGGAAGCGCTGATGGCATTGTAAATAATTTCTTCCGCTATGGACGAATATGCTGCCTGAATCGTCCCAATACAGCCCCGCAGCGCCCCTTGTTTCTTAATAGACACAAACACCCCTCCCCTAGTGTTGTACATTTCCTCGGGAAGATGATCAGGCGCATGAAGTACTCTGCCTGTATGAACATACTCTTCCATTGACATGCGTGCAAGCTTTACATAAGCATCCTCTTGTTCTTTTTGTCGCATCATACAACTCCTCTCTATTCATGTTCAATCCCATAAATACAAATTCCATATCCAACGCCAAAGGGTCCTTCATAAGACAAAGGCTGTGGATGGACATTCAGACCTTCCAGGGCTCCTGCCATGATCGTAAAAGAGCGGTGCCCGCATTCTCCTGCATTTGCACAAAAATCCTCGGAAAACTTAAAAAGCTCTCCAAAATCTGCTCGTCCCATAAGCTCCATAATGCGGGCGTCATATTCTGGTCCTTCCTTCCGATATCCATAAGGGCCGCTTGCTTTTAACCGATGGGATAAATCGCCGCTGGCAATCAGCACCGCATTGCGCCCCAACGCTTCTATAGTATCTTTGATGCACATTCCCAGTTTATAGTGAATGCCAAGGGAATGTCCAGATAATCCAATTCGGACAAGCTGATAGTCTGTCCAATATTGATTTACAAAATACAGCGGTACCATTGTCCCATGATCAAGCTGCGCTTCCCGTTCTCCCATTGTGCCTGCCGGCAAATTTCTATTTTTTGCTTTGTGGCACAATTTTTGTACAAATTCTGTATCATAGGGAAGAGCCATTTTTACTTGTCCCGCGCGAAACTGCCCAAAATCCCCCTTTGCCTGGCTTCCCGGAGATATATGAAAATAATCAGCGTACATCATGGAATGGGGTGAGAACACGATAATTGTTTCTGGTTTTAACTCTGCAATCTTTCTGGCTGCTCTGTGATATGCATCTACTGTCTTTTGAATCTTTTTCTCTTCGCCCCTGCCGATCTCTGGTACAATCAAAGGCGGATGCGGAAGCATAAATGCTCCTAAAACTCCCATATTACTGTCTCCCTTCCGTGCAAAAAACTTGATATGCCTGTATTGATTATAGCACATGCAAGGTTCTGTTTCACGTTCTTTTTGAATGATTCCTTTACGGTCTGTCAGCTTTTGATAGAAACATGCGCAGTTCAGATGATATTTTTACGTTACAGGTTAACACTCACGATCCGATCGGATGCATCTGGGCCGCCGTGAATATTCTGTGCAGGAATACTGGAAAACATCTTTTCTTTTTTGGGAAAAGGTATTATAATAACAGCGAGGATTTTGTGGAAGAACGGGGAAGCGGAGGCTTCCCCTTATGTGGTATTCCAGAAAATGTGTTGCTATAATGAAGCAGTAAAGTAAAGTGCAGCTGCTTAACCTGCCGTTTGACGAGCCTTATGACCATCCGTCGGCGGTCTAAGGTTTTTCACTGTGAAGTGCAGGAGCGATGGCTTGGCGTGCAGCGGCCGGAAAAGTATTTCAGAAAAGAGGGATTCTATGGCATATCAGATTATTACAGACGGTTCCTGCGATTTGGGCGCAGAGGCTGCTCAGCAGGCAGGAGTGCGGGTTGTGCCGTTTTATGTAACATTTGACGGGAAAACCTACAAAAAAGAAATGGAAGAAATCGGCGTAAGAACTTTTTATCAGGAAATGGTAAATAACCCGGATAAATTTCCCATGTCCTCCCTTCCGTCCGTGCAGGATTATGTGGAAGCGTTTACGCCATATGCAAAAGAAGGAAAGGATATTATTTGTCTGTGCATTACTACAAAGTTCAGCGGTTCCTATAATTCCGCCAAAACAGCGGAGGAATTGCTGCAGGAGGAATATCCGGGAATTCAGATTCAGATAGTGGATACCTCTGTGAATACCGTACTGCAGGGGAATCTGGTGCTGGAAGCTGTCAGGATGCAGAAGAATGGATTATCCTTTGAAGAAACGGTGAAAGAGATCGAACGGATCAAAGTTACCGGGAGAATTCTATTTACCGTGGGAAATTATGAGTATTTAATTCATGGAGGAAGAATCGGCAAAGTAATGGGAACAGCAGCTTCCACCCTGGGAATTAAACCGCTGATTATGCTCAAGGAAGGGGAAATTTTTCCAACTGGAGTAACCAGGAACCGGAAAAAGGGACTGAAGCGCCTGATCGAACAGGCAAAGGAACATTTTGAAAAAATCGGAGAATCACCTGACGATTACCGGATTGTGGTGGGATATGGGTATGATTATGAAGAAGCAGTAGAATTCAGAGATCAGCTTCTGGCGTCCCTGCAGACTTATTCTGATTATAAAACGATTGATATTTATCAGATAGGGGCGACTATTGGCGTGCATACCGGTCCCTATCCGCTGGGGCTGGGATTGCTGAAGAAGTATGACAGGTAAATTGGGGTTTACAGTATTTGGATGAACATGCTTAGAAGCTTCCCTGCGGCACAGACCAGAAGGCATGCAGGGGGCTTGCAATATTAAGAAAGAGAACGACGACAGAGATCTGCCGTAGATGGAGGAGACATGCAGATTATCATTGTGGGTTGTGGAAATGTTGGCACAACTCTGACAGAACAGTTAAGCAAGGAAGGACATAATATTACGGTTGTGGACAGAGATCCGATGAAAGCGGAATCTGTGGCGAATCGGTTTGATGTAATGGGAATTGTGGGAAACGGCGCAAGCTTTGCAGTGCAGAATGAGGCGGGCATTGAGGAAGCGGATTTGATGATAGCGGTAACTACGTCAGACGAGCTGAACCTGCTCTGCTGCCTGATTGCCAGAAAAGCAGGAGGCTGCAATACGGTTGCCCGGGTGCGCAATCCCATTTACAACCGGGAAATTACATACATCAAAGAAGAACTTGGCTTGTCCATGGTAATTAATCCAGAATATGCGGCGGCCAGTGAAATTGCCCGGCTGCTGAAATTTCCTTCCGCTATCAAGGTGGACAGCTTTGCAAAGGGAAGAGTGGAGCTTTTGAAATGCAGGCTTGGAGAAGGGTCAGTGCTGGACGGAAAGCCTCTGACGTATATTTCCGGCGGCCTGCATTGCGACGTATTGATTTGCGCTGTGGAACGGGGAGAAGAAGTCTTTATTCCTTCCGGTAATTTTCGGCTGCAGGAGAAAGATGTGATTTCCATTGTTGCTTCTTCCAGGAAAGCCAATGAATTTTTCCGTAAAATTGGAATGACCACCAACCGGATTAAGAACTGTATGATTATCGGCGGCGGTGAGACCACCTATTATTTGGCAAAACAGCTTCTGCCTATGGGAATCGAGATCAAAATTATTGAGCAGAACAAGGAACGCTGCAATGAATTAAGCGAGCTTCTGCCCCAGGCCATGATTATCCACGGAGACGGGACAGAGCGCAATCTGCTGTATGAAGAGGGAATGCCAAGAGCCCATTCCTTTGTGGCCTGGACGAATCTGGATGAAGAAAATATAATGCTGAGTCTGTTTGCCAAGAGTGTGTCAAAGGCCAAAACCATTACCAAGGTGCATCGAATTGCCTATGACGAGATTATTGACAGTATGGATTTGGGAAGCGTGCTGTATCCAAAGCATATTACGGCGGAATATATTATTCAATATGTGCGCGCCATGCAGAATTCCATTGGCAGCAACATAGAGACTTTATATCAGTTAATAGAAGATAAAGTGGAAGCGCTGGAATTCAGAGTGCAGGAGAAATCTGCCCTTGTGGGAATCCCCTTGATGGAATTGCAGCTTAAGGAAAATCTGCTGATTGCCTGCATTAACCGAAGAGGCACGATTATTACTCCGGGAGGACAGGATACCATTGAGCTGGGAGACACCGTAGTGGTAGTGACAACAAACCAGGGCTTTCATGACCTGAAAGATATCTTGAAATAGGCGGAGGAAACTAGCGATGAATTATTCAATTATCCGATACCTCCTTTGCCGGGTTCTGGAATTTCAGGCAATGTTTCTGGCTCTTCCCTGCATAGCGGCGCTGATTTACAGGGAAAAGGCAGGCTGGGCTTATGCAGCAGTCCTGGCACTCTGTCTTCTGGCGGGAACTCTGGGAAAAATGAAAAAGCCGAAGAGCAATGTTTTTTATGCAAGGGAAGGATTTGCGGCAGTATCCTTAAGCTGGATTGTGTTAAGCCTGACAGGCGCGCTGCCGCTGTTTTTGTCTGGGGAATTTCCCAGCTATACGGATGCGCTGTTTGAAACCATTTCCGGACTGACCACTACCGGGGCAAGCATCCTGGGAGATGTGGAAGCGTTGTCCAGGTGCAATCTGTTCTGGCGGAGCTTTACCCATTGGATTGGAGGAATGGGGGTACTGGTGCTGATTATGGCAATTCTGCCCCTGGCGGGAGGCTACAATATGTACTTGATGCGGGCGGAAAGTCCGGGGCCAACCGTTGGAAAGTTAGTCCCCAGGGTGAAAAATACTGCCAGAAACCTGTATAAGATGTACATTGTACTGACAATCATTGAGATTGCTCTGCTGCTGATTACAGGGATGTCTGTGTTTGAATCCATGACCTTGTCTTTTGGTACGGCAGGTACCGGAGGATTTGGGGTTTTAAATGACAGTATCGGCAGCTATTCCATGATTTCCCAGGGAATTATCACAATTTTTATGATATTGTTCGGAATTAATTTTAATGTGTATTACCTTCTCTGGCAGAAAAAATTTCTTCCGGCGCTGCACCATGAAGAGATGCGGTATTATCTGGGGATTATTCTGGGAGCGGTTCTTATGATTACAATTAATGTCCGGGGCAGCTTCCGGTCAGTGTTTGATGCTTTTCACCATGTGGCTTTTCAGGTGGCTTCTATTATTACAACGACTGGATATTCCACTGCAGATTTTAACCAGTGGCCGGAATTTTCCCGGTTTGTGCTGGTGCTTCTGATGTTTATCGGGGCGTGCGCAGGCAGTACCGGAGGAGGAATCAAGGTTTCCCGTGTGGTAATTATGCTGAAGCTGGTGAAAAATGAGCTGTCCTATTTGATTCATCCCAAACGGGTGCGGCAGATACATTTTGAAAAGCATGTGGTGAATAAGGATGTTCTGAGGTCAATTTCTGTGTTTTTTATTGCATATGCTATTATTTATGGTGCGTCAGTACTGCTGATTTCTCTGGATGAGCTGGATTTTACCACGAATTTTACGGCGGTGGCTGCGACCTTGAATAATATTGGGCCGGGATTAGGACAGGTAGGGCCGGCGGAAAACTTCTCCGTGTATTCCCAGCCGGCAAAGTATGTGCTGATGTTTGACATGCTGGCCGGACGACTGGAGCTGTTCCCGATGCTGCTGCTGTTTGCGCCCTCAACCTGGAAACGAAGATAGGATTTGCGGGCTTTAGAAAATAAGACAGAGAAAGGATCAATCAATTGCGACAGATGGAATTTAAAATGGAGCGGACAGGTCTGCTGAAAGAGGGAGATGTGCTTCCGGTCAGCGAGGGAAAGCTGCCCACTTCCTATTATTATACATTGGGAAAAGCTTACGCTATGTCCGCCAATTACAGTTTCAGTGAACGGCTGAAATCCACCGAAGGAAAAGTAGTGGAGATCCATGAGACGCCAAAAGGTTTTTTTGTGACTGTGGAATTTGATGAATAAGATTGGGAAGATGAAGGAAGGACGTATGGAAGACAGAGTAGCGATCATCGGAATTATAGTGGAGGATGCATCCTCCATTGAAGAATTGAATCAGATTCTTCATGAGCATGGGGAATATATTATCGGCAGAATGGGAATTCCTTATCCCAAAAAAGGAATTAATATTATCAGCATTGCCGTGGATGCGCCCCAGAATGTAATTAATGCATTGTCGGGAAAATTAGGTAAGCTGCAGGGAGTAAGCAGTAAAACGGCTTATTCGAAAATATAGTCGGGAAAATCTGTGAAGCTGAAGTTTCCCTGCCAAATCTGTGGCAGTGGAATTGTTGATAGAACAGGAGGGATGCGCCATGAGTTTAAACAGCACGCCGAGGTCCGACCGTATCCACATTGGATTTTTCGGAAAAAGAAATGCAGGGAAATCCAGTGTGGTAAACGCGGTGACAGGACAGGAGCTTGCAGTAGTTTCAGAAGTGAAAGGAACGACCACGGACCCGGTGCAGAAAGCCATGGAGCTTCTTCCCATGGGGCCGGTGGTGGTGATTGACACGCCGGGAATTGACGATGAGGGAGCGCTGGGGGAATTGCGGGTCCAGAAGACCAGGCAGATTTTAAATAAAACAGATGTGGCTGTCCTGATTGTGGACGGAACCGGTGAGGCGTCAGAGGCGGACCGGGAGCTGATACAATTGTTTCAGGAGAAAAAGATTCCGTTTTTGATTGCAGTAAACAAAGCGGATGAGTCAGACGAAGAGACACTGGAAAAAAGGTTCCGGGAGTATGGAAGATGTATCAGCGTCAGCGCCAAAACAGGGTTTCACATACCGAAATTAAAGGAAAAAATTGCAGGTCTTGCAGCGGATTGCCCCTCTCAGAACAGGATCGTAGGAGATTTGTTAAAGCCCGGGGATACGGCGGTGCTGGTAGTGCCCATTGATAAGGCTGCCCCTAAGGGAAGGCTGATTCTGCCTCAGCAGCAGACGATTCGGGATATTTTAGAGTCGGATGCAGCGGCCGTTGTGGTAAAGGAACATGGATTGAAGGATACCCTAAAGAGCTTAGGAAAGAGGCCGGCAATGGTAATCACAGACAGCCAGGTTTTTGGAAAGGTCAGTGCAGATACGCCAAGGGATATCCCTCTCACCTCCTTTTCTATTCTTTTTGCCCGATATAAAGGAAATTTGCAGACAGTCGTAAGGGGCGCTGCAGCAATAGAATCTCTGCAGGCGGGGGATCGGGTGCTGATTTCTGAGGGATGCACCCACCATCGCCAGTGTGATGACATCGGTTCCGTGAAAATTCCCCGCTGGCTTAGGGAATATACCAAAAAGGAGCTGCAGATTGAACTTACTTCCGGCACGGAATTTCCGGAGGATTTATCTCCGTATCGTCTGATTATCCACTGCGGCGGCTGTATGCTGAATGAGCGTGAAATGAAATACCGTCTGAAATGCGCCGAAGATCAGGGGGTTCCCATTACAAATTACGGGATTGCAATTGCTTATATGCAGGGAATTTTAAGACGGAGTGTGGAATTGTTTCCTCAGGTTCTGGCAGAACTGCCAAAGAGCGGAGATTTTGTATGACAGATTGGAGAGAAGCAATGGCGGAACATATTCTGGTAGTGGATGATGAAACAGAGGTTGCAGATTTGCTGGAATTGTATCTGGCAAATGAAGGATATCAGGTGTGGAAATGTTTTCAGGGGAAAGACGCCTTAGAGCTGGTGGAAAGGGAGCCTGTGGATTTGGCCCTTTTGGATGTAATGCTTCCGGATTTGGATGGCTTTGCCTTGTGTCGGAATATTCGGAAAAACCACTATTTTCCGGTGATTATGCTGACTGCGAGAGTGGAAGATGTGGATAAGATCAACGGCCTGATGCTGGGAGCGGACGATTATATCACAAAGCCCTTTAATCCGCTGGAGGTGGTTGCCCGGGTGAAAACCCAGCTCCGCAGGTATCACAGCTACAACAGCAAAGGCGGAGGAAAGGAACAGGAGGGCAAAGAGCCGGAAGAACTGGAAATCCGGGGACTGTGCATGAACCGGCGGACGCATCAAAGCACACTTTTCGAAAAAAAACTGGATTTGACGCCACGGGAATTTGCCATTTTATGGTATCTGGGCTGTCATCAGGGAGAAGTGGTTTCCTCCGAGGAATTATTTGAGGCAGTGTGGAAAGAAAAGTATCTGGATAATAATAACACGGTGATGGCCCATATTGGGAGAATCCGGGATAAGATGCAGGATTCTTACCGGAATCAAAAGTTCATTCGAACGGTCTGGGGGGTTGGCTATACCATTGAAAAATAGAAAGCGTATTAAAACAATTATTCTGGGCCGTTTTTTTGAAAAAATGCTCCGGGCGTCTCTGGCGTGCATTATTTTGCTGGTGGTTTGCCTGTTCCTGGGAAAAACTATTCTGGGCTCTTACATCTGGTACGGCAATGAAGGGCTGTATCCTTTTATTCATTGGATTTCAGACAACCAGGGGATATTTGTCTTTTTGTCATTTCTGGCGGGAGTGCTGGCAATCGGCGTTTTTTACTGGGTGAAGCTTTTAAATTATTTTCAGGAAGTGTTAGAGGCCATGGAGAAGCTGAACGGAGAGGGGGCGCTGATTCAGCTTCGGCCAGATCTGCGGGAAGTGGAGCAGTACATGAATGATATTCAGCTTCAGAACCGGCAGAATGAGCAGAGAGCGAGAGAGGCGGAACAGCGAAAAAGCGATTTGATTGTGTATCTGGCCCACGATTTGAAAACTCCCCTTACCTCAGTGATTGGTTATCTGACGTTATTGAGGGATGAAAGGCAGATTTCACCGGAGCTTCAGGAAAAATACTTGTCGGTTTCTCTGAAAAAAGCAGAGCGTCTGGAGGATTTGATTAATGAATTTTTTGAAATTACCAGATTTAACCTGACCCATTTAGAACTGGAGCAATCAACGGTTTCTCTGAACATGATGCTGGAACAGACGGCATATGAGTTCCAGCCGGTTTTTGCAAAAAAGCAGTTAACCTGTGAACTGAAAATGGAGCCGGAGCCATTGAAAATCACCTGCGATCCGGAAAAGCTGCAGCGTGTGTTTGATAATCTGCTGCGGAATGCAGTGCTCTACAGTTATGAAAATACTGCCGTCATAATTCGGACGAAGCGTGAGGAATCTGATGTCTGTATTCAGGTGGAAAATCAGGGGACTGCAATTCCCAGTGAGAAGCTGGAGCGTATTTTTGAGCAGTTTTACCGATTGGACAGCGCAAGGCAGAGCAAAAACGGCGGGGCCGGCCTGGGACTTGCCATTGCCAGGGAAATTGTTCGGCTTCATGGGGGCAGCATTCAGGCAAAGAGCTGTCAGGAGAGGACGGTATTTACGGTAAGGCTTCCCATTTGTTCTTAGAATATAAGAACAAATGGGAAGCTGATGCTATTCTAGAATTCTTTTTCTAATTCGTCAATAAAGTATTGATAACTGGGCGATACATTTTTATGCAAATGTAAGCAACTGCCTATTTTATCGGCCCATTCACATTTTGCTCTTCCAATCTCAGAATAACCTCCGCCAGCTTTCTTTTTAAGCTGGGACAGGCCATGAGGATAGACGATATCTGCTGATACTTCCCAGGTTTTGCAAATTGCATCCTGTTCATATCTTTTTATGTATTGCATTTTGG
Organism: Petralouisia muris; assembly: GCF_004793545.1. Classification (GTDB taxonomy): domain Bacteria; phylum Bacillota; class Clostridia; order Lachnospirales; family Lachnospiraceae; genus Petralouisia; species Petralouisia muris. The sequence continues at coordinate 58,832 of NZ_SRYA01000021.1, read as the reverse complement.
CGTCTGAGAATCCATTTCCAGCATTTTTTCATTTCTTCCGCCTTAAGCTGTTGAAATGGCAATTTAACAAATATTAAAGAAATATTAATTATTCTGCGAGAAAAAACGCAAGAACCCATAAACTCTTTTTCTTATAATAATAGAAAAGTGAAAGGAAACCGGCAGAAGCCGGCAGGAGAAAGAAGGAGTGTTTATGGGACAAAAGGTTTTAGAGCGAAGAAAAAACAGCGACTGGGAACTGCAGGTAATTCCAGGGACATATTATATAGATTTTGACCAGGAGGATGAATTCAGACAGTCTTTGAGCCGGCGGTCCCAAAAAGCTGCCGGGCGCAGGAAGAAAAAGAAGAGCCGCAGAATTGGCAGAATATTGCTGGGCGCCGGCGCATTGTATCTGCTTGCAGTCAGCCTGCCGGCAGCTGGAAGAATTCTGATAAGCAAAAAGACAGAATCGGAGCGGTTTTTGAGCCGTCTGGAATCGGAAGCGGCAGGGGAAGCTTATCCGGAAGAATTGCTGGAAATGCTGGAGAAGAATGAAGAAACCTATGAGTTTGTGTCGGGTTATCCCAACCGTGCAGATTATATGGGAAAAGAAATTGATTTGACGGCTGATTACATGGACGGGAAAACGCCCTTATTGATGCAGTGGGACATGCGCTGGGGATATGACAGCTACGGGCAGGATATGATAGCTGTGGCAGGGTGCGGGCCCACCTGTATGACAATGGCATATTTGTACCTGACAGGAGACCTTTCGATGAATCCCCGCAGGATGGCGGAATACGCCTGTGAAAATGGCTTTTGTACAGAGGCGGGGACAAGCTGGGAATTTTTTACAGCGGGAGCTGCAGAACTTGGATTGTCCGGCAGTGAGCTGCCGTTGGGGGAAACCCAGATAAAACATGCTCTGGATCAGGGAAACCTGGTGATCTGCAGTATGCGGCCGGGGGATTTTACCACCACCGGACATTTCATTTTGCTGCGGGGGTATGATGAAAAGGGATTCTATGTAAACGATCCCAACAGCAAAAAGAATAGTGAAAAACAGTGGGATTATGATCGAATCAGCGGCCAGATCAAATGTTTATGGAGTATTGGAGCTGAAAAGTGAAAATTGCAGCAAAAAAGGGCTGTCGGAAAATGACTGATTTCCCCAATATATGGCAGGAAGGTTTTGAACTGCAACCATATATTGGGGATGAATTTCGTTTTCCGGCAGCTTTCTTTTTAATGATTCATTTTAATTGCGGCTTCCACGAATCCGCGGAACAGCGGGTGAGGCCGATTCGGCCGGGATTTCAATTCTGGATGCGCCTGTGTGGCAATGTACCAGGGATGATCCGGAATCTCAACCATTTCCACAATCCGTCCGTCAGGGGAAAGTCCGCACAGTTTCATGCCATGTTCTGTCAGGACAGAACGGTAATCATTGTTTACTTCATAACGGTGACGGTGCCTTTCATGGATGGTATCTGTCCCGTATACCTGATAAGCCAGGGAGGACTTGTCCAGAATACAGGGATAGGAGCCAAGACGCAAGGTTCCTCCGATATCCTCCACATCACTCTGATCCGGCATCAGCGCAATGACAGGATGTGTCGTGCCTGGATTCAGCTCAATGCTGTGTGCGTCTCGAAGGCCGCAGATATGCCGGGCGTATTCCACAATAGCAAGCTGCATTCCAAGGCAGAGTCCCAGGAAGGGCACTTTATGCTCTCTGGCGTACCGGCAGGCAAGGATTTTCCCGTCAATGCCCCGATCTCCGAAACCGCCGGGAACCAGGATTCCCTGTACGCCGCCCAGTATCTGATTAATATTTTCCTCATTTAAAAGTTCGGAATCCACCCATTTAATATTTACGGTGGCGCGTTCTGCAATTCCGCCGTGCTTTAAAGCTTCCACCACAGAAATATAAGCGTCATGAAGGGAAATGTATTTTCCTACCAGTGCAATTTCCACTTCTTTATCCGGATTGCGCAGTGCGTCTACCATATCAATCCAGTCGGTCAAATCAGGCTCCGGACAATCCAGCCGGAGACATTCGCAGGCCACCTGGGCCAGATTTTCTTTCTCCATGGCAAGAGGGGCCTCATAGAGGTATTCCACATCCAGATTCTGCAGTACATGGCTGTCCGGCACATTGCAAAACAGTGCAATCTTATCTTTAATTCCCTGATCCAGCGGATGCTCGCTGCGGCATACAATGATGTCAGGCTGGATTCCCATTCCCTGCAGCTCCTTTACGCTTGCCTGGGTTGGCTTGGTCTTGATTTCACCGGAAGCAGAAATATAGGGAATCAGGGTGACGTGGATTAAAATGGCATTTTCATGGCCCACCTCGTGTTGAAATTGGCGGATGGATTCCAGAAAAGGCTGGCTCTCAATGTCGCCTACCGTACCGCCTACCTCAATGATGGCGATGTGGGTTTCCTCTGTGGTAAAATTCCGGTAGAACCGGCTCTTGATCTCATTGGTGATATGAGGAATTACCTGAACAGTGCCGCCGCCGTAGTCCCCCCGGCGTTCCTTCTGCAGCACAGACCAGTAAACCTTTCCGGTGGTAACGTTGGAATTTTTACTTAAATTTTCATCAATAAAGCGCTCATAATGTCCCAGATCCAGGTCCGTTTCCGCACCGTCATCCGTGACAAATACTTCTCCATGCTGAATGGGATTCATAGTACCAGGGTCAATGTTGATGTAAGGATCAAATTTCTGCATGGTAACTTTGTATCCCCGGGCTTTCAGCAGACGTCCCAGGGAAGCGGCAGTGATTCCCTTACCGAGACCAGAAACAACTCCACCAGTGACAAAGACGTATTTTACGGGCATAGGAAGCTCCTCCTTTATAGTTGTGAACATTTTTACGAAATATAACTAACTCATTATACAACCTGTGTGGGAAGAATGCCAGAACTTTTGGTGAAAATCTTCAATTAATTGTAATAAGAATGTCATTAATATTGGAATACTGTTTATAAAAACTTTAGAAATTGTTCCCGAAAGTTTCGGAGAATTGTATTGATTTTCAGGTCAAATACACATATAATTGAAAAAGGCGCTGTGAAACAGAATGTTGCAGCATGCAGGAGGAAATAAATGGAGAACAAAGGAAACAATAATAATAACGGCGGCAATAATAATAATAGCGGCAATAATAAAAATGGCATGACAATTATGATTTTTATTCTGGCCGCATTGCTGGTGCTGTTTTTGACAAGCTTGCTGAATAGCTGCGCCAAAGACGCCACCAACAAAGAAATCACATATTCTGAGTTTATAGATATGGTAGAGAAGGACAAGGTAGAGTCTGTAACCTTCACATCCAGCAGAATTAACATTACTCCCAAAGGAGAGAATAAATTATACCGAATTAATTATTATACGGCAGAGCTTAACGATGAGAGCCTGCTCCCTCTTCTGAAAGAGCATGGCGTCAAATTTGGCGGAACGGTGGAAGATGTTTCTTCTGTAATTATGTGGAATATGTTAAGCTATATCCTTCCGCTGGTGCTGGTATGGGTTTTGCTGTATTTCTTGATTTTCCGTAAAATGGGAAGCGGCGGTATGATGGGAGTTGGAAAAACAACAGCGAAAGTCTACGTGGAGAAGTCCACAGGCGTTACCTTTAAGGATGTGGCGGGACAGGATGAGGCAAAGGAATCCCTGCAGGAGGTTGTGGATTTTCTGCACAATCCCAGGAAATATACGGATATCGGAGCCAAGCTGCCCAAGGGCGCACTGCTGGTAGGACCTCCCGGAACAGGGAAAACACTGTTGGCAAAAGCAGTGGCAGGAGAGGCGAAGGTGCCCTTCTTCTCACTGGCAGGTTCCGATTTTGTAGAGATGTTTGTAGGCGTGGGCGCCTCCCGTGTCCGGGACTTGTTTAAAGAAGCCCAGAAGCAGGCTCCCTGTATTATTTTTATTGACGAAATTGACGCTATCGGCAAGAGCCGCGATACCAGATACGGCGGCAATGATGAAAGAGAGCAGACCTTGAATCAGCTTCTGGCAGAAATGGATGGATTCGATACATCCAAGGGGCTTTTAATTTTGGCGGCTACCAACCGTCCGGAGGTGCTGGATAAGGCGCTGCTGCGTCCTGGGCGTTTTGACCGGAGGATTATTGTAGATAAACCGGATTTAAAGGGAAGGGTAGAGACGCTGAAGGTGCATGCTAAGAATGTACTGCTGGATGATTCCGTAGATTTGGACGCTATTGCGCTGGCAACCTCCGGGGCAGTAGGTTCAGATCTTGCCAATATGATTAATGAAGCGGCCATCAATGCGGTAAAGCAGGGCCGGAAATATGTAAACCAGAGCGATTTATTTGAATCTGTGGAAGTGGTCATTGCCGGAAAAGAGAAAAAGGACCGGATTATGGGGCCGAAAGAGAAGAAAATGGTGGCCTACCACGAAGTGGGACACGCCCTGGTTACCGCCTTGCAGAAAGATGCGGAGCCGGTGCAGAAGATTACCATTGTCCCCAGGACCATGGGAGCCCTTGGCTATACCATGCAGGTGCCCGAAGAAGAAAAATTCCTTATGACCAAGAATGAGCTGGTAGCTCATCTTGTTACTTATATGGGCGGCCGCGCTGCAGAAGAGATTGTATTTGATTCCGTAACCACAGGCGCTTCCAACGATATTGAGCAGGCAACGAAGATTGCCAGGGCCATGGTAACCCAGTATGGTATGTCAGAGAAATTCGGCCTGATGGGGCTGGTAACCATTGAGAACCAGTATCTGGATGGAAGAGCCAGCTTAAACTGCGGCGAAGAGACAGCGGCCCAGATCGATCAGGAAGTAATGAAAATTCTCAAAGAAAGCTATGACGAGGCAACCCGTCTGCTTCTGGAGAACAGGGAAATTCTGGATAAGATTTCCCAGCATCTCTATGAACATGAGACCATCACTGGCAAAGAATTTATGAAGATTTTCCGAGAATTAAAAGGAATTCCGGAGCCGGAAGAGAAGACAGAGGCGGAGAAGGCGGCGGAAGGCTTTCAGGCAGAAAGCGCCAAAAGCTGGGAAGTGAAGGAAGAAGAAATACTGGTGAATACTCTGAAGGAAGAGGATTTGCCCCCGGAAATTACCGGGGCGAAAGAGGATTTGTCTCCTGAGAATACCAGAGCGAAAGAGGAGGATTTGCCAAAGGAACAGAGTCTGGAAGTGAATACATTGGAAGGAGAAGAACTTCCCGGAGAGCTGACGGCATTGCAGCGGGAGGACAGAAGTTCAGGGGATGAGGCCAAATCAGAGACGGAGGTAGAGCTTATTCCTGTAATGGTCAACATGCCCAAAGTGCAGGAAACCGTCTCAGAAGAAGAGGCGAAGCCTGCGGATGTAGAGACAAAGGAAGAGCTTAAGCCTGCGGATGTAGAGACAAAGAACGAAGCGAAGCCCGCAGAAGCAAAGAAAGATCCGAAGCCGGCTTCACTGGAGCTATCTACTCCGGAAGAACTGGGCTTCTTCCCAGCGAAAAAAGGCAGCGGTAAGAAAGGAAAGAGCGTCCCTGTGAAAGGAGAAGCGTCCGTGCAGGAGAAGCCGCAGCCAGAAAAAAAAGAGGAAGCTGAGGAAGATTATCTGGATCAATTGTTAAAGGAATTGAAGTAATGTTTGATATTCAGGAAGAATTGAAAAAGCTCCCCCAGAAGCCGGGAGTGTATCTGATGCATGATAAGAAGGATACCATTATTTACATTGGAAAGGCGGTTAGCCTGCGGAATCGGGTACGGCAGTATTTTCGGCCAAGCCACAATGAAGGGCTGAAAAAGGATCAGATGGTAAGGCAGATTGAACGGTTTGAATATATTATCACCGATTCTGAGCTGGAAGCCCTGATTCTGGAATGCAACCTGATCAAAGAACATCGCCCCAAATATAATACTATGCTGAGGGATGACAAGACATATCCTTATATTAGAGTGACGCTGGGAGAAGATTTTCCCAGAGTCCTCTTTTCACGTCAGATGAAAAAGGACAAATCCCGCTATTTCGGGCCCTACACCAGTGCAGGCGCAGTAAAGGATACCATAGAACTGATTCAGAAAATCTATACACTGCGCACTTGCAATCGTTTGCTGCCCAAAGATATTGGGAAAGAGCGGCCCTGCCTGAATTACCATATTCACCAATGCACGGCGCCCTGCCAGGGGAATGTCAGCAAAGAGGATTACCGCAGGCAGATAGGCAGAGCGCTGGAATTTCTCAACGGAAATTATCAGCCGGTGATAAAAGAACTGGAAGAGAAGATGCAGGCTGCTTCTGAGGACATGAATTTTGAGAAGGCCATTGAATATCGGGAATTGTTAAAGGCGGTGAAGCAGATTGCCCAAAAGCAGAAGATTACCAGTTCAGATGGAGAAGATAAGGATCTTATTGCTATGGCGGCGGACGAAGAGGATGCAGTGGTCCAGGTATTTTTTATCCGGGACGGCAGGCTGATCGGAAGAGATCATTTTCATGTAAATATTGGCAGCGATGAGAATACCAGATCCCAGATCCTTGCCACCTTCCTGAAACAGTTTTATGCAGGGACGCCCTTTATTCCAAGGGAACTGGTCATACAGGAGGAGATTGAGGAGAGGGAAGTTATTGAAGAATGGCTGAGCCAGAAACGTGGGCAGAGAGTGTATCTCCATGTGCCGAAGAAAGGAACCAAGGAGAAGCTGGTGGAACTTGCAGCCCAGAACGCTGCCATGGTTCTGACACAGGATAAAGAGAAAATCAAGCGGGAAGAAGGAAGAACTATCGGCGCTTTAAGAGAGATCGGAAAACTGCTGGAATTGGAGGATTTGAAACGGGTGGAAGCATATGATATTTCCAATATCAGCGGATTTGAAACGGTGGGTTCCATGGTGGTGTATGAGAAAGGGAAACCCAAACGCAGCGATTATCGTAAGTTTAAATTGCGCACAGTAACCGGGCCGGATGATTACGGCTCCATGCATGAGGTGCTGACCAGACGGTTTTCCCACGGCATGAGAGAGCAGGAAGAATTAAAGGAACGGAATCTGGAAAATGACTATGGAAGCTTTACCCGGTTTCCGGATCTGATTATGATGGACGGCGGGAAAGGGCAGGTGAATGTTGCGCAGAAGGTTTTGGAAGAGCTGGGGCTTCATATTCCCGTTTGCGGCATGGTAAAGGATGATAATCACCGCACCCGCGGGTTATACTATCTAAATCAGGAGATCCCCATTGACAGGCATGGAGAGGGATTCAAGCTGATTACAAGAATTCAGGATGAGGCCCACCGGTTTGCCATTGAATACCACAGATCCTTAAGGAGCAAGGAGCAGGTGCATTCCGTATTGGATGATATTCCAGGCATCGGCGCTGCAAGGAGAAAAGCGCTGATGCGGGCCTTTCAGTCACTGGAGGAAATCCGGAACGCCCAGATAGAGACATTGGCGGAAATTCCTTCTATGAACGAGCGGGCGGCCAGGGCAGTTTATGAATTTTTCCACAGAGGTGATATTGAAGAAGAATCATAACTGTGATAAGATTAAGTGAGAGAATCAGCCATGAATTTTTGGGCTGTCAGGCAAAACATAATGCAAAATAATTGTGCCGCCAAAGGCTATGCCCGGAACATCCAACTGAAAGAAAGGAGATGCGGATGAAAGGCGTAAGTGTAAAAAAAATAGTAGAAAAAATGAACTTAAAAGTACTGAATCCGGAGATAGATATCCGGAACCGAAAAGTTACTACGGCAGAAGTCAACCGTCCGGCATTGCAGCTTACAGGATATTTTGACCATTTTGAGAAAAGCAGAATTGAAATTATCGGCAGGGTGGAACATACTTATGTGCAGAAATTAAGCCAGCAGGAAAAGTTGGATGTATACCGGAAGTTTCTGTCTTATCAGGTTCCCTGTGTGATTTTCAGCCGGGATTTGGAACCGGATTCGGATTTTCTCAGGATTGCAACGGAAAATGACACCCCCGTACTTTCCACAGATTATGGAACTTCCGCATTTATGGCTGAACTGATTTATTATCTGGGAGAGGTGTTAGCGCCCTGCATTTCCATTCACGGAGTTCTGGTGGATGTTTACGGCGAAGGACTTTTGATTATGGGAGAAAGCGGCATTGGAAAAAGTGAGGCTGCATTGGAGCTGATTCGCCGGGGACACCGTCTGGTCAGTGATGACGTGGTAGAAATCCGCAAGATCAATAAACGTACCCTGGTAGGCACCGCGCCGGATATTACAAGATATTTTATCGAATTGCGGGGCGTAGGGATCATTGACGTAAAGACCCTCTATGGAGTGGAATGCGTCAAAGAGAAACAGAACATCGATCTGGTGATTAAGCTGGAAGACTGGAAGAAGGATAATGAGTATGACAGGCTGGGCCTGGAAGAAGAATATACAGAATTTCTTGGAAACAAGGTGGTGTGCCATTCTCTTCCCATACGTCCGGGCCGTAATCTGGCTGTCATCTGCGAGTCAGCGGCCGTCAACCACAGACAGAAGAAAATGGGTTACAATGCGGCAAAAGAGTTGTATCGCAGGGTACAGGAGAATCTGCAGAAAACCGATGATGATGAGCTGGAAGAATAAAATATTTGCAAAATAAGAATCAGGAGGAAGAACCAATGGAAAGAAAAAATGCATGGAAAAAATATCCGGAAGGAAAGCGTGAGGAAATATTTGCCTTTGGAGAAAAATATAAGAAATTTATTTCTGACTGCAAGACAGAAAGAGAGTGCGTCACAGAGCTGATTGCGCAGGCAGAAGCGGCAGGCTTTGAGGATTTGAAGGAGGTTCTGGCGTCAGGAAGAACCCTTCAGGCCGGAGATAAAATTTATGCGGAAAATATGGGAAAGCTGCTGGCATTGTTTGTCATAGGGAAACAGCCCTTAGAACAGGGTATGAATATTCTGGGGGCCCATATTGATTCTCCCAGACTGGATTTAAAACAGGTGCCCCTGTATGAAGATACGGAGTTGGCGCTTTTGGATACTCACTATTACGGCGGCGTCAAGAAATACCAATGGGTAACGCTGCCTTTGGCCCTTCACGGAGTTATTGTGAAAAAAGACGGAACGAAAGTGGTTGTAAATATTGGAGAGAAAGAAGAGGATCCGGTATTCGGCGTCAGCGATTTGCTGATCCATCTGTCTGCAGACCAGATGGAAAAGAAAGCATCCAAGGTAATTGAAGGAGAAAACCTGGATGTGCTGGTAGGCAGCATTCCCTTTGAAAGCGAAGAGGATGAGAAAAAGGCCAAAGAGACAGTCAAAACAAATGTACTGAATATTTTAAAGGAACAATACAATATAGAAGAAGAGGATTTTCTGTCTGCGGAAATTGAGGTGGTTCCGGCTGGAAAGGCAAGGGATTACGGCTTTGACCGCAGTATGATTATGGGATATGGACATGATGACAGAGTATGCGCCTATCCGTCTTTTGCGGCAATTGCAGAGGCAGGCGTCTGCGAGAAAACCAGCGTGTGCCTGTTAGTAGACAAGGAAGAAATCGGAAGCGTAGGGGCAACCGGCATGGAGTCACAGTTCTTTGCCTATACGGTGGCAGAGATTTTAAATAATATGAAAGGTTTCGACCAGATTGTGTTCAACCGTGCCATGAGCAATTCCAAGGTGCTTTCCTCAGATGTGAGCGCAGCTTACGATCCCCTGTACGCGTCGGTTATGGAGAAGAAGAATGCTGCTTATTTCGGAAACGGCCTGGTATTTAATAAATACACAGGCTCCAGAGGAAAAGGCGGCTCCAACGACGCCAATCCGGAATATATGGCGGAGCTTCGCAGGATTATGGATGATAACCATGTGTCCTTCCAGACCTCAGAGCTGGGCAAGGTAGATCAGGGAGGCGGCGGAACCATCGCATATATTCTGGCAAATTATAATATGTCGGTCATTGACAGCGGCGTACCAGTGCTGAATATGCATGCACCCTGGGAAATTATCAGTAAAGTGGATCTTTATGAAGCAAAATTGGGCTATAGAGCATTTTTGAAAGAGGCATAATGTGAAGGAAGAATTTTTAGAGCATCTGCAGACGATTTTACGAGAGGATCAGTGGGCGTTAGAGGAAGATATGAAAAGCCACGTGACCTTCCGCACCGGAGGGCCGGCAGAGTATTATGTACGGCCAAAACGGCGGCAGGTTCAGCCGGTAATCTCTCTGTGCAGCAGATTTGGCATTCCCTGGATGGTAATCGGCAACGGCAGCAATTTGCTGGTGGGGGACAAGGGCATCAGGGGACTGGTGATGGAAATCGGGAGAAAGATGAATAAAATTTCTGTAAATGGAGAGCAGATTACTGCAGAAGCAGGAGCGCTTTTGTCTTCTGTGGCCAGGCATGCCGCCCAAAAGGAACTGACAGGTATGGAATTTGCCTCTGGAATTCCGGGAAGCGTAGGCGGGGCAGTGGTGATGAATGCAGGAGCCTACGGCGGAGAAATGAAGCAGATTATAAAAAGTGTGGCAGTTCTGACTCCTGCAGGGCAGGAACTGGAGCTTGAGGCAGGGGAACTGGAGCTGGGATACCGGCACAGCTGTATTCCAAAGAACCGGTATATTGTACTGGAGGCAAAGATGCAGCTTGCCAAAGGGAAATCAGAAGAAATCTGTCAGCGGATGGAGGAACTGAAGAAGCAGAGAGTGGCGAAGCAGCCTTTGGAATTTCCAAGCGCCGGAAGTACCTTTAAGCGGCCGGAGGGCTATTTTGCAGGTAAATTAATACAGGACGCCGGGCTTCGGGGATATCAGGTAGGAGGGGCCCAGGTTTCAGAAAAACACTGCGGTTTTGTCATCAACAAAGACAACGCTGTTTCTGCAGACATCCGTCAGCTTATTACAGATGTGCAGGAAAAGGTGGAGACACAGTTTGGGGTGCGTCTGGAGCCGGAGGTAAAATTCATAGGAGAATTCTAGCTGGCCTGAGTATTAGGGAGGAAATGAATTGAAATTTGTGATTTTAACAGGAATGTCCGGCGCCGGGAAAAGTACGGCGCTGAAGATAATGGAAGATATTGGATATTTCTGTGTGGATAATCTGCCGATTGCATTGATTGAAAAGTTTGCGGAACTGGTGAATGTGTCGGGAGGAGAGCTGCAGAAGGCAGCCGTGGGAGTGGATATCCGCAGCGGGCAGGCCTTGGATGAATTGCAGAATGTGTTAGATGAGCTGAATCAGACAGGAATTGATTTTGACATTCTCTATCTGGATTCAGCCGATGAAGTTCTGGTAAAAAGATATAAAGAGACAAGACGCACCCATCCCCTTGCAGCAGGGGAGCGGGTGGACAAGGGGATACAGAAGGAACGGAGACGTCTGGAGTTTTTGCGGAAGCAGGCAGATTATATTGTGGACACCAGCAATATGCTGACCAGGGAATTGAAAGCGGAGCTGGAGAAGATTTTTGTTCAGAATCAGGATTACAAGAATCTGTTTGTGACGATAGTATCTTTTGGATTTAAGTATGGAATTCCTACAGATTCCGATTTGGTATTTGACGTCCGGTTCCTGCCCAATCCCTATTATGTGGAGGGACTGCGGGCTAAGACGGGAAACGACAGGGAAATACAGGATTATGTCATGCAGTATTCGGAAGCGGGTCAGTTTTTAGATAAGCTGGAAGAGATGGTGAAATTTCTGATTCCCTATTATATTACAGAGGGAAAAACAGCCCTTGTGATCAGCATAGGGTGCACCGGCGGAAAACACCGTTCCGTCACCCTTGCCAACGGACTTTTTGAACGGTTGAAGAATCAGAAGGAATTTGGAATCAAAATTGACCACAGAGATATCCAGAAAGATGCACTGCGCAATAAGTAAAGGGATAAGCCAGGAATTTGGAAACCGAATTGCCAAAGGAATGTCCCGGGCGGAATTGAGCGCTAAGCAAGGGAAAACAGCGGGAGGAAAGCGTTATGTCTTTTTCCGGTCAGGTAAAGGAAGAACTGGTGCGCCAGGTTTCCGAAAGCAGGCATTGCCGAATTGCAGAAATTGCGGCAATTTTGAGCTTTGCAGGAAAGACAGAGGAGGCAGGCGGAGAACATATTCTGAGGATTTACACAGAGAATCTTCTCCTTGCCCGGAAATATTTTATCCTGATGAAGAAAACCTTTCAGGTCACGTGCCGGATAGCTGTACGGCAGAATATTTATCTTCACAAGAGCAGAACCTTTGTGATTTCCCTCTTTGGGGAACGAGAAGTGAAGCGTGTGCTGCAGGCGGTGAAATGGCGGAATGAGAAAAATGAGGATATCAGAACCAGAGAACTGGTAAATGGCCTTCTGGTACAGAAATCCTGCTGCCGCAGGGCTTTTATCCGTGGGGCTTTTTTGAGCGCAGGCTCCATGAGCGATCCGGAAAAATCTTATCATTTTGAGATTGTCTGCACCGGAGAGGGAAAAGCCAGGCAGTTGATGGAAATTATTAATAGCTTTGAAATGGACGCAAAGGTTGTGATGCGAAAGAAGAACCATGTGGTATACTTAAAAGAGGGTTCACAGATTGTGGATATGTTAAATATTATGGAAGCCCATGTGTCTTTGCTGAATCTGGAAAATGTGCGGATTATAAAGGAAATGCGCAATTCTGTCAACCGTAAGGTAAATTGTGAAACAGCCAATATCAATAAAACTGTCAGCGCGGCAGTGAAGCAGCTGGAGGATATCAATTATATCAAAAATACCAGGGGGCTGGACAGCCTGCCGGATAATTTAAGGGAGATTGCGCTGGTGCGCCTGGAGTATCCCCAGGCGCCCTTAAAGGAGCTGGGCGCATATCTGGAGCCGGCAGTGGGCAAGTCCGGGGTGAATCACCGGCTGCGTAAATTATCTGAGCTGGCAGAAGAGTTTCGGCAGGCAGAGACAGGAAATGGGTAGCAGACAGTATTTTTGCAGACAGGAAATTTGGAGGAACTATGGAAATAAGGAAGCTTTTATTCGTATTCAACCCTTTTTCCGGAAAGGGCCAGATAAAAAGTAAGCTGTTTGAGATTGTGGATCAGTTTGTGAAAAGCGGATATGAGGTTACAGTTTATCCCACCCAGAAAGCCCAGGACGCCATGGAGCTGGTAAAAGAGCGGGCTGGGGAATATGAACTGGTGGTATGCAGCGGCGGAGACGGTACGTTAGATGAAGTGGTGACAGGAATGATGTGCGGGGACAGCAAGACCCCTATCGGCTATATCCCGTCAGGAAGCACCAATGATTTTGCTAATTCCCTGGATATTCCCAAAGGTGTGGAGCAGGCGGCGGAAATCGCAGTAAATGGGATTCCTTTTTCTTGTGATATTGGGAAATTTAATGAGGATTATTTTGTCTATATTGCAGCCTTCGGTCTGTTTACAGATGTATCCTATGCCACCAGCCAGGAATTGAAGAACCGGATTGGACATATCGCATATATCCTGGAAGGGCTGAAACGGCTTCCATCCATTCAGTCTTTCCATCTTCAGGTTATCTGGGAAGGGCAGACCATAGAGGATGAATTTATCTACGGCATGGTGACAAATTCTACCTCAGCAGGAGGCTTTAAGAACATTACCGGGAAAAATGTCCAGTTGGATGACGGGCTCTTTGAAGTAACCCTGATCCGCATGCCCGGAAATCCCATAGAGCTGAATGAAATTATCGGCAGCCTTACAAATCTGATTGATAATACCGATTCTATCTATACCTTTAAGACAGACAGCTTGTATATCAAAAGTTTAGAGGAGATCCCTTGGACGCTGGATGGAGAATACGGCGGAACTCACAGTGAGGTAGAAATAAGAAATCAGAAGCAGGCAATACAAATTATGGTAAAAAACTCAGAATTATCTGCATAAGACCTTTTCTTTTTGGGAAAAATGGGGTAAAATGTAAATGGTATTTGTCCGCGGGCCATGTTTTGAAATATATTCCCGCCATCATCTTGCCGCAAGGCAGCCTTTCAACAGGCCCCGGGCAAATCATATGAAATTTAGGAGCGTTCCCTGTGCGGGGAACAGAAATGGAGGAAGAGAAATGTTAGTATCTGCAAAAGAAATGTTACAGAAAGCAAAAGCAGGACACTATGCTGTGGGCCAGTTCAACATCAACAACCTGGAGTGGACCAAATCTATCTTACTTACGGCACAGGAATTGAAATCACCGGTTATCCTGGGCGTATCTGAAGGCGCCGGCAAATATATGGCCGGATATAAGACCGTTGTAGGAATGGTAAATGGTATGTTGGAAGAGCTGAATATCACGGTTCCCGTTGCAATCCATCTGGATCACGGCAGCTATGAAGGATGCCTGAAATGCGTAGAGGCAGGATTTTCTTCTATCATGTTTGACGGTTCCCATTATCCCATTGATGAGAATGTAGAAAAGACAAAAGAGCTGGTGAAAATTGCTCATGACAAGGGAATGTCTATTGAAGCAGAAGTAGGCTCTATCGGCGGAGAAGAAGATGGAGTTATTGGTGCAGGAGAATGTGCAGATCCTAACGAATGCAAGGCAATTGCAGATCTGGGCGTTGATATGCTGGCAGCAGGCATTGGCAACATTCACGGCAAATATCCGGACAACTGGGCAGGTTTAAGCTTTGAGACATTGGATGCAGTTCAGCAGAAAACTGGAGATATGCCGTTAGTGCTTCACGGCGGTACCGGTATTCCGGAGGACATGATTAAGAAAGCAATCTCTTTGGGAGTTGCTAAGATTAATGTAAATACAGAGTGCCAGCTTTCCTTTGCAGCAGCTACCAGAGAGTACATCGAGGCAGGCAAGGATCAGCAGGGCAAAGGATTTGACCCGAGAAAATTACTGGCTCCCGGTGCAGAAGCAATCAAAGCAACCGTAAAAGAGAAGATGGAATTATTCGGATCTGTAGGCAAAGCAGAATAATTTTAAAGCTCTTTCCTCAGAGAGTTTTGGATATGTTTCATTTTATTATATTATATAGAAAAGATTGCCCATTGGTAATTTTTAATAAAAATGGAACGGAAATTGAATAAATTTATCCGAAATAGCAAAAAATAAAATATTTCTAAAATTTCTATTGCTTTTTTCTAAAAAGTGGAGTATCTTATTACCAGACAGAAAATAAACGATAGAACAAGGGTGTTCCAAGAGGCTTGGAATGCCCTTTTTTTGGAAAGGATGAGAATATGAGTGAATACTACAACGTAGCGGAAATCTTCGGAGAAAACGTATTCAATGATGCAGTGATGCAGGAGCGTCTGCCCAAGAAGGTTTACAAAAGGTTGAAAGACGTCATCAGCGAAGGCAGGGAGCTGGATCTGGAAACAGCAGACGTAGTTGCCCATGAGATGAAGGAGTGGGCCATTGAAAAAGGAGCTACCCACTATACCCACTGGTTTCAGCCCTTAACCGGCGTAACGGCGGAGAAGCATGATTCTTTTATTACAGCGCCGATGCCCAATGGAAAAGTATTGATGAGCTTTTCTGGAAAAGAATTGATCAAGGGTGAGCCGGACGCCTCATCTTTTCCATCCGGAGGACTTCGGGCAACCTTTGAGGCAAGGGGCTATACAGCCTGGGACTGCACTTCTCCGGCGTTTGTAAGGCAGGATGCGGCAGGCGCCACACTCTGTATTCCCACTGCCTTCTGTTCCTATACAGGAGAAGCCCTGGACCAGAAAACCCCCCTTCTGCGTTCCATGGAAGCAATCAATACCCAGTCCATCCGGCTTTTGCGTCTGTTCGGAAATACGACTTCCAAGAAAGTGACGCCTTCCGTAGGGCCGGAGCAGGAATATTTCCTGGTTGACCGTCAGAAATATTTAAAGAGGAAAGATTTGATTTTTACTGGACGTACCTTGTTCGGCGCAATGCCCCCCAAGGGCCAGGAAATGGATGATCACTATTTCGGAGCCATTCGGGAACGGATTGCAGCATATATGAAAGATGTGAATAAAGAACTGTGGAAGCTGGGAGTCAGCGCCAAGACACAGCATAACGAGGTGGCCCCGGCCCAGCACGAACTGGCGCCGATTTATGCGGAAGCCAATATTGCAGTGGATCACAATCAGCTTGTGATGGAAACTTTGAAGAAAGTGGCCGGCCGCCACGGAATGACCTGTCTCCTTCATGAGAAGCCTTTTGCAGGGGTAAATGGTTCCGGTAAGCACAACAACTGGTCCATCACCACAGACGATGGCATTAACTTGTTGGACCCAGGCAAAACCCCTCATGACAATATTCAGTTCCTTCTGGTGCTGACCTGTATTCTGAAAGCGGTTCACAAGCATGCGGATCTCCTTCGGGAATCTGCCGCAGATGCAGGAAATGACCACAGGTTAGGGGCAAATGAGGCGCCTCCCGCAATTATTTCCATTTTCCTGGGAGAGCAGCTTCAGGATGTGCTGACACAGTTAATCAGTACCGGAGAGGCCACCAGAAGCCTGAAAGGGGAAGTGCTTCAGACAGGCGTAAAGACTCTGCCGGATTTCATGAAAGACGCCACCGACCGGAACCGTACCTCTCCCTTTGCCTTTACCGGAAATAAATTTGAATTCCGTATGGTTGGTTCCAATGATTCCATTGCAGCGCCCAACGTTGTATTAAACACCATTGTGGCGGAAGCCTTTTCTGACGCCTGCGATGTGCTGGAGAAATCCAATGATTTTGAAATGGCTGTGCACAATTTAATTAAGGAGCAGGCTACCGAGCATCAGGATATTGTATTTAATGGAAACGGTTATTCTCCGGAATGGGTAGAGGAGGCAGAACGACGGGGACTTCCCAATATCACCAATATGGTGGATGCAGTTCCGGCTCTTACCACAGAGAAGGCAATTGCGCTGTTTGAGAGATTCAATGTGTTTACCAAGGCCGAGCTGGAATCCAGAAGCGAGATTCACTATGAGAACTATGCAAAAGCCATTAACATAGAGGCCCGGGCTATGATCGATATGGCAGGCAAACAGATTATTCCTGCTGTAATCAAATATACTACAGCCCTTGCAAATTCCATCAATTCCGTAAAGGCGGCGTGTGACGCAGATTTAAGCGTTCAGACCGGGCTTCTGACAGAAGTTTCTGCTTTGCTGGCTGAAACAAAGGCGGCATTAATCAGATTGACAGAAGCTGCGGAAAAAGCATATGCAGTGCCGGAAGGAAGAGAACAGGCGGTATGCTACCGTGATGATGTAAAAACTGCCATGGATGCGCTGCGGGCTCCGGTGGATAAGCTGGAGATGATTGTAGATAAAGAAATGTGGCCCATGCCGTCTTATGGAGATTTGATTTTTGAGGTTTAATCTTGAAATCAGATAACGGGAATTGACGTTTGGATTTATACAGAAGCAAATAAATTGCAGTTCAGAAAGGGAGGATGCCAGGTAACCTCCGTTACCTGGCATTTATTATGAAAAAGTTTATTCAAATAGTAATTTGTAATTACTTGTGTTTGTCATTTGTTATGGTTTTATTATATGTGGAAGAAATGAAGTTTCCGTGTTGATGAAATGAAACTTTTTTGAATCTAAAATGAATAATTTATGAACGTAAAATGTAATAAACGGTATTTTTGTCGGACCACAACGCTGTGGAAAACGGGAAAAGTACCGTTTTTTATATACATGAAAATTTGATTTCAGGGAGGAATTATTATGACGGAAGAAACAATTGTAAGCCTGGTAAGCGAACATACCTTTGGCGTCTGGTTTTTGATTGGCGCTGCACTGGTGTTTTGGATGCAGGCGGGCTTTGCTATGGTGGAGGCAGGCTTTACCAGGGCAAAAAACAGCGGCAATATTCTAATGAAAAATCTTATGGATTTCTGTATTGGAACAGTAATGTTCATTTTGATTGGATTTTCCCTTTTGCTGGGAGAAGATTTGATGGGCTTTATCGGGAAGCCGGGATTTGATATTTTTACTGCTTATCAGGAATTTGATTTTTCAAATTTTGTATTTAACCTGGTATTCTGTGCAACTACGGCCACTATTGTATCCGGCGCCATGGCAGAGCGGACAAAATTTATATCTTATTGTATTTACTCTGGCGTGATTTCTGCATTGATTTACCCCATTGAGGCCCATTGGATCTGGGGAGGAGGATGGCTGGCACAGCTGGGATTCCATGATTTTGCAGGTTCCTGCGCCATCCATATGGTAGGGGGCATGTCAGCGCTGATTGGCGCGAAAATCATCGGTCCCCGCATTGGGAAATTTACAACGGACAAAAATGGAAAGGTTACGAAAGTCAACGCATTTCCAGGGCATAATCTTCCTTTGGGGTGTCTGGGGTGCTTTATCCTTTGGTTTGGCTGGTATGGATTTAACGGTGCGGCTGCCACAAGCATTCCCCAGCTTGGCTCCATCTTTTTAACCACAACCATTGCGCCGGCAGTTGCTACAGTAGCTTGCATGGTATTTACCTGGGTGAAATTCGGAAAACCGGATGTGTCTATGTGCCTGAATGCATCACTTGCTGGCCTGGTAGGAATTACTGCCCCTTGTGATGTGACGGATGCCTTCGGCGCGCTGGCAGTTGGAATTGTATCAGGAGTGTTAGTGGTATTTGGCGTATGGCTGCTGGATGATAAGCTTCATGTGGATGATCCGGTAGGCGCGGTTGCGGTTCATTGCCTGAATGGCGTCTGGGGAACTTTGGCAGTGGGGCTGTTTGCTACTTCCTCTGCCCCTGGAAATGAGATTGACGGTTTATTCTACGGCGGCGGATTCCACCAGCTGGGCCTGCAGATTCTGGGAATTGCAGCGGTGGGCCTATGGACCGCAGTAACGATTACCATTGCATTTCTGCTGATAAAGGCAACTCTGGGGCTTCGGGTGAGCGAAGAGGAGGAAATTGTGGGTCTGGATTCCACAGAACATGGAATTGCTTCTGCATATTCGGGATTCAGCATTATGGATGTGTCCAACACCATGACTATGGACATCAATGAGAATACCAATCTTGGCACTGCGGAGTACGAAAATGCTTCTCAGGCAGTCAGGGATGCAGCAGTTCCAGTGGTTACTGCAGTCGGCACCGGCAGCGGCATGTATAAGGTGACAATTGTGGCAAAGCTGTCTAGGTATGACAAGCTGAGAAAGGCCATGAATGAACTGGGCGTTACAGGAATGACCGTTACACAGGTAATGGGATGCGGAATTCAGAGGGGCGCCGGGGAGAAATACAGAGGCGTGGAAATGGACGCTACCTTGCTGCCCAAGGTAAAACTGGAAATTATTGTGGGAAATATTCCGGTGGAAAAAGTGATTGAAGCGGCAAAGCGAACATTGTATACAGGACATATCGGCGACGGCAAGATTTTTGTTTACGAGGTGGCAAAGGTTGTGAAAATCCGTACCGGTGAGGAAGATCTGGACGCTTTGCTGGATGTAGAATAAAGAAATGATTCATGTGTATCAGAAAAAGAGTCTCCTTCGGGGGATTCTTTTTCCGGTTTTGGAAAGGAAAGGATGAAAATGTCTGGATTTTTCCGCACAGAGGGATTATAATGGACAAAAGACGAATGCAACGGGAGGATGGGAAATGGAAAATAATCTGTTGTTTGTCAATCAGAATCAAGAAATTATTCAGGAATTTCTGACGGCTATGGAGGGGAGAAAGGGAAATCTCGTGATCGATACGGCAGACAGCGGACTGGAGGCTGCTTATCTGCTGAAGAAAAAGAAATATAAGGTGGTAGTCACAGGATTGGATCTTCCTACGTTTGACGGCTCCAAAATCATCGAATATCTGAATCGGAATTATCCGGAAACAGTGTGCATTGTATACACCTGGAGGCTGGAGCTGGCGCATCTGAGGCTGCTGATCAATGAACGGAAGGTGTTCCGGATTTTTCAGAGGCCCGTAAAGTATCATAAGATCTACGATGCCGTAATGGATGGTATGGTAAAGTATGACAGACGGGAGATTGACCAGCTGAACAGGCAGGAGCTGGAACAGGAATTGCGGAAGAAATCCTTGCAGGTGGCGGAATTGAGACGGGTGACAGAAGAGAGAGGCTGGGAGAGAGAGGGACTGATAAAGTTTCTGTCTGCCCTGATGAATGTATTTCTTCATAATACCGAATCAGATTTGGAGGGAAAGGGAAAGTGGCAGCTTGTCCGTTATGAGAAGAAGTTGGTTTTCTGGCTGTTAGAGCATCAGCAGTCTTTGAAAAAAGACTTGGAAGATGTGAAAAAAGATATTTACGGCAGATTTCTGCATCCGGAACACAAACAGAAGGTGGAAATCCGCTTAGACGAGGGAGTGGGAATGCCCTCCCAGGATTTTTGCAGCAGCCTGCATTTTATTATCTGGCTGCTTCTTACGAGGTTTGTGATGATTTCTTCCGTTTATGACGTGCGGATAATTCTCATTCCCATGGGTCAGGAGCGGTTTCGTGTACGGGTAGAAGGAATATTTCCGGAAGGCGTCTGGAGTGCAGCCCATGAGGATATGACGGCACAGACTCTGACAAGCGTTACACAGACGGTTTTAGAATGTTTTGCAGCTAGGTTTACCCAGAGCATCAGCGATGAAAAAGTTATTTATTATATGGAATTATAGAGAAATTGCACTAGAGGATTTTTCAAGCACGCTCTGGCAGCGCCTGCAGGTCAGGTCAGGAATTTAGTTGGTTCATCAGTATGCGCTTAAGTATAAAGGGGCTGTCGGGAAATGAGTGGTTAGCACAATGGATCATGTGATTCTTTCGGCGTCACACGGTAGGTTGTGTTATAATTTCATTTTCCGACAGCCCCATTTTCACTTCCTATAAGGCGTTTCTCAGGGTTCTTCTCCTGGCGGAACAGCATCTGGGCCGTTTCCTTCTGGAGAAGTGTCCTCGGGAGGCACGCTCACGTCATCTTCTCCTGGCAGCTCATCTTCTGGAGGTTCCTCCTCATCTTTCTTATCATTGGTATGCTCCTTATCATCTTTATTGGGTTTCTTTCCGCCTCCCTGGGTATCGTCGTCTGGGATTTGGATTTCCGGAATTTCCGGAATCACAGAAGCAGCGGTGTGGACGGTACAGTAGTTTTCCTGTGACAGAGAATCCGACAACAGGAAAGGTCCGTCTTCCGTATCCGGAGAGCCTCCAACAATATAGATGCCGCCCTGACGGTTTTCCTGCGGGCAGAATTCGTTGGCCAGCATGCCGGAAGCAGTACAGACGGTTGCGCTGACATGATGGTCGCAGTATTCGGTGGGGACAGTTCCGGCAGCGAAAAATTCCGTTTCCACCATGCTTCCTCTGGGATCTGCATCACACAGCCCTTCGACTGCTAATTTTCCGGATTTTTTGCAGACGGCGGCAGTGGTAATGCCCTCCGGCTGGGTAAAATCTTTGTATTCCAGGTTTTCATGAATTCTTCCCATAATATTGCGCCAGAGAGTTTTGGGATTGGCAGTCAGCGCACTGTCCTGGGGGGAGTTGTCGTCGTATCCGCACCAGACAGAGCAGGTGTAATAAGGGGTGAAACCGGCAAATAGCGCGTCTCTGTTCTTGGTGGTGGTTCCGGTTTTTCCCGCAATGGGCATAGTTCCAAAATTAACAGCTCCGCCGGTTCCAACTGTGATAACATCCTGCATGGCGGAAGTTAAAAGAAAGGCGGTGCTTTCTTTCAGTACGGTATGGGTTTCCTGGTTATTGTCAATCAGCACATTGCCGTTGTGATCCAGAATTCGGGTATAAAATCTGGGCTTTGTGTAGGTTCCCCCATCGGCAATGGTGGCATAGGCGGCAGTCAGTTCCAGATTGGTGACGCCCTGGGTAATGCCGCCCAGAGCTAAGGACTGGACAATATCGTCTTCCGTCAGGGTGGTAAATCCAAAATTGGTCAGATAATCATAGCCGGTCTGAGGAGAAATGTCTGTCAGGGTTTTGACGGTTACCACGTTGATGGATTTGGTTATGGCATAGCGGATGGTGGTAAATCCCCGGTAGCTGTTGTCATAGTTGCGCAGTGAGGTTCCGTTGGCGTAAGAAAAGGGCGCATCGTCCTGGACAGTAGCCAACGTCATCCCGGCGGTATCCAGAGCCGGAGCATAGGCGGCCAGAACCTTGAAGGTGGAGCCAGGCTGCCTGGTGGTGTCTGTGGCCCGGTTCAGGGTACGGCTTCCGCTTTTGTCGCCTCTTCCTCCCACAATGGCCTTAACATCGCCGGTATATTGATCCATTATGGTAACCGCCGCCTGGGGCTGCAGGGTAAATACCACAGATTCTCCGCCTTCCACAATGGTATCTCCCGGTTCCATAATTGCCGCTTTGTAAGCGTCAATGGCCGCCTGCGCCTCCTCCCGGCTGGAAAAGTTCAGAGAATAGTCTGCAGAGGAAGCGCTGTAATAGGAGATCATGGTCTGGTCACTGTAATTTTTTATGGAACCGTCTTTGTCCTCCACCGTCAGGCGGTAAGAAAAAGAATACTGAGGAGCCGTGGAATAATTTTCCTGGTTATTGACTTCTTCGTCGCAAATCTGCTGGATTCCCATATCCTGGGTGGATTCGATGGTAAGACCGCTGTTGTAGAGCGCTTTGTAAGCCTGGGTATCGGTATATCCCTTTTTCTCCACCAGATCTCGGGCCACCTGATCAATTAATGCGTCTACAAAATAAGAATTGGGATTGTCGGTGCCGTATTCAATGTTGACCTGCTGAATGCGGGAATAAACGTCATCCTTTAGGGCTTCATTGTATTCTTTCTCAGAAATGTAGTTCTGGTCCTTCATATTTTTCAGAACCAGCTTCCGCCGTTTGTTATTTTCCTCTGGATGGCTGACTGGATTATAAGCAGAAGGATTCTTGGTAATTCCGGCAATTACTGCCCCTTCCGAAAGAGTCAGCTCTGAGACGTCTTTGCCGAAATAACGGCGGGAAGCGGATTGTACCCCCAGCGTGTTCTGTCCCAGGTTGATGGTATTCAGGTAATTCTCCAGAATCCAATCTTTGGATTTCACCTTGCTCAGCTCTATGGCCAGGTATTGTTCCTGGATTTTCCGCTTTACCTTCTCAATGCCGGATTGGTTGGTCCAGCCTTCGAATACGTTGTTTTTCAAAAGCTGCTGGGTGATGGTGCTGGCACCCTGGCTGAAATGAAAGCCATTGGCGATGCCGGTAAAGCCTGCCCGGATAATTCCCTTGATATCAATGCCGTTGTGCTCATAGAACCGTTCATCTTCAATGGCTACAAAGGCATGCTGAAGATCCTCGGGAATTTCATCCAGCGTCACATAAACACGGTTGGAGCCGGAAGCCACCAGCTTAGCAGTCTGATTCCCCTGGTTGTCCAGCACTACGGACAAGTAGCCGGTAGGGGTGGGATCGATATCGGAAATATCCGGGGCGGAATCAATAACGCCCTTGAATACGCCGATTCCTGCGCAGCCGCCGATAACGATGGCCGCCAGAAAGAAAACCAGCAGTGTTTTAAAGAAAATAACTGAAAATTTCCTGCGTACCAGCGAGGCGGTAGAAGTAAGCTGCTTTTCCTTTCGCGATACGCCTTTTTTTCCATAATTCATTCGTAAACCTCCTTTACCAAGAAATGTGGGTGTTGCTTTGATTTATCCAAATACACGTTCAAAATACATTCCGTAGAAAGCTGCCTGTTTTTATATGATGTAGTATCTGACTTATCGCCGCAAATTAACCATTAGATTCCCTTTGACGGATGGCAGCTTTCACAGTATTATAACAAAAAAGAATTGTGAAATAAAGAAAAATTTTGTGACTTGTGGAAATACAGGCAGGTGTGTTAGAATAGAAAGCAGCAGTTCAAAGGGAGGAAATCATGTCGGTGAAAATATTATATCAGGGGGGAAGCGGCGAAATTGTGGAAAAGAAATCACGTTTCATTGCCACCACAGAGAAGATAGAAACAGAAGAAGAGGCGCTTTCGTTTATCGGGAGAATGAAAAAGCAGTACTGGGACGCAAGGCATAACTGTTTCGCCTTTGTTGCAGGGGAGCGTCAGAACCTGCAGCGATGCAGCGATGACGGAGAGCCTGCCGGAACGGCAGGACGTCCGATGCTGGATGTGCTGCTGCGGGAGGATATTCACAATATGGCTGTAGTGGTGACCCGGTATTTCGGCGGAACGCTTTTGGGCACCGGAGGTCTTGTGCGGGCTTATCAGAAGGCAGTGCAGGAAGGACTGAAGAACAGCGTTGTGATAGAAAGAATCCAGGGAAGGCTTCTGACCATCGAGAGCGATTATAACAGCATTGGAAAGATACAGTATCTGCTGGCGCAGAATCAGATTACGGCTATTGATACTGTTTATACGGATAAAGTGGTGACAGAGGTAATGGTTCCGGCTGAAAAGCTGGCGGGGCTGCAGCAGGAGATTACAGAAGGAACCAGCGGGACGGCAGGATTTCAGGTAGGAAAAACGGCAGAATTTGCCTTAATTGACGGAAAAATAAAAATTTTTTAAAAAATAAAAAAAAATGCTTGCATTTCTGTCGGAACTCGTATATAATACATTTTGTTGAAAACAATGGCCCATCGCCAAACGGTAAGGCAACGGACTCTGACTCCGTCATTTCAAGGTTCGAATCCTTGTGGGCCAGCTTGGAACCCATCACAGAGCGTGATGGGTTTTTATCATATCACAGGAAATTGGATGTTAGTTTGGAGGAAGAGATGTACAGTTTTGACAGCAGAGTCCGCTACAGCGAGGTGGACAGTAAAGGATATATCAAGATGAATTCCATCCTGGACTATTTTCAGGATTGCAGTTCCTTTCAGGCAGAAGAAGTGGAGGTAGGGCTGGATTATATGGCAGAGAAACATATGGCGTGGGTACTGACCTGCTGGCAGGTAGAATTCAAACGCTGTCCCTCCTTTGGAGAGAAAATCACAGTCAGCACCTGGCCCTATGATTTTAAGGGTTTTTTTGGCTATCGCAATTATACCTTGAAGGGAGAGGGAGAAGAGCTTCTGGCCTGCGCCAATTCTGTTTGGGTGCTTCTTGATTTGGAAAGCGGGAAGCCCGTCAGAGTGCTGCAGGAAATGGCAGACGCTTACGAGTTTTGTCCCAGACTTCCTATGGAGCATACATCCAGGAAGGTGGCCCTGCCAAAAGAGATGGAGGCGAAGGAGCCTTTTCCGGTGCACAAATATCATATTGACACCAATCAGCATGTGAATAATGGAAAATACATCTGCATGGCACAGGAATATCTGCCTCAGGGATTTCAGACAGGCAAAATGAAAGCAGAATACCGAAAAGCGGCAGTGTACGGAGATATGATATATCCTTATGCCCGTCAGGAAGCGGGGAAAATAACCGTAAGTCTGGCAGATGAGCAGGGCAGTCCTTATGCAGTCATAGAATTGGAGGAAAGAAAATGATTCGGTTAGGAGAAAAACAGAGTCTTATAGTGGTGAAAAAGGTGGAATTCGGCATTTATCTGGCAGAGCGGGAGGGGGATGAGACCAGAGTTCTGCTTCCGGCCAAGCAGGTGCCCCAGGGAACAGAGATTGGAGATCGTCTGGAGGTTTTTGTCTATAAGGATTCCAAGGATCGGATGATTACCACCACCCGGGAGCCGAAACTGAAAATGGGGGAAGTGAAGGTTCTGACGGTAGTATCCGTACAGGGGATCGGTGCATTTCTGGATTGGGGTCTGGAAAAAGACTTATTTCTTCCATATAAAGAGCAGGTCGGCAAGGTGCGGGAACAGGACGAAATACTGGTAAGGCTGTATATAGATAAAAGCCGGCGTCTCTGCGCCAGCATGAAGGAAATCTATGAAATGCTGGATACTGATTCCCCCTATCAGGCGGGAGATACAGTCCAGGGGCGGGTCTATGAATTCAGTGATAATTTCGGCGCCTTTGTGGCAGTGGATGACCGATATTCTGCCTTGATTCCCTGTCATGAGGATCACAGTTTTCTTCGGATCGGAGATTGCGTCAATGCCAGGGTGACCGGCGTAAAGCCGGATGGGAAACTGGACTTGACCCTGCGGGAAAAAGCATATGTGCAGATGAATGAGGACGCCCTTAAGGTGCTGGAGCTTTTAGACCAGTACAACGGAGTGCTTCCCTTTACGGACAAAGCATCCCCGGAGCTTATTATGCAGGAGACGAAAATGAGCAAGAATGCATTTAAGCGGGCTGTGGGACGGCTGTATAAAGAACGAAAAATTGAAATTACAAAAGAAGAAATCCGAAAGAGTTAGGAGGGGCTGTTATGTCCGAAAACAAAAGTGTAAACCGTGTATTTCTGCTGACTGTAGTCCTTTATGTGGGCGTGAGCCTGGCGTTTAGCTTCCTGTCTGTTATCGTGCCGGCAATTGGGAATATGTCCACATATGTTTCCATTCTGATTTCCCAGATGCTGGTCTTTGTGCCAGGATTTTGGTACTGCAGAAGGCTGTCCCGTTCCCAGGCTTTGGCGGTGCAGAGCGGGGAACGGGACAGCGGGGAAGGAGCAAACGGAATACGGCAGTTTATTCCTTATCGGAAAATCAACATTGCCACCATTGTGCTGGTGGTGGTGTGCACGTATCTGATGTATCCGCTGATTATTGTGCTGAACGCCATTTCCATGATTTTTACTACCTCCGGTTCGGCGGCAGTGATGGATATGATGCAGGGACAGAATTTTTTTCTGAGCCTGTTGTTTACAGCAGTCATGCCGGCTTGTGTGGAGGAGTTTCTGTTTCGGGGCGTGATGTTTCAGACTTATAAAAGGAGCAGGATGCTTCCGGCTATTCTCCTTACCGGATTTCTGTTCGGCTGTATGCACATGAACTTAAATCAGTTTGTGTATGCCTTTGCCCTTGGAGTGTATCTGGCGTTTCTGGTGGAGGCTACCGGCAGTATCTTCAGCTCCATGATTGCTCACTTTACGTTAAATGCTACCAGTGTGGTGATGAGTTTTCTTCTGCCAGTTCTGTATGAGATGGTGGGATTGGAAGCCGATATGCAGGTGCAGGCAGGAGGATATGCCTCCACCATGGAGAGCGGTGAGCTTCTGATGTTTTTGATAGGGATTACGGTCTGGGCAATCGTCGCGGTGGGAACCACCTGCGGTGCAGTGGGGATTTATATTGCCATTTGCAAAATCAATCACCGCTGGGAGTATGTGAAACAGATGTTTTCTGGCGGAACGAAGAAGAGAATGATTACAGTACCCCTTGTCATTGCTGTTATTATTTGCTTTGGAATGATGGGAATGCGCATTTATATAGAAAGAATGGGATAGAATAGGTGATAAAGGTACTTTTTCAGCCCCGGGAAAGAAATATCCGAATGCCGGAATCCTTCCTGGGGCTGTCCTTACAAGGGATTAGATGGAAATATCAATGTTTCCGCCGATATGGGGATTCACAGACTGTTCCATGAGCTTAATCATGGAGTCCCCCATGTTTTCCATCGTATCCAGTTGTTTGCTCAGCATAATGGCGCCCACGTCGTTGTTGACGCTGGTCATGCTGAGAGCAGTTGATAAAGAAGCAATATCCATAATCGTGCCTCCTTTCTTAGATTCCGGAACTGTGAGACAGAAATCCGCCTGGTTCCGCAGGTAAAATCACCCTGTTCCTATTATGGCACGAGATATGGGAAAAATCAATATCAGATAAGCAGGAGGGTTCACATGATGTATGATGTAATAATTTTGGGCAGCGGCCCGGCGGGTTTGAGCGCAGCGATTTATGCACAGAGGGCAAGGTTAAGCACTTTAATAATAGAAGAAAAGCCTCTGAGCGGAGGCCAGATTCTGGATACCTATGAAGTGGATAATTATCCGGGGCTTCCGGGGATTACAGGTTTTGAAATCGGTCAGAAATTCCGCGCCCATGCAGATCGATTAGGAGCCGAGGTGGTGAATGCCAGGGTGACAGAGGTAAAATTAGAGGGTGAGAAGAAGGTTGTCATCACTTCTAAGGACGCTTATGAAGCAAAAAGCCTGATTATTGCAACCGGAGCCAGGCACCGGAAGCTGGGAGTGCCGGGAGAAGAGGAGCTGGCAGGAATGGGAGTGTCCTACTGCGCTACCTGTGACGGGGCCTTTTTCCGGGGAAAAATCGTGGCAGTGGCCGGAGGCGGAGATGTGGCGTTAGAGGATGCATTATTTCTGGCGCGGGGCTGCGAGAAGGTTTATCTGATTCACAGAAGAGAAGAGTTCCGTGGCGCAGGGATTTTGCAGGAAAGGGTCAGGGATACCCCGAATATTGAACTGGTGCTGAACAGCAATTTAACTGCTATTCAGGGAGAAGGGCAGGTATCGTCGGTTCTTGTCCATAATCACAAAGAGGATAGGGACAGAGAGCTTTTTGTGCATGGGGTGTTTATTGCAGTGGGAATTGAGCCCAATTCCGGGGCGCTGAAAGATCTTGTGGCCCAGGACGCCCAGGGATATATTGTAGCCGGTGAAGATACAAAGACCAGCGCCGCAGGGGTATTTGCGGCGGGAGATGTGAGGACTAAGCAGTTAAGGCAGGTGTTGACGGCTGCGGCTGACGGAGCCAATGCAATTACTTCGGTGGAAAAATATATTGCGAAGCAGGGAAAATAATATAAGCTGCAATGCAATAATGACAAGATCAGAGTAAATATTGCAACTTTTTTGTCAAAGATTACGGTTGACATAAACAGCCCTCCTTGTTATAATAAGTCCTGTAATAAATTTGTAACATATGAAGAATCCTATCAGGACTTCACACTTTATAGAAGATTATGGGTGAAAATGGAGGGTATTGTTATTATGAACAGGAATTCAATTAGAAAAGCAACAACTTGTTGTTTAACTGCAGCAGTAGTACTTACAGGAAGCTCTTTCGTATCTCATGCGGCAGTAAGCGCCGGAGCAGGCGATTTGATTTCGGCAGCTACCGAAGCGCCGGCGGACAATGCGAAGGAAGCGGATCAGGCAGCAGAAAAAGAAAGCACTGCAACTGCAGGGGTTACAGAGATTTTTGCAAATTCTTTAGCTCCCAGGCAGGAAGCAATTGATACAGGCGCAGCAAAGGACGGAGCTGAGGCTCCTGCTAAGACAGAATATGACGACATTGCAATTGCGCAGGTTGACAATTATGTAAATGTACGTTCCGCAGCCAGTGAAGAGGGCGAAGTGCTTGGCAAGTTATATAATAACTCTGCATGTACCGTACTTGGAACCGAAGGCGATTGGTATAAGATTCACTCCGGTAATGTGGAAGGCTACATTAAGGCAGAGTTCCTTGTATTAGGAGATGCTGAGCTTGCTAAGTCTGTGGGATACAGAGTGGCGGATGTAACGACCGAGACTTTGAATGTCCGTGCAGATTCCAGTACGGAAGCTGAGTTGTTGGGACAGGTGCCTCAGGGAGAAGAACTCAGCGTAGTAGAAGAGAAAGACGGCTGGGTTAAGGTAGCAATTGAAGAAGGCGATGGCTGGGTATCCAGTGAATTTGTAGATTGCAACACACATTATGTAGTGGCAGAATCCAAGGAAGAAGAGGAAGCGCGCCTTAAGAAAGAAGAAGAAGAGCGTAAGGCAGCAGAGGAAGCGGCAAGAAGAGCTACCAGATCCAAATCTTCCAACTCAGGTTCTTCCAGTTCAGGCTCCTCAGAATCTAGTTCCGGAGAGAGCAGAAGCTATGCTCCTCCAAGCGGCGGAAGCGGACAGGCAGTTGCAGATTATGCATGTCAGTTTGTGGGCAATCCTTATGTATACGGCGGGACAAGCCTGACAAATGGAGCTGACTGTTCTGGATTTGTAATGAGCGTATATGCAGCGTTTGGCGTTGGCCTGCCTCATTCCTCCAGTGCACTGGCAGGAGTAGGATACGGGGTAAGCACAGACGCAATGCAGCCTGGTGATATTGTATGCTACAGCGGTCACGTTGGAATCTATATCGGCGGCGATACAATTGTACATGCTAGTACAGAAGCAACCGGCATTAAGTATACTTCTCCGGCAGCATACAGACCGATTGTGGCAGTAAGAAGAATTTTCTAAGAGTATTACATAATACAAATATAAGGAGACTCCTGAATCATTCTATGATTTAGGAGTTTTCTTTCGGTTTCTTTTACAGGTTTCCTGGAGCGCTGCTTGCAGTGGAGTTCATTGGCAAGGACAAGAATTCTCACAATTTCTACAATTTTCTAAAATAATTTTTGCAGAAATAGGAGGAAAAATATTATATCCTGGATCCAGAAAAAAAGTGCACAAAATTATGGGGATAACAGAAAATTATCCCAAAGTTATCCACATGAAAAAGCGACAGAAAATCCAAAATTTTGAGTTATACACAGAGTTATCCACATTATCAACAAAAATCCTTGTAAATAACCTGGTTTACATAGTATAAAAAAGAAACATTTGTTTTGTGAAGTTGTGATAAATTTGACGATTTCAGGAAAAAATAAGAAAAACTATTGACTTTTTAATAGACAAAAAAAACATTTTTCCAGGCAGAAATGTCAGTTAATTTCCGTTGAAAAGGGTGGTTGAAAAAATTTCCTTCATTTGGTATACTTCTAAAAGTACATGGAATAACCGCAGTATCAGGAAAGATTAGAAACGGGTGTTATATGATTAAAAAATTGGAAATACTGGGAATGTCTCTGGATAATGATACCGTAAGGGAAGCAATGATTCGTGTGGAAGGGTTTCTTGACACTACTGTAATGAATACCATAGAGGCTATTTCCATGGATATATTGGTTAAGACACAGGAGGACGACAGGCTGAAAGCCTGTATTGAAAATCTGGATTTGACGGTAATCAGTGATAAAGAGATATTAAAAGCTGCCGGGGTGACCTCCATGCAGCGGATTCAGGAAACCGTGGACAATGATTTTTTTAAAGAGTTTGCAAGCAGGGCCTCTCAAAATCAGAGAATTGTGTTTTTGCTGGGAGAAACAAACGAACAGCTTGTGCAGCTGGGAGAATTCCTGGAGGAAAATTACGGCGGAATCCAGATGGCGGGAGGCTATGCGCTGGCGGACTGCACCGGAGATTATGATACAGTGATTAATGAAATAAATATTGCAGAGCCGGATGTCATTTTGTCAGTGATTGCAGCGCCGAAGCAGGAATATTTTCTGCAGGACAACCGGGAAAAATTAAATGCTAAAATTTGGTATGGATTGGGAGAGGCTTATACAGACAAAAAAGGAGTGTCGGAGATGGCAGGTTTTGCCAGAAAGCTGATTCAGAAGGGCGTAATGCGCAGTATGATATCCCGTTATAATAAGAAAGATGAGTGAGGTAAGAGGATGAACAGACTTTTGGCTTACAGGAGGACGCCGGTATTCTTATATCTGGTAATCATTGCAGGGACAGGGCTTTTAGCCTTTGCTATCAAATGCATTTTTGATCCTATCAGTCTTGTAACTGGAGGTTTTACTGGTATTTCAATTCTGCTGAAGGAGTTGACAGCGGTATTCTATGAAGGGGGAATTCCTCTCTGGTTTGCGAATATTGCATTAAATCTTCCGGTGTTTTTACTTGCCTGGAAGATCAAGGGCAAACGGTTTATCGGCCGGACTGCTATTGCAACAGCGCTGCTATCCGGCTGGCTCTATGTGATACCGGAACTGGATTTTGTCAGCGGAGACTATATTCTGGCTGCTCTGTTTGGCGGAACCATTTCCGGTATCGCTATGGGAATGATTCTCTGGGCGGACGCCACCACCGGAGGAACGGAAATGGTAGGCGCGTTGATTCAATGCAGATTAAAGCATTATTCCGTGGCGCAGATTATGCAGGTTTTGGATGGGATGATTGTGCTGGCGGGACTGTATGTGTTTGGCCTGCGCCCTTCCATGTATGCCATTGTATCAATATTTATTACCTCTAAGGTGACGGATACGATTTTGGAAGGTATGAAATTCTCAAAGGCTGCTTACATTATTACCGACAAATATGAAGAGGTTTCCAGAATCATTATGGAGACTCTGGATCGGGGAGTCACAGGGTTAGAAGCCAGGGGAATGTATTCCGGGGAGAAAAAGTGCATGCTGTATTGTGTGGTGTCTAAGAAAGAAATCGTTCAGTTAAAGGAGTTGGTGCACCAGATTGATCTGAATGCATTTGTGATTGTGGGAGATGTGAGGGAGGTTTTGGGAGAAGGATTTATTGAGTACCGCAAAGGATGAGAAGAGTTTTGTGTACAATGCCTATGAAACAATTGGAAGAAATTTCAAAAAAGTCGAGGAAATGCATAAAAAAATATGGATTTCCTCTTCCTTTTTTTGTGCTTTTGCATTAAAATACATATGAAGTTGTTTTGTTTTCCCAAAATACCTGCAACAGAATTGTGAAAGTTGTATAGGAATTATTGCACATAAGAAAATGGAGAACTGTCAGAAAGAAAACAGTGCAGAAGAAGGAAGAGAAAAGGAGTGAAGCACATGATTTCGAATCAGATACTTCAGAGCACCATTGATGGATTAAAAGGAATTACCAGAATTGATTTATGTATTATTGATACGGAAGGTAAGGTATTGGCGGCAACTTTTCAGGATGCGGACAGTTATGTGGCCGCGGCGCTGGCATTTGTGGAATCTCCGGCAGACAGCCAAGTGTTTTTGGGATGCCAGTTTTTTAAAGTATTTGATGAGCATCAGTTGGAATATATACTGCTTGCCAACGGAGACAGCGATGATGTCTATATGGTGGGGAAGATTGCCAGCTTTCAGATACAGAATCTGCTGGTGGCGTACAAAGAGCGTTTTGATAAAGATAACTTTGTGAAGAATCTGCTTTTGGACAATCTGCTTTTGGTGGATATTTATAACCGTGCCAAGAAGCTTCATATTGACACGGAAGCCAGGCGGGTGGTATTTATTATAGAAACAAACCGGGAGAAGGATGGCAATGAATTAGAGAAGGTGCGCAGTCTTTTAGGCGGCAAGTCCAGAGATTTTATTACGGCAGTGGATGAGAAAAATATCATAGTGGTGAAGGAAGTTATGGAGAATGAGGGCTATGAGGAAATGAACCGGACGGCGGAAGTGATTTTAAGCATGTTCCACGGCGGGGATGATATGGATATCCATATTGCTTACGGCACCATTGTAAATGAAATCAAAGAGGTTTCCCGTTCTTATAAAGAAGCCAGGATGGCCCTGGATGTGGGAAAGATTTTCTTTGAGGAGCGTCATGTCAATGCATATTCCACATTGGGAATCGGGCGTCTGATTTATCAGCTGCCCATCCCTTTGTGTAAAATGTTTATCAAGGAAATTTTTGATGGAAAATCTCCGGATGAATTCGATGAAGAGACCCTTACCACCATCAATAAATTTTTTGAAAACAGCCTGAATGTGTCAGAAACTTCCAGACAGCTGTATATTCATCGGAATACCCTGGTGTACCGGCTGGATAAGCTTCAGAAGAGCACCGGCCTGGATTTGCGGGTATTTGAGGACGCCATTACCTTTAAGATTGCTCTGATGGTTGTAAAATACATGAAGTATATGGAATCTTTGGATTATTGAATTTAGGAGTGAATCAGATGATAAAACTTGAAAATGTCAGCAAAGCATATTCCGCGGGAATTCCTGCGTTAAATGATGTGAGCCTGTATATTGAGCCGGGAGAATTTGTTTTTGTAGTGGGAGACAGCGGTTCAGGAAAATCCACCCTGATCAAATTGCTGTTAAAGGAATTGGAGCCTACCAAAGGAAGCATTTCCATTAATAATCAGAAGCTGGGAAATATCCGACATAGGGATATTCCCAGGTTCCGGAGAAATATCGGCGTAGTATTCCAGGATTTCAGGCTGTTAAAGGATCGGAATGTATATGAGAATGTGGCTTTTGCCCAAAGAGCTGTGGGAACGCCGGTAAAGATTATGAGAAGGAAGGTTCCCGCTGTGTTGTCCATGGTGGGACTGGCTGCAAAGTACAAATCCTATCCCAAAGAAATTTCCGGAGGGGAGCAGCAGAGGGTGGCGATTGCAAGGGCTTTGGTGAATGAACCAAGGATTCTTCTTGCAGACGAGCCCACTGGTAATCTGGACGCTCATAACGCCTGGGAAATTATGATGCTGTTGGAGGAAATCAACCAGAGAGGCACCACAGTCCTGGTGGTGACCCATAATCTGGAGATTGTAAAGGCCATGCGCAAACGCGTCATTACAATGAAGAAAGGCGTTGTCATTTCGGATGAGCGGATAGGTGATTTTTATGAGGATTAGTACGTTCTGGTATACCTTAAGACAGGGAGCAAAGAATATCTGGAAAAATAAAATGTTTTCACTGGCCTCCATTGCCACTATGGCAGCATGTATTTTTCTTTTCGGCATTTTCTACTCTGTGGTAGTGAATTTCCAGAGTGTGGTACGGGAGGTGGAGTCCGGGGTTGCTGTTACGGTTTTCTTTGTGGATGGAGCTACCCAGGAACAGATGGATGCTGTGGGAGAACAGATAGGAAAGCGTGTGGAGGTATCAGAAAAGGTATTTGTATCTGCAGAAGCCGCCTGGGATAATTTTCAGAAGATTTATTTTAAAGGAGCAGAAGATATGGCGGAAGGATTTGCAGAGGATAATCCGCTGGCGAATTCAGCTCATTATGAAGTGTATATGAATGATATTTCCATGCAGGAATCTCTGGTGACATATATTCAGTCCCTGGATGGCGTGAAGGAAGTGAAAAGTTCAGATCTTGCGGCCCATACCCTGACGGATTTCAACCGTCTCATCGGTTATGTGTCAGCGGGAATTATTTTGATCCTGCTGTGTGTGGCGGTATTTCTGATCAGTAATACGGTTACCATCGGAATTGCGGTCCGGCGGGAGGAGATTGCCATTATGAAATTAATCGGCTCTACCGATTATTTTGTACGGGCTCCGTTTATTGTAGAGGGAATCCTGATTGGGCTCATTGGCTCTGCCCTGCCGCTATTGGTGCTGTATCAGATGTATCGGAAGATTATTGTCTATGTGGGAGAAAAATTTCTCTGGTTAAGCGGAATGCTGGAATTTCTTCCAGTGAATAAGGTATTTTCCACATTAGTTCCAGTAGGATTGATTCTGGGTGTGGGAATCGGATTTTTAGGAAGCCGCCTGACAATCCGAAAACATTTGAAAGTTTAATTTCTATAGAATAAAAATTCATGATATAAACATAATTTTTTGATATAATAAATGGAAATTACAGATCAGGAAAGAGGAATCACAGAATATGGATTATCAGGAATATTTAGAACCCCCCAGGAAAAATAAGTCGAATTTCGGCAAAGGAGTTGCAGTGGGTACCCTTGCAACGCTGCTTGTGGTGACCCTGACAGCCGGAGGAATCTGGCTGGGCGTCAGCGCCGGCAGTCAGAGAAAGGTGCTTTCCCAGAATGAGGAAAGCAGCAGAGAGGCGATTTTAGAGAAAAGTGTGGAGGAGAAATCTGGTGAAATTGCAGATCTCATCGATCAGTATTACTATGAGGATGTGGATGAAGAAGCGTTAGTGGAGGGCATGTACGCCGGAATGGTGGAGGGATTGGGAGATCCTTATTCTGCTTATTACACGGCGGAGGAATACCGTGCCCTTACAGAGAGCACCAGCGGAATCTATTATGGGATCGGCGCAGTTCTGACCCAGAACGTGAACACGAAAGTTGTTACAATCCTTCATGTTTACCCAGGCACTCCTGCAGAGGAAGCAGGGGTAAAGGACGGAGATGTGATTGTTAAAGTAGGGGACATTGAAGGGGACAGTATGGAGTTGTCGGAGTTGGTGACCCATATCAAAGGAGAGGAGGGAACGACGGTACATTTGGAACTGCTGCGCAGCGGTGAGTTGGAGCATATCCAGCTGGATGTAGAGCGGCGGCAAATTGAGGTGCCTACCGTGCAGTCTGAGATGCTGGAGGGGCAGGTAGGCTTTATTCAGATTTCGGAATTTTCGGAATCTACGCCAGAGCAGTTTTCAGAGGCCTGGAAGGAGCTTGAGAATCAGGGCATGGAATCGGTGATTGTGGATTTGCGGGATAATCCCGGGGGAGTGCTTCAATCTGTGTGTGCAATGTTGGATGCGATTCTGCCGAAGGGATTGCTGGTGTATACAGAGGATAAGTACGGCAGCCGTTCCGAGTACAAATCGGATGCAGAATGTACAAAGCTTCCCATGGCAGTGTTAATCAATGGGAACAGCGCCAGTGCGTCGGAAATTTTTGCAGGGGCCATTAAGGATTATGAATATGGAACCTTGATTGGAACCACTTCTTTTGGAAAAGGCATTGTTCAGACTATTATTCCCATGGAAGATGGAAGCGCTGTGAAGGTTACCATGGCCAAATATTTTACGCCCAAGGGAAATTATATTCACGGAGCAGGCATTGAACCGGATATTGAGCTGGAATACAGCTATCAGGAAGAAACAGAGGGCGAGGTCTACAATCCTTTGCATGATAATCAGGTTTTAAAGGCCCTGGAGGTGCTTCAAAAGGGAGAAAATAGCGAATAATGGATTGACCTGGTACTTTAGATAGGATAAGATAGTAATAACAGTAGTTCTATTTTATCATTCATACAGAAAGGGATAACGAAGTGAAACAGTTTTATGGTATGAGCCAGAAGGGAGATTTGAAGGAGGCGGTCAAAGGGCTTAAGAACCCCCAGATGATTTTG
Organism: Petralouisia muris; assembly: GCF_004793545.1. Lineage (GTDB taxonomy): Bacteria > Bacillota > Clostridia > Lachnospirales > Lachnospiraceae > Petralouisia > Petralouisia muris. Next base: position 22,326 of record NZ_SRYA01000021.1, on the reverse strand, counting down.
CTGATGTCAAATGAGGGACAGTTTGAAGCGCATGTGCGTAAATTGGAAGAACTGTATCCCGGCGTGCCCAGCATCGGGTGCATTGGGATGAGTTATGATACCAGAGTAGTGGAAAAGGGCGTGGGCCTGGTTGCGTTTTACGATGGCGTTTCTGCGGCGGCCGATGTTTTGGAGGAGGTTTCCGTGATGCCGGTAAAATATATTGAACGTCTGCAGCGGGATGTGGAGCAGGTAGACGCTTCCAGAAATGACACGATATGTCTGGATTTTTGCTCCGGCAACGATGCTTGTGCGCTGACTACGGTATACAGCGTGCTTAAGCGCAGAGGAATTTCTCTGGTAGGCGGCACCGGCGACGCCGGAAAAGTATCGGCCAATGGAAGGATTTATGAGGATGCAGTGGCGTATGCTTTGATTAAGAATCTGGGAGGAAAAGTAAAGGCATATAAAGAAAACATTTATCATAAGATGGGAAATTACCGTTTTATTGCATCCAAAACCAACAGGGCCAAATATGTGATCGGAGAATTGAATGGAAAGCCTGCAAAGCAGGTATACCAGAGTATTTTGAAAGTAACGGAGCAGGAGATTACGTCCCAGACCTTTAAGAATCCTTTTGGACGGATTGACGGGGATGAGACCTGCATTATATCTATTAAGGAAGTGGAAGGGAATGCACTGGCGTGTTTTCGCCAGGTGAATGATTCGGATGTGCTGATTCTGCTGGAACTTGGAGATTATAAGAGAATTGTAAAAGATACGATTCAGACCATTCAAAGAGAGTTCCCCAAAGTTTCCGGCGTGTTTTCTGTCAACTGCCTGTTCCGGTATCTGATGTTCAGCGAGAATCATTACATGCAGGAATATCTGATGGATATGGGAACTCTGGGAAATCATGCGGGGCTTGTAGGATATGGGGAACATTATAATAACCGTTTTGTGAATCAGTCCATGACCTGTGTGGTGTTTGAGTAAAGGGGGTAAAAGATGCTATTTGAAAAAAAAGGCCCCAAAAAGGCCGGAAAGAAACAGAAGAAGGGTCTTTATCCCGTATTGTATGTAATGGAAAGTCTGAAAGGATACCACACAGATTTGGTGCAGAAGGAAGTGAATTCTCTGCAGGAATTAGGGATAGTGAGTAAATCCTTTGCCAGGGTGCTTCGTGAATCAGAGAACTTTCAGGAGAGACTTCAGGATTTTGGAGATACTTTTTCCACGATCAACCAGGCGTCCGGACAGTTTACAGAGGTAAAAAGTGAGATTGCCCAATCTGTGGATCAGGCCCAGAACGGGGTGGAGGATCTTAAGAACAGTTCCAAAGAGGTGGAATCTCATTTTGAGGAAATGGAAAACACCTTCGGGGATTTCATGGAAGCGGTGAAGAAAATCAAGAAGTGTACCAGTAAGATTGTAACCATTGCAGACCAGACCAATATGCTTGCGCTGAATGCTACCATCGAGGCTGCCAGAGCCGGAGAGCAGGGCAAAGGGTTTGCGGTGGTAGCTGTGGAAGTGAAGGCCCTGGCGGATGAGATCAAGAAGCTTGTGGCGGAAGTGAATTCCAGCATCGGAGATGTGGAACAGGGAACCGATAAGCTGAATGAAAGCATCAATACCTCCCAGGAGGCATTGGAAGCAAGCATTAATAAAGTAAATGATACATATGAGATGTTTGACAAGATTACTCAGGCAGCGGAAGGGGCGGAGACAGTGCAGACGGAGATTTCCGGCGTCATTGATCAGTCAAATACATCGCTGCAGTCCTTGTGCGGGTTTTTTGATAAAACCAGAGAGCATTATCAGGAGGTTATGGAGCATATTGAGTATGCAAGTAAGCTTGGAACTACGAAGAGCGCCATGTTTGAGGATATTGACCTTATGATGTCTCAGATACCTCCTATCATAGAGGAATACAATAAGTAACGTTGTTTATTGACAACAGAATCAAAATCATATATGATTAGCATTGATAGCAGAACGCAGAGGGACCGCAGCGCGGTTGAGAAGGTTAAAACCTGACTCTTTGAACCTGTCAGTTAATACTGTCGTAGGGAGCGTAGATATTCAGCAGATTCAGAAGACGCTCGCAATTTGGAGCGTCTTTTTTTCGGAGGAAACGCCGAAAGGCATACCGTGATGTCCAAAAAGCAGGACAAGAAGGAGGAAATGTAATGAGAGATTATGCAACGCAGATGGAAGCGGCCCGCAGGGGTATTGTAACAGAAGAATTGAAGAAGGTGGCAGCCAAGGAACGGATGACGGTGGAAGAACTGATGCCGCTGGTAGCGGAGGGGAAGGTGGCAATCTGCGCCAATAAGAACCATGCCTGCATTGATCCGGAAGGGGTAGGCTCCATGCTGCGGACGAAGATTAATGTGAATCTGGGAGTATCCAGGGACTGTAAGGATTATGACGTGGAGATGGAAAAAGTTATGGAAGCGGTAAATATGGGAGCCCACGCCATTATGGATCTGTCTTCTCACGGAGACACCATTCCTTTTCGGAGAAAATTAACTTCGGAGTGCCCTGCCATGATTGGGACTGTGCCGGTGTATGATTCGGTGATCCATTATCAGAGGGATTTGGCCACATTGACAGCCAAAGATTTTATTGATGTGGTAAGGCTTCATGCTCAGGATGGCGTGGATTTTGTAACGCTTCATTGCGGCATTACCAGAAAAACTATTGAGCAGATTAAAAAGCATAAGCGGAAAATGAATATTGTATCCAGAGGAGGCTCCCTGGTATTTGCCTGGATGAGCATGACCGGAGAAGAAAATCCATTTTATGAATATTTTGATGAAATTCTGGAAATCTGCCGGGAATATGATGTTACCATTTCTCTGGGAGACGCCTGTCGTCCAGGCTGTCTGGCGGACGGATCGGATGTATGCCAGATTGAGGAGCTGGTGCGATTGGGAGAGCTGACAAAACGGGCGTGGGAAAAGGATGTACAGGTGATGGTGGAAGGACCGGGCCATATGCCCATGGACCAGATTGCGGCCAATATGAAGATCCAGCAGACGATTTGCATGGGAGCGCCTTTTTATGTGCTGGGGCCCATTGTGACGGATATTGCTCCAGGGTATGATCATATTACCTCAGCCATTGGCGGAGCCATTGCGGCCCAGAACGGAGCGGCGTTTTTGTGCTATGTAACGCCGGCAGAGCATCTGGCGCTTCCTAATGTGGAGGATGTGAAACAGGGAATTATGGCCTCTAAGATTGCAGCCCATGCAGCAGATATTGCAAAAGGCGTCCGAGGAGCCCGAGAGCTGGATGACAAAATGGCGGATGCAAGGCGTAATCTGGACTGGGAGGCTCAGTGGGAGTGTGCCATGGACCCGGAGACAGCAAAAAAGATTCGGGAGGACAGAAAGCCGGAGCATGACGACACCTGTTCTATGTGCGGGAAATTCTGCGCAGTCCGCAGTATGAACAAAGCTTTGTCTGGAGAATATATTGATATTTTGTAACAGGAGGGAATATGAAAGTGAATACAAGAAAACTGGCGGCGGCAGGCATGATGACTGCCCTGGGCGTCAGCCTGTCGGCGTTTTCCATTCCCATTGGGGCTTCCAGATGTTTTCCCATCCAGCATCTTTTGAATGTGCTGGCCGGAGTGTTTCTGGGTCCTTCTTATGCAGTAGGATTTGCCTTTTCCACTGCGCTGATTCGGAATCTGATGGGAACAGGAAGCCTTCTGGCGTTTCCCGGAAGTATGGCCGGGGCTTTCCTGGGAGCTGTGCTGTTTCGGTATACGGGAAAAGTGTGGACTAATTTTGCCGGAGAAATTCTGGGAACAGGGGTAATTGGAGCAATGCTTTGTTATCCGGTTGCCAGTCTGCTTCTGGGGAATCAGGAGGCCGCACTGTTTACCTATGTACTTCCCTTTTTCATCAGTACGGCAGGAGGCTGCATTCTGGCGGCAATCCTGTTAGGAGCCATGTACCGTTCCGGGACAGTCCGCTATTTGCAGGGAATGCTGAAAGGGACAGAGCAGTGAAAGAAAAGGAGAACAGAGAATTATTATCTGAATATTCGCTGGAGGAGATTGCAGAGGTATTCGTCAGAATCAGGAGGGAGAATTATCTGATTCATATGATTCCGAATGGAGTTTCCGTCTCTTTGTGTGCAGACGGTCTGGCCGCATTGGGAGCCAGGCCTCTGATGGCGGTGGCTCCGGAGGAAATGACAGAAATTGTATCTCAGGCAGACAGCTGCGTGATTAATCTGGGACAGCTGACGAAAGAAAAGCAGGAAGCAGCCGAACTGGCGCTGAAACAGGGGGCGGAATCAGGCAAGCCGCTGGTATTGGATCCGGTGGGCTGCGGGGCCTCCCGTTTTCGCATGGAGGCTGTGCAGGAACTTCTGAACATGCCTTGGCGGGGAATCTTAAAAGGAAACCGCTCAGAAATATACAGTATCCAACAGGGGAAGCTGACCAAAGAAGGCATTGATTCCATAAAAGAACGTTCCCTGACCAGACAGATTCCCCAGGCCAGAGTATATCTGGTGACAGGGGAAACCGATGATATTTTGTGGGAAACTGGAAAAACAGAAATTTCTCACAGAGAGGGAATATACCGGAATCTGGTAGGAACGGGATGTCTCACAGGAGCAGTGGCAGGAGCCTGTTACTGTGCGGCGGCGCAGATTGTGGAAGAGACACAGGAGCGTAGCCAAGCGGTGCAGATCGAGACAGAGGCAGGAAAGCAAGGCGGCGCAGCAGAAGCGCTGAAATCCATGAAATTAGCCGCTGTAGCAACGTCTCTTGCCATGGCATATGTCCTGGAACAGGCGGGAAAGGCAGAAGGATACGGAAGGGCAAAGAATGCATTACTGGACGCATTGGAACAGCTATCGGAAAAAAACTTTTTGGAATGGCTGCTGTGGCGGCAAACATGTTCCGATAGAATAGATACTGGTCTTTGGCAGCTTTTATAAAGGACTGATTGTAAGGAAAGGAGAACAGAATGAAAAAGTGGCTGTATCTGATTGCAGATTTTTCCTATGGAGAAGAGAAGATAGAAGCTGCGCTGAAAGCCGGCGTGGACTACATACAGCTTCGGGAAAAGAATATTTCTTCGGCAGAATATCTTCTGCGGGCCAAAAGGCTTCGGGAGATGACGGAAAAATATCATACCAGGCTGATTATCAATGATCGGCTGGATCTGGCAGCGCTTAGCGGTGCAGACGGAGTTCATCTGGGGCAGGAGGATGTTCCTGTGAAGGACGCCAGAAGGTTTCTGGGCCCTCAGGGAATCATCGGCGCAACAGCCAAAACGCCGGAGCAGGCAAAAAAAGCCATGGAAGACGGCGCAGATTATCTGGGCGTTGGCGCATGGTTTTTTACAGAAACCAAGAAGGACGCCCTTCCAATTTCAGAGGATACTTATCAGAAAATTTTACAGGCTGCCTCCATTCCCAACCTGGCAGTGGGGGGAATTAATGCAGAGAATTGCAGAAAGCCCCTTTCATTGGGAGCCGGCGGCCTTGCAATTTCTGCAGGAATTCTGAAAGCAGAAGATCCTGGGGCGGAAACAGCGAAAATACGGCGGATTCTGGAGGGATGAATGTGAAAACAGTGCTTACGATAGCCGGAAGCGACTGCAGCGGCGGCGCCGGCATTCAGGCGGATTTAAAAACAATCGCTGCCCATGGATTGTATGGGGAAAGTGTGATTACTGCACTGACAGCGCAGAATACAATGGGGGTAGCGGAGATTGTGCCGGTATCCCCAGATTTTTTGGAAAAGCAGTTGGAATGCATTTTCACAGATATTGTGCCGAATGCTGTGAAGATTGGTATGATTACAGGAATTTCACAGATGAAAGTGATTAAAAAAGGTCTGGAACACTGGCAGCCAAAGCATGTGGTAATGGATACGGTGATGGTATCCAGCAGCGGAAGGAAGCTGATGGAGCCGGAAGCTATATCTTTTTACCAGAAAGAACTGCTCCCGCTGGCAGAGATTTACACTCCCAATCTTCCAGAGGCAGAATTGCTGCTAAAAACAACCATAAAAACAAAGGAAGAAAGGGTTGCAGCGGCAAGGGAGTTTGCGTTACAATACAAGGGTATTGTATATTTAAAAGGCGGCCATGAGGAAGCTTTTGCAGATGATTTACTTTATCTGGATGGAGAGCCTGTCTGGATGCTGGGAAAACATATTGAGAACCCCAATACCCATGGCACGGGATGTACCCTGTCTTCTGCCATTGCCTGCGGACTGGCGCAGGGCTTTGGAGCCGAAGAAAGTGCAAGGAATGCAAAAGAGTATATTACCGGAGCCATTGCAGATGGAATGAATCTTGGAAAAGGAAATGGACCGCTGAACCATATGTATCGGATCAACCGCAGCCAGCCCGGCTTTTGACCGGTTGGGGTATGGCGTTGTACAGATGGTGGAGTGCATGATGGTTGTTACAGTAAAGGAGATTTTGCAGATGAAGAAGAAATTACTATTGCTTGGATTGGGAATCTGTCTGCTGTTTACTGCCTGTTCCGGGAAAAATGCAGCAGAAAATACAAAACAGCAGGAAGAGAACACAGACGATAAGGAAGAAACAAAAAAAGACAAGGAAGAGGAAAAAGAGAAGGAGGACTTTCCAGAAGAAGCCGGCGTGGAGCTGACAAAGGTTCCGGAAGTGACTTTTACTGATTATTCCAAGAATGTCACAGATGAAGAAAGCGGCGTACTGCTTCTGTCTGTCACAGAGAACAGCCCCGTTGTTTCCATTCCGGAAAATGAAGCTGCGGCCGAGAAAATAAATATGGCTTTTGAACAGAAGCACGCAGAAACCCAGACCTATATTGAGGAAGATACGGAACTTGCAAAAAGCGTCTATGAGGAATTGTCAGAGGAAGAGAAAAAGGAGTGGTCAGGCTATGGATATGGCTCCACATATAAAATGGTCTATAGTTCCACAAAAATTCTGAGCATGGAAGCTCAGAGTTATCAGTGGCAGGGAACTCCCCACCCCAACACCTGGACTTCTGCATATTGTTTTGACGCCTCCACTGGAAAGCTTCTGTCATTGTCGGATATTTTTGAAGATAAAGCAGCGGCAGGAAAGATTGTGGAAGAGCATATTTTGAAAAAAATAACAGAGGATCCTTATAAGGACGGGCTGATGGAGGATTATGAAAGCTTCGTGCCGGATGTTCTGACTGAGGACGTATTTTATCTGAATGACAAGGGCCTGGTGGTGATCTGCAATCCTTATATCCTGACCTCATACGCCTCAGGCGTTATTGAAATCGAGGTGCCCTATGAGGCTCTGAAAGATGTGATGAAGGAGGAATATCTGCTGAAGCAATAAAGGGAATATGATGGAAAAATCAAATTTGACAACCTTATGTTACATCGAACAGGACGGAAAATACCTGATGCTCCATCGGGTGAAAAAGGAGAAAGATGTCAATAAGGATAAATGGATTGGAATTGGCGGACATTTTGAACCGGGGGAAAGCCCGGAAGAATGTCTGCTCCGGGAAGTAAAGGAGGAAACCGGTCTTATGCTGACCGGTTTTTCTTTTCGGGGAATAATTACTTTTTCTGCAAAAGGATGGCCGGTAGAATATATGTGCCTATATACAGCGGACCATTTTGAAGGAACTCTGACAGATTGTGACGAGGGGACGCTGGAATGGGTGGAAAAAGAGCAGGTCCTTTCTTTGAATATTTGGGAAGGGGACAAAATATTTTTCCGGCTTCTGTTGGCGGACGCCCCGTTTTTTTCTCTGAAACTAAGCTATGAGGGAGACAGGCTGACAGAAGCCGTGCTGGACGGGCAGCAGTTAGAAATATAGGCAGAATGGAAGATATAATAGAAGCAGACGATAGGGAAAGCCCCATTTCTTGTTACAGATAGGGTTCCGTGGCCTGCTTCCAATATTCTGTCAGCCGCTCCAGCGTCCAGGCAGCATTGGCAGGGCTGGTGGAAGGAAGTCTGCGGATGGCGGCGTGCCGGGAAATATCCATCGGCGGCGCATCGGTAAACTTCTGCTGCTTTTGCCGGAAAGAGCCGGCAGGCAGAGGAGAAGAAGCTGTCAGCATTGGCGCCGTGTACTTTTCATAAAGTTCACATGCTTTATTGCCGTTGCCAAAGACAGCCTGGATAGAGGTTTCCTTCAGCAGGCCGGGGATGTCGGCTGGAATGACATTACGAATGCTGCTGTCAGAAGAGCCGATAATATCACAGCTTAAAATTACATCCCAGACTGCAATCCGGTGGGACAGCAGAAGATGCTTTTTTTCCGGGACAGACCCGGGAATCGGTTCACCAGTGATGGCAGCCAGGACTTTCCAGAACCGGTTCTGGGGATGACCGTAATAAAAATGCTGTTCTCTGGATTTCACAGAAGGGAAAGTACCCAAAATCAATATTCTGGAATCTTTCTGAAATACAGGTTCAAATTCGTGAGTAAGTCTTTGGTATTCTGGCATGGATGCGCTCCTTTCTGCGTGTTATTTCCGGTGCGCTTGAATGCTGCATTTGTCAGTCATTTTTTAAAGAAAAGCGTCCAATCAGTCCTTTCAGGTTCTGTGCCTGAGCTGCTAATTCCTCGCTGGAGGAGGCGCTTTCCCGGGCAGTCATCGAGTTGATTGTAACAGCGTCGGACATCTGCTCAAATCCTGTATTAATCTGTTCAATTGCTGCTGCCTGTTCTCCAGCAGCATCTGCAATATCGGCAATAATGCTGTTAATTTCTATGGTATTGTTTACCACCTGAGTTAGGGACTCGGCTGTCTCATTGACAATGTTGGTTCCGTTTTCTACAGTTTCAATTGACTTTATAATCAGCTTGGCAGTGTTCTGGGCAGCCTTAGCGCTTTCTTCCGCAAGGCTTCTGACCTCCTGTGCCACAACGGAAAAGCCTCTTCCGGCTTCCCCGGCCCGCGCCGCCTCGATTGCGGCATTTAAGGACAAAAGGTTGGTTTGTTCTGCAATATCCTCAATGCTTTTGATAATGTCGCCGATTTTTGCAGAGCCGGCTTTGATATCAGACATTGCATGGATCATAGACTGCATCTGCTGGTTGCAGGCTTCTGCATTTTTCTCTGCCTCTAAGGAACGCAGGTTTGCCCTGGAAGCATTGTCTGCTGTAAGTCTTACCTGCTCAGAGACGCTTGCGATGCTTGCCGTCAGTTCTTCTAATACGCTTGCCTGGTCTGTGGTGCTGTCTGCCAGATTCTTAGCCCCTTGTGAGGTGCCGTCTGAGTGATCAGCCACAAGATCTGCGGCGCTGTTCATCTGGGTCATGGTTTCATTGAGGGAGCGGACAATCGTATCAATGGATTCCTTTAAGCTGACAAAATCCCCGGTAAAGCTGGCTTCTGTCTGAATATCCAGATTTCCGTCCGACAACTGGGAAAGCACTCTGGTAATGTCAGAAATATACAGGTTCAGGCTTTGGATGGTTTCATTCAGGTTATTTGAAAGAATGGCAAGCTCATTTCCGGTGTTTATAATCTCAACGGGAGTCTTCAAATCTCCTTCCGCAAGCTTTACCAGACGTTCCGTCACGGAATCAACAGGGTTGATAATGTCCCTGATTTTGCGTGTCATCAATGAGATATTACCAGCTAACAGGAGAAAACCGATTGCGCTGTTGACAAGTACGGAAATCAAAACCATAGAGGTGAATTCCCGGTTCGGCGCAGTAATAATCAGACGCCAGTCCTCATGGCCTTTCACCGGACAGTAGGCTGCAAACATCATTTTGCCATTCTGCCAGTAGGTCATAGTGCCGTCTTCGGTACGGGAAAGAATTTTCTCCGTTGCCTTTGCCAGAGAAGGGTTCTTCCCGTCTGTTTGTGTAATGGCGTTGGACTGGTCTGCAATTTTCTGCGGATCTTTGTGGAAAATTACTGTGCCTTCTTTATTTACTATGTATGCAAAGCCTGTTTTTCCGAATGTAATTTCTCCGATTTTATCATTGACAGAGGCAACCAGATCTACAATGTACACGGTGCCCACAATCTTGTCGTCATTGTAAACAGGCGCGCCGGATATGATGATAATGTCACCGTTAAGGCGGTTGATAATGGGCTCGCCCACAAAGACCTCTCCTTTGGATGCTGCCTGGAAATGAAGCTGGTCGTTAAAATCGAAGTCCCCATAATTGGAATAGCCTTGCCCGTTCAGTTCTACAAAGCCTACTTCATCATAATTATTCTGAGTGCGGACGTTTTCCATTGCTTCTAATTTTTCCTTCTTGGATGCTCCGGTATCCCGAATGGTTTCCAAAGAAGCAACGTTCAGTGCGTTCACCTCCAGGGTATGCAGCGTCTGTTCCACGGCGGAAGAGGTTGAGTTTAACGCCACATTCGCCATTTCGTGAAGTGTGTTCATATTACTGAAATACATAAACACTCCGGATACGAGAATAAGTGCGATGACTGACATCAGAAACAGACGAGTGACCTGTGAAACCAGAAGCTTCTGAAGGCTTTGCTCCTGATTCTGCCTTTTGCTCGATTTAGCTGATTTGGAAGTTTGTTTTTTTATCTTTTTCATCTTTGGCCTCCTGTTTTCTGCCAGTTCCATGCCGCGGAAAAAGCGATGTTCTCCGGCGGAAACTGTTCAAATCCTTTAAAATCAGAATAGCATTTCAATGGGGCGCTGTCAATGTGAAATCTTGTCCGATTCGGGCGTCAGAGACAAACAGCCACTGTTTTTTCCAGTAATCAGAGATTTTCTTCGGAACAGTTGCAAAGTCAGGAAAATCCATTTATAATCAACCTGATAGCAGAAGGGAGAAAAGCAAATGGTAAAAAACAGAGGAAAACGCCTGATGCGGTATATCGGGGATTATGTGGTATTCGATTTGGAGACTACGGGAATCCGGCAGGGGCTGGACCGCATTATAGAAATATCGGCTGTCAAGGTACGCAGCCATAAAGTGACGGATCAATATACAACGCTGGTGGACCCTGAAATGCATATTCCAAAAGGTGCAACGGCAGTCAACGGCATTACAGATGATATGGTAAGGGATGCGCCGAAGATGAAAGAGGCTCTTCCGGGTTTTTTAAATTTTATTGGAAATGATATTCTGGTGGGACATAACATCCATACCTTTGATTTGAATTTTGTCTGTGGTGCGGCTATGGAAACCCATGGGGCAGAAATAAGGAATGATTACATAGACACCCTTTATCTGTCAAGAAAATGTCTGCCTCAGCTTTCCCACCATAAACTGTCAGATGTGTCGGAGTATTTTGGAATCAGTACAAAAGGCGCGCACCGTGCGCTGAACGATTGTATCATGAACCAGAAATGTTATGAAGAGCTGGGGAAGATTCTCCAGAAAATACAACCGGTTTCGCCAGATATCCTCTGTCCTCTGTGCGGCGCAGAGATGATAAAGCGCAGCGGAAAATACGGGGAATTCTTTGGATGCAGTAATTTTCCAGGCTGCCGGGGAACCAGAAAGATATAGCGGTTCTGACGGGAGACGGCAGTGAAACGGCGGTATCCTGCCAGAACAGGGCGCCAGGGAAAGGAAAGTGAGGAGCGCATGTTTGGAAGAAAGAAAAAGCAGCATACAGAAATGAAACCTTATGATTCTGAAAAACAAATGCCTGTGATTCGCGCCAGCATTTGCACCGGAGAGCAGGTAGCAGGATTTAAGGACAGAGAAAGCGGGAAATTTGAGGAGGCTATGCTAATCCGCGGCGAAGGGGATCTGCAGGAATTCTGCAGCCGTTATGGAGTAAACAAAGAAGACATTAAGAAAGTGTGGTAGAGAAATGAAGTCAGTAGTGATTGCGGAAAAACCCAGCGTAGGCAGGGATATTGCCAGAGTTCTTGGATGCAGCAAGGGCGGCAATGGATTTCTGGAAGGGAAGGATTATGTGGTGACCTGGGCGCTGGGGCATCTGGTGGAATTGTCAGATCCGGAAAGCTATGGAGAACAGTGGAAAACCTGGAAGATGGAAACTCTTCCCATGATGCCCGAAAAGCTGGAAATTCAGGTGATTAAGAAAACCGGAAAACAATTCCAGACAGTGAAGGCACAGATGTACCGGAAGGATGTAGGCGAGATTATCATCGCCACAGACGCAGGGCGGGAAGGAGAACTGGTGGCCCGCTGGATCATTCAGAAAGCCGGCGTCAGAAAGCCTATGAAGCGTCTGTGGATTTCTTCTGTGACCGATAAGGCCATCCGGCAGGGCTTTGCCCAATTAAAGGACGCCAGGGAATACCAGAAATTGTATGAAGCGGCTGTAGCCCGCGCAGAGGCTGACTGGCTGGTGGGATTAAATGCAACCAGGGCCCTTACCGTTAAGCATAATGCGCAGCTTTCCTGCGGCAGGGTTCAGACGCCTACGCTTGCCATTATTGCCAAACGGGAGGCTCAGATTCGGGGATTTCAGTCTCAGCCTTATTACAGCCTGAAGGTAAAAGGAAGCGGAATCTGGTTTCGCTGGAGATCAGGAAGCAACGGCACAACCACCAGTTCCCGGGAGGAAATCAGCCGGATCAGTGATAAAGTGAGAAACAGTGCCGGAACCGTGGAGGATGTGAAGAAAAAACAGCAGAAAGCCTATGCGCCGCTGCTGTATGATTTGACTTCACTGCAGCAGGACGCCAACAGGCTTTTTGGGTTTTCTGCCAAGCAGACCCTGGATTATATGCAGCGGCTGTACGAACATTATAAAGTAGTGACCTATCCCAGAACAGATTCCAGATATCTTACCCAGGATATTGTGGAGACGCTGCCGGAGCGGGTTAAAGCCTGCAGAGGCGGAATCTACGGGCAGGTCTGTACAAAGCTTCTGAAATCGTCCATAAAAGGCAATAAATCCTTTGTAGATGACAGGAAGGTTTCCGATCATCACGCCATTATTCCCACAGAACAGGGGATCAGTCTCAGTGAACTGGAATATGGGGAGAGGAAAATTTACGAACTGGTGATTTCACGGTTTCTGGCGGTTTTACTGCCGCCCTGCGAGTATGAACAGACGGAAGTAACCGTGGGCTGTGCGGGAGAGTATTTTACCGTAAAAGGAAAGAGAATCCGCCAGCCGGGATGGCAGGAAATCAGAAACCTCCAGAAAGAAGAAGGAGCCTTTTGGGATGAGACGGAGGATGAGGCTCTGCCGGGAAATGGAATTTCCAGGGAGGAAATATTAGACCAGATGCCGGAATTTGTCAAAGGGCAGAAGATTTTGTTTGGAGAAGGGAAAATCTCCGAAGGAAAAACAAAGCCGCCGCAGCCTTTTACAGAGGCCACGCTTCTTGCCGCCATGGAAAATCCTGTGAAATATATGGAAAGCGCTGACAAAAGTTTACGCAAGACACTGGGAGAAACGGGAGGTCTGGGAACGGTTGCCACCCGCGCCGATATTATTGAAAAGCTTTTTAACAGCTTTATGCTGGAAAAGAAAGATCAGTATATTCATCTGACTTCTAAGGGCAGGCAAGTGCTGGAGCTGGCGCCTCAGGGATTGACTTCCCCGGAGCTTACGGCAAAATGGGAGCAGCAGCTTTCCGATATTGCCAGCGGAAAAGCCAGAAAGAAGGATTTTGAAGCCGAAATCCGAAGCTATACGGCAGATATTGTCAAAGACATTGCAGCGTCTTCCAAAACTTACCGCCATGATAATCTGACTGGAAAAAAATGCCCGGAATGCGGAAAGCTGATGTTAGAGGTGAATCACAAAAACGGACGGATGCTGGTGTGCCAGGACAGGGAGTGCGGTTATCGGAAGACTTTGTCTAAAGTTACCAACGCCCGCTGCCCCCAGTGTCATAAGAAAATGGAGCTGGTGGGAGAGGGAGAGCAGCGGCGGTTTACCTGTGGATGCGGTTATCGGGAGAAGCTGTCTGCTTTTGAGAAGCGGAAAAAAGAAAGCGGCAAAGGAGTGTCAAAAAAGGATGTCAGCCGCTATATGAACAAGATGCGGCAGGAAGCGAAGGAACCAGTGAACAATGCTTTTGCAGACGCCCTTGCCAAGATAAAATTGTAAAATGGCAAAGCAGACGTTACAGATGGGGTTTTAATCTTCCTTTGTCTGGAACATAAAGCAGGCTGCTCCATTCAGGAACCATTCTGCAGGATATAGGAAATTGATTTCCGATTTCTGCAGAATAATTTCGAATGGGGCAGCCTTAAATTTTCAGCAAGTGAAATCCTTATCAGGACAGCTCAAATTTCTGCACCATCTGATTCAGCATTTCAGCCTGGGAAGCCAGCTCCTGTGAGGTGGCAGAGGTTTCCTGGGAAGCTGCGGAATTGTCCTGGATTCCGTGGGCAATCTCTTCAATTCCCATACGGAGCTGGTTCATGTTTTCCGCCTGCGCTGCTGCATTTTTTGCTGTTTCCGTTATCATGTTATTGACATTGCCTATGGCGGCAACGGATTCCTTCAGGGATTCCATAGCGCTGTCGGCAATGGTGTTTCCTTTGCGGATTTCTTCCATTGAAATTCCAATCAGTTCTTTGGTGGTGTTTGCCGCTTCGGAGCTTTCTAACGCCAGCTTTCCGATTTGATCTGCAACTACTGCAAAGCCTTTTCCCGCTTCGCCGGCGCGGGCAGCTTCAATAGAGGCGTTTAAGGAAAGCAGGTTCGTCTGGGAAGCAATATCCTCGATGGTCTGGATGATTCCCACAACCTGTTGGGAGGTTCCGTGTATCTTGTCCATGGCGTTCATCATTTGTTTCATTTTTTCCTGATTCTCTTCAATGACAGCGGTGGCCTGTTCCGTTGCCTTGGCAGAAGCTTCCGCTTCTTTGCGGCTGTTATCCACCTGTTCTGCAACTGTGGCAGTGGTTGCCGTAAGCTCCTGGATAGAGGCTGCTTGCTGTTCTGCGCCTTCGGCCAGAATCTGAGAGGCGGAGGCAAGTTCAGAAGCTCCTACCGATACGTGCTGAGAACTTTCGTTGATTCCCAGCATAACCTGGTTCATGGAATCAGAAATATTAAGAAGGGCGGTTTTTATTTTCTGGAATTCTCCTGCATAATCGTTTTTCAGAGTGATGTTCAGGTTTCCGTCAGCAACCTGTGCCAGCACTTCTGCTGTTTCATCAATATATACAATATATTCTTTCAGCCTGTTGACAGTTTTTTTGATGGATTCGCCCAGTTCACCGATTTCATCCTGGCTTGTTACCTGAAGATTTACATCCAGATCTCCGGCTGCAAGCCGCTGTGCGGTATGGTTCAGATCCAGAATCGGCTTTGTCAGGCTGGCGGAGCTTTTTCGGATGCTGAAGGCTATCAGAGTGATTCCCGCCGCAAAAATGAGGATCAGCCCAAGAACCATTGCCAGCAGCGTTGCATAATATTCAGAAGAAGGCAGGCTGCTGATCACTATGTATCCGATGTCTCCGGCATGCTGCAGGAAACCGTACTTGGCGGTGCCTCCTGTTTTGTATTTTAAAAATTCGTTTTTCCCTGATTCTACGGCGTCAACCACATTTTCTGTGATGCCAACGTCCCTGATATTTTTCTGGATCATATCGTTCTGGGGATGATAAAGTAATGTGCCGTTTTCTGACAGAAGCAGGATATATCCTTTCCGGCCGATTTTGTATTCGCTCATGACGCTTGTCATATGCTCCAGGGAAATATCCATGCCTACTGCGCCCAGAACATTTCCGGCGTCATCTAACACCGGTGACGCTGCGCTTAAAATCATTTTTCCAGTGGAAGAATCTGCATATGGTTCCGTCAATACGGTCTGTTTCGTCTCAATACAGCCATACCATCCGCGGCCTGTGATGTCCCAGCCTTCTTCGCTGGTAAAACCGTCAGACTGTGTAAGAACGCTTGCGTCCAGGTCAGAAATCCATACGGCCATAAGGTTTTCTGTGTCGGTATTTGCAATATTTACGAGATTTTCCATAACGGCGTCCATGTTTTCCGCCTGACGGATATCATCGCCAGCTTTTGTTTCTGTCATAACCTGCTTGATTTCCGGATTGGCGGCAAGCTGTTTTGTGCTTTTTGTATATTGTTCTAAAAACCCTGTCAGTTGATTGGCCGCAGCATTGGATTCCTCTGTCAGCTCCGTCTTTTTGGACGAAATGCTCAGCCATGCTACCATGCAGACGGAAACGGCCGCTGTCAGCAGAAATACAAGAATAACGCTTCCGCCGATTTGGCGGAGTATTTCGTCTGCAATTCGTTTCTTTGAAATTGATGCCTTCTTCTGTCGTTTCATAAATAAACCTCCAAATGTAAGCGAATTTGTTTTCTTGTTTTATTATAGCTCTATTTTCCAATTATCACAACGAAAATTTAAAATCTTAGGAATTGCCTGGGGAAGGATAAGCGCAGCGTATGGAAATTGATTGTGAAATAAAGGGGGATAGGGTATAATATGGCATGAGGAGGAACCTGCGAAGTAGAAGGAGGCAGTGATGAAGAAACCATTACCAATAGGTGTTGATAATTTTGAAAAAATAGTAACAGACGGTTATTACTATATCGATAAAACCATGTTAATTAAGGAGTTACTGGATTTAAAAGGGGAAGTAAATCTGTTTACCCGTCCAAGACGTTTTGGAAAGACGTTAAACCTGAGTATGCTCCGATATTTTTTTGAGGATACAGGGGATGAAAAAGCAAATGAACGGAATAAAAGTCTTTTTCAGGGAATGAAGATTATGGAAGCCGGGGAAAGCTGCACCGATCAGATAGGAATGTACCCTGTGTTTGAACTCACATTGAAATCGGCGAAACAGGAAGACTACGATATGGCCGTATATATGATACAAAATGCGGTCAGTGTGGAATTTGAACGGCACAGACATATTGTAGAAGGAGAAAAAGAATATCTTTCTGCCAGAGAGTATGAACAGTATACCGCTATTGCGGAAGGAAAAGCAGAGGAAAAAACTCTAAGAAATTCTCTGCAGTTATTTTGTCAATGTATGTATAAGATTACAGGTAAGAAGACGGTTATTCTGATTGATGAATACGACGTACCGCTGGAAAGTGCATATTTCAGCGGCTTTTATGATAAAATGGCTGGCTTTATCCGGTCGTTGTTTGAAGCGGCTTTAAAGACGAATCAGTATTTACAGTTTGCAGTTATTACCGGATGTCTGCGGATCTCAAAGGAGAGTATATTTACGGGATTGAATCATCTGAAGATCATATCTATACTCGATCAGAGATATAGTGAGCATTTTGGCTTCACAGAAGCGGAAGTGCGGCAGATGATGGCTTACTATGGCATAGAGAGCCGCTTTTCGGTTATGAAAGAATGGTATGATGGATATGCATTTGGCAATACAGAGGTTTATAATCCGTGGAGTGTGATCAATTTTATGTATGATTTATATGCGGATGTTAATGCATTTCCCCGTCCTTATTGGATCAATACCAGTTCCAATGACATAATTAAGGATCTGGTTGCAAGATCCGACCGGGAAATGAAAGGGCAGATTGAAACGATTTTAAGCGGCGAAACCTTAGATATTCAGGTGCATGAAGAAGTGACCTATGGGGATATGCACAGTAATGAGGAGAGCTTATGGAACTTCCTTTATTTTACGGGATATCTGACAAAAGAAAGTGAATATTTTAAAGAATCATCTATCTTTTTACGAGTGCGGATTCCAAATGTAGAAGTGAAGACGATTTATCAGAATACCATTTTAAATTGGATGAAAGATGTCATAAAGAAAGAGGATTTTCGTGATCTGTACCAAGCCATGGAAGACGGAAATGCCCAGAGGATGGCGGATATTTTGAATGGGCAGCTTTTTCGCACAATCAGCTTCTATGACAGTGCAGAAAACTTTTATCATGGATTCCTGGCAGGCATATTAAGCCAGAGTGAAAATTATCTGGTAAAATCCAACCGTGAATCAGGGAATGGACGGTCAGATATCATGGTGAAAAGTCCGTCTCTGCGGGGCAGGTCATTTATTCTGGAGTTGAAGGTATCAGATTCGATTGATGATTTGGAGAGGGATGCAGAGAGGGCATTACAGCAGATATATGATAAGAAATATGCGGAAGAGTTACGGACAGAAGGGTACCGCAGGATAGATTGTTATGGGGTATCGTTCTTTCGGAAAGACTGCGAGATCCGGTTTGGGGGAGGGCAAAGCGTAAGTATGCTGTCAAAATAAAGAAGAGGGTAGCGTATAATATGCATGGATGAGGAACTTGTAAAAAGTAAAAGAAACTCTAAATGCGAATTGTGGAAAACAGGGAAAATGGGAGGTGCAGGAGTGAAAAAACCATTACCGATAGGCGTGGAAAATTTTAAAGATATGGTAGAATCGGAATATTACTATATAGATAAAACAATGTTTATCAAAGAGTTACTGGATTTGAAAGGAAAAGTGAATCTATTTACCCGGCCAAGGCGCTTTGGAAAAACATTAAACTTAAGCATGCTTCGCTATTTTTTTGAAGATACCGGTGATATAGAAAAGAATGAACGGAATAAAGAACTTTTCCAGGGAATGAAAATTATAGGGGAAGGTGAGAAATACAGCGGCCAGATGGGAATGTACCCCGTGATAAACCTGACGTTGAAATCAGCGAAACAGGAAGATTTTGAGACGGCTTATTATATGCTGCAGGTTGAGATAGCATCTGAATTCGATAGGCACAGGAACATAATTGAAAATGGAAAAGAGCGTCTTACCCCAAAAGAGTATGAACAATACATGAAAATTGCAGATGAAGAAGCGGATCAAAGGCAGGTCAGGGCTTCCTTAAAGCTGTTTAGCAAATGTATGTATAAAATTACAGGCAAAAATACCATTATTTTGATTGATGAATATGACGTCTCATTGGAGAACTCCTATTTTAGAGGGTTTTACGAGGAAATGGCAGATTTTATCCGTTCTTTATTTGAATCAGCATTGAAAACGAACGATTATCTGCAGTTCGCTGTCATAACCGGATGTCTGAGGATTTCAAAGGAGAGTATTTTTACCGGGCTGAACCATCTGAAAATTATTTCTATACTTGACCAGCAATATAGTGAACATTTTGGATTTACGGAACAGGAAGTTTTTCAGATGATGTCCGAATATGAAGTGAAAAGCCGTTTTCCAACCATGAAAGAATGGTACAATGGCTATACATTTGGCAATATGCAGGTTTATAATCCGTGGAGTGTTATTAACTTTATGTATGACCTGTGCGGAAAAGTCGAGGCATTTCCCCATCCATACTGGATCAATACCAGCTCCAATGATATCATTAAGGACTTGATCCTCCGTGCAGACCGGGAAATGAAAGGGCAGATTGAGGCACTTTTAGGCGGTGGAATCTTAGACATTCAGGTTCATGAGGAAGTGACTTATGGGGATATGCACAGTAATGAGGAGAACCTGTGGAATTTCCTTTATTTTACGGGATATCTGACAAAAGAAAGCGAATATTTTAAGGAGTCGTCTATCTTTTTGCGAGTGCGGATTCCAAATGTAGAAGTGAAGACGATTTATCAGAATACCATTATAAATTGGATGAAGGACGTCATAAAGAAGGAAGATTTTCATGATTTATATTCTGCGATGGAAGATGGCAATGCAGATAAAATGAAGGATATCTTAAACAGCCAGCTTTTCCGAACGATTAGTTTCTATGACAGCGCAGAAAATTTTTATCATGGATTTCTGACAGGAATCTTAAGCCAGAGTGAAAATTATCTGGTGAAATCTAACCGAGAATCCGGGAACGGGCGGTCAGATATTATGGTGAAAAGCCCGTCTCTCCGGGGGCGTTCATTTGTTCTGGAGTTAAAGGTATCTGATTCCATTGATGATTTGGAGGATGATGCAGAGAAAGCCTTACAGCAGATTTATGATAAAAAATATATGGACGAGCTTAAGGAAGAAGGATATCGGTACATAGATTGTTATGGGATATCGTTTTACCGAAAAGACTGTGAGGTAAGGAACTGTTAAGGTTTGGAAAACAGAGGAATTGATTGTAGGATAAGGGCTAAAATTAAGATGGTGAAAGGAATCCTCAGGAGAATTAGAATCCCTTGGGGATTTTTCATGGAAAAGAGTGAAAAATGAGAGAAGGGATGTTATAATTGTTAAAGGCAGTATACTGGAGCAAAAATGCAGGGATATGGTTTGGAATATAGCCAATAGATTTCGCTTGTCCATACAGCAATTCGGCCTGATTGAAAGATATCAAAAAGACAGGATACAGCAAAACAAGGAAAGAGAACAACATGAAACAAAAGACAAAAAGAGTGTTGCAGAAATATCTGTCGCTGCTTCTTATAGCGGCAATCCTTCTGACAACACAGGGGGTTTTGGCACAGGCAGAAACGGTAACGCCGGATGATGCAGAAAAACGGCAGGCGGAAACGGTAACGCCGGATCATGCAGCCAGACGGCAGACAAGGGGAAGGGAACTGCCATCAAACCCGGTGCATCACTGCACGAAGAAGGATGACGGCACGGACTATACCGACTGGAGTTATGTCTACTTCGGCAGCTATCCGCAGACAGAGGTTACAGGTGATGCTCTGACATCGGATATTATAGGAGCTGCTTATGATGAAAATGGGGATGCATGGGTAAATGGCAGGAAATATCGCAGGATAAGTAAAAATGATGCAAAGTATGATGGCTTTTATTTTGGAGATAGCGAATACCGCTTTTTCAAATGGCAGAGGATTAAGTGGCGAGTACTTAAGAATGATGGAAATACACTGTTTATTATGGCAGACAAAGGATTAGATTGTAAATACTATCATGATGATGGAGGCAGTATTACTTGGGAAAATTGTAGTCTCCGCAGTTGGTTGAATAACACATTTTATAATCTGGCATTTAGCAATGATGAACAAAGTGCTATTATAAAGACAGATGTAATAAATAGTGTGGAAAATCCTATTACGCATGCTGATGCGGGAAATGATACGCAAGATATGATATATTTGCTTTCTTATAATGAAGCATCAAGTTCTGTTTATGGTTTTTGTAATAATGCAAGGATACAATCCGTCAGCAGATTTGTTAAAGTAAGCGAATATGCACATATTCTGGGACAATATGCTTATACTGCTGATGCAGGCGAAGGAAATTGTGATTGGTGGCTACGCTCACGAAAAAGAAAGAATAATTGTACTGCCTCATATGGTCAATTTTGGGGAGACATCAGTGCTGAAACAACAGTAATTGGAACTGGCAGCATAACAGCTAACAAAACGACAGGAGCGGTTGTTCCAGCCCTGCATATTACTCTATCTTCAGATGCCTGGTCTCTGACAGATGATGGAACCAGTGGGGAAGGAAGTTCTGGCAGTGGTGAGGAAAATGGTGATATAACCGAAACAGGCAATCAAGCTATCATAGACCGTGTATCAGAGTATACATCGGATGAGTTATATGCTCTTCATCAAAGTATCTTAAACAGTAATTGTTCTGAGGAAGCAAAGTATAAAGTATACCAAGCCCTTTTTCAGGATTATGGCATTACGGACGTTCATGAAGGGATTCGTTATTTAAGTAATACGACGGATAAGCGGCGTGCATATCTGGCTTTGACAACGGATGACTTTTATAGCGCGGCTAATTATAAACATTGGTTAAAGAATACGGCAAAAGGAAAAGCAGCCCAGGTAGTTTTGCTTGCAGATGGATTGATCTTTAATAATGAGATAAATGACTGGCTGGATTTTTCAACTTATCTGGAAAAGAACTATCCAGGGGTAGCCAAATATAAAGCTATGCTGTACGATTTTATGGATGCATCGTCAGACAGCATTGAAATAGTAAGTAATATAAAGTTAGTCAGCGATTTGTCAGGCAAAGTGACAGGCGCTGCAAAATTAAAGGCGGATAATTTGATAGAGCAGCTAAATCGTTGTTCTACTGCAGCAGAGGCAGAAAAAATCATGGATTCCAGCGCGGCTATGGAAGTATGGATTGAACTTGCAGAAGTAAAAGATAAGAATGGGAATTTTGTCAGGGATGATAATGGCAGTATAAAATTGACCTATCGCTTGGATGAATCCTCTGGATTTGGGCAGTTTGCCAAGGCAATGGGATATGCAACGAAAGGGATTTCCCTTGTGGATATGGCAGTTTCAGATTTTATGGATTTTAAAGCATTGGATGACAAACTGGCTGTCTATATGCAATATCAGAGATTTTTGCAGGATATTGTATCAGATACGGATGGACTGCCCTATCAGATGCGCTGGGCTGCATCATTGATATTGACAGAATTGGAAGAAAGCTATTTTGGTGAGATAAAGGATGTTGCATGGGAGGTGGTAGAAGAAACAAAAATTAATGATATTGTTTTAGAAAAGATGTTAGGAACTTACCAACGTTTTTCTACGCAAAATGGCAAAATTTACCCATAGTGAA
>NZ_SRYA01000219.1 GCF_004793545.1 Petralouisia muris | reverse complement strand
GTCAGCCATCTCTGGATATATAGGATTATCCATTTCTCTTTGGTATGTTTCTTTACCATTTCCATGAGACAATCATGTCTGATGTTATCAAACAGCCCCCGGACATCAAACTCCAGCACCCAGTCTTTTCTCCAACATCTTGTCCTTGTGGCTTCAAGCGCCTGTATGGCTGACTTGTTCGGACGGCATCCATAGGAATCTTCATAAAAGATTGGCTCCACAAAGGGTTCAAAGTGCAGCTTCGCCACCATCTGGGCAATTCTGTCCTCTACTGTCGGAATCCCCAGAATTCTGGTTTCTCCGTTCTTCTTTGGTATCGCTGCCGCTTTTACAGGTTTGGGAAAATAAGCGCCGGATGACATCCTGTTCCATATTTTGTAGAGGTTGTTATTGAGTTTCCTCTCAAAATCTTCTATGGACTGTTCATCCACGCCATGGGTTCCCTTGTTCGCTTTCACTCTTTGATAAGCCGCTATCACTGCTTTCTTTGAAATACTGTATGGCTTTGCTTCTTGCATAAGTTCCTCCTTCTTTCTAAAGTTGACTTATCCTTAAAGCCGGATAATTCGGGTTCTTTGCTCCATTCCCATTACAGAAACTTCCACGCCACTATAACCCAATCCGCCCCCATGACTGCATCGGCACTCTTATCTTACGGTTCTTCCGCTTGATATGCTCCCTTAACATCAGCCCGTGGGTTCCCACGTTCCGTGCAGATGCCTGTGTAAAGTTCATGCCGCCTTTATGCCGCCCACCGCCTGGACTGTAAACAGGTTTCCTCCAGGCTTATCCCAGGTTAACGACTACCCCCTGGTTTTGATGGAATCTCTACGCTTTCGACATTTCCGTAAGCGGTTCATATGTTCATTCATCTCCTTCACACTCACCTGACAGTTAT
>NZ_SRYA01000218.1 GCF_004793545.1 Petralouisia muris | reverse complement strand
CCACTCAGAAATAAGCATTTTTTATTCCTCCCCGTCACTCCCATTCATATAACATAATTCTTTTCTGTTTCTTCATGGACTTTCCGAGACTACACGTTCCATTTCTTTGTTTTTCTGCTTCCTGTCGTATTCCCCGCACCGCTCGGCGATTTCGGAATACATCTTGTCCCGCATATCCCGCTCATAGGCTCGGTATTCCTTTGCCTTTTCCGTGGGCTTGTACCAGACGCTCTTTTTATCTGCTTCATCCAAGCCCTCATAGCGGTCATCTATTTTATCCATATATTCCTTATAGATGGCATGGGCGGCGGGGGCGTCCTTTGCGTAGCGGTAACGGGCAAGGCTCTTATGAGAGCCACGAAGCTCGGCATACTCATAGAGCATACGGACGACCTCACGGTCAAGCCCTTTCTGCCCCTCGGCGTCATAGATTTCCGACAATCCCCTGCACCTCCATGAATGGTAGGGAGAGGTGTCGTTGGAGCTGTGGGAAGACACATATACGCCGTCTTTCTTTACCGTGATGCGGTTGATAAGCTCGGTACTCATTCCTTACCACCGCCCGATAAAACAGTCTGTTCCATAAAAATATCAATCCTCCTCGTTGTCCATGCCCCGCCTTTAGGCAGGGGCATAGCTGATTTTGTTTCGTTCCATCCTCCCTGCAAAATCCCGAACGGCGTAACTTACGCCGTCAATCTCTGCATGGGCTTCGTCCAGATAACGGCAGACGGCAAAATAATCCTCCCCGTTCCCGTAAAGCATACGGATGATGCCGCCATCGGGGACAGAAAAAAGCGTCCTGCCTTTGCTGTCCGTCATGCAGACCTGCCTTGCTGCGCTCATTCCGTCCCACCTCCCAGAAATGAGATGACCTTGTTCCCCTTGATGCTCTTTTGCAGCTCGTTGATGAGCGTGATGT
>NZ_SRYA01000217.1 GCF_004793545.1 Petralouisia muris | reverse complement strand
CCTCCTTAGGTGGTTTTCCACCATTATGCAGGAGAGAAGGGTGGGAAACCATACCCGTGGCGTGTGGCCGACGGAAAAAGGGTCAGGGGCCGAACGCCTGCTGGCAGTAAAGTGCCGGGTTTTTATGGGACTGGAGGAAAGACTTTGTAAAACGGCGGACAAAGGCTGAGGCGAAATCTGAATAAGCCGGCTGCGTGAGCAGGGACTTCAGGAAGGAAAGGCCGGAAGCCTCCATGGAGGAAAGCACGCCGAGCCAATCCTCCTTCTGCACCCGGAAGAGCTGCAGCCACCGGCGTAGCTGGGAAAGGGTGATACAGAAGCGTTCGCATAGCCTTTCCACAGTGGAAAGGCGCAGGAAATACTCCGCCAGGACACGCAGGAGGAAGAACAGGCCGTAGCCGGAGTAGGGGATGATGAAGTCCGGGAGGATGGCGTGGGTATGGCCACAGGTACAGATGAGGCGCATGATGCAGAGGCTGTGGCGGACTGGGGCACCGCCTATGAAGTCCACCAGGGATCGGTCGTAATAGGCATGGATGCTGCAGGAGCCCCTGGCTCCGCAACAGGGACAGGTCTGCAGTTCCGAACGGAATCCAGCCATGAAGGAATCAAACAGGATCTTTGATGAACTTTTTATGCGAATCAGCTTGCAAAACAGGGAGTTTTCTCTTATCATAGTATATGTCGGTGGTGCCGGAGCCTCACGAGTGGGACACGATCCCGTATATGGCAGGCACACTGGTATGTGAGAGAAAGAACGAACTGTGGAAGGGGCTGTTCTTTCTCTTTTTTCGTTCCATAAAAACTATATCGGAATGACATGGGATGATCAAGAGGAAAACGTGCCGCCTCCTGCAGCACGCTTTTATAGACAGTGTTTAAAAACTGAGATTTTAATTTGACGTTTTTGTGCGGGAGACAGGAACTTTAATTTGCTGGGCTACA
>NZ_SRYA01000216.1 GCF_004793545.1 Petralouisia muris | reverse complement strand
CTGGCATTCTGTTACAACCGAACCATTGGCTCCAACGGATTCTTCAAGATTGGCTGCATATCCCCGGCGCTCTTTTCCTGCTTTGCTCCGAAAAGCCGCTTCGGGATCGGAGGGATTCTGCATCATGGATGATTTCATGCCGCCGTCTTCTTTTGTGCGGAGCCTGCGGTTTTCATTTTCAACAATGGTCTGCTCTGACAGGCGTCTGACAAACAGATCATACTCTGTTGAATCATTGTAACCAGACTCACACAAGGCAGCAAGTTTATCTGCATCCGTTAAGAGCTGCTTCATGCGCTCATCTGCATCGGCACTGCGCTGATGATAAATCACTCTGTTAAAATCGTCAGGATTGATATAGTGTTTTAAATCGTCAGACAGAGCGGAAGCATTGATTTTATCCACATACGCCGCCAGCTTTGCGATGCAGGCGCATATCAGTTCCATCCGGCTGAGTTTGCGGATGTTGGATTCAATCATCCTGGAATCCATGCGTCTGACTTTACCGCTGATCCCCATCAGTTTTGCAATGGAAGCGCTTAAATCCTTCACACAATCGTGGTAGAGATCCTTGTTGTGTAGGGTTTCATAATCATAACACCGCTTACGGAAACGGCTTAAGGTCTTGTCACTCAAAGGCTGTTCTTCAAAACTTGTTGTATGCAATGCGTACTGAATCCGAAAATCCAGCATAAGATTTTCAACCATTTCATCATCGGAATAATCAAAAAGTTCTTTGATAATGAGTGCGCCAACAATCACATTGACCGGAGAATTCGGTCTGGATGCCTTATCACTGTATAAGACAGAAAAACGCTTTTCATCAATGGCAGGAAATATTTCATCGGCAAATACTTTTGCCCATGATTTTTCCAGCGCTTTTTGTTCTCTGGCGGTTAATCCGGAAAAGCTGTCTGTAAACGACATTTGCTGGTAAGCGTTTTCTTTGAATGACATAGAGATTGCCTTCTTTCCCAAGCTACACTGTAGCTTTGACGCCTCTATTATACAGCAAATAAACTATTTAGGCTTGTATTTACTACAAAATATATGAACTTTTCAAGGTACTATAGCGGGGCTTTTGACCCCAACATCATA
>NZ_SRYA01000215.1 GCF_004793545.1 Petralouisia muris | reverse complement strand
TATTACTACGGCTATTAAAAATCGACATTTTTAATAGCCGTATTTTTCAATGTATTTTAGCTTTTAATGTCGAAAATAGCAGGATACTTTATCTTCACATTTCTGTAATCCATGCATAAAATCTTCTGTTTTATTACGAATTTGCTCCCTTGTATGCGGAATTATTCCGCTGTGTATATTCTGTTTCAGACTGTGGTTTAAGTATTCATCAGGGTTTATTTCTGGTGAGTAGGGTGATGTGAAGAACAGCTCAATCTCATCTTTATGCTCTGAAAGCCATCCTTCAACCATCTTTCCATGATGCACTTTTAAATTGTCCACTATAAATAAGACTTTCCTGTCCGTGTCTTTAACAAGGCGTTCCATAAAGTCTATAAATCTCTGCTGTGTCATGTTCTCCTCATAGCACAGGAAATGGCATCTTCCCTGATTGCTGATCGCCGATATCATGTTTATTTTTTCCACTTTTGAATAAGATGGCACGACGGGCGTCTGCCCCTTTGGCGCAAAACCGGACACATGGTAAGCCTGGTTGTTGATTCCCGTCTCATCGCCCCAAAAAATCACGGCGTCTTCCGTCTTTGCCTTATTTACGATTGCTGGGTATGTTTCATGCATAAAAACATTCAGCTTAACATTGTCCTGGAAATATGCCTTTCTGGTAGGGCGCTGGCAGGTCATCCCCACCGCTTGAGGCATTCGCTCATATTACGCAGTGTTATGGTGATGCCGTATTTTTCCTCAACCAGCTGGCACACGGCGGCACGTGTCCAAAGCATAAAGCTTAATTTCATCTGGTCAGGTGATTTGTCAATCAGTATCCTGCGGATTTCTTTTTCCTGTGCCGGTGTCAGTTGGCGTTTTTCGCCAAACTTGCGCCCGCGTTTTTTCTCCTTGAGGCATGCAGCGCCCTCCTTCTTGTATGCACTGGATATTCTTTTAACCGCCTGTGGGGAAATGGCGACTGTCTCTGCAATTTCAGATTGTTTTCTTCCTTTTTTATAAGCGATATCACTTGCTTTTTTATGATTTTTCTTGTTTCGGGCGATACCGTTTTCAAATTAATTATCTCCATAATTATATGATACCAAATATTCATCCGGAACACCATAGGCATTGTCGAT
>NZ_SRYA01000214.1 GCF_004793545.1 Petralouisia muris | reverse complement strand
GTGCGCTCGTAAGCGGAACCCATTCGTTCCGCGCGGGCTTGTTTGTAATCTATCTTTAGCAAGATAGTAGGTTCAATGTGAGGGCTTCATTTGAAGCCTAATTCCTATCATCAACCGACTTATCCGAAAGGGAAACCCGACGGGGAGTATAGCATGTCGGCAACGGTGCTATTCAGCCAGTTATCAGGCTGTGAACGGGCATCAAGATGAAATGTCATGTATGAGGTTAAACAGCTACACTGCTTAAATGACAGCCAGAGGGGCTTTATCGTCAGTACTGACGGAAGATAGCTATTATACGTCAGGCAGTGCAGGGTGTACGCAGAGTTGTGCGAACTGCGTCTACACATCACATTCCGCACTGACCAGCCGCAATAAGCGGAAAACGGCGAACGTCATAGCCGACAACATGACACGCTTGTACAGACAAGCCTAAACGAGGATAGCCTAAACAGGAACGCTTACCATTTTAAGCTATGGCATACAGTGTCTGAATATCCTGCATGGCTACGGAGTCTCCATAGTAGTCCGAGGCGGTAATACCGTTCACATGGCGAAGGGAGACAGCTATACGACTGAAATAATTTAGGAAAGGTGTGTGAGACATCATGAGAAGTCCAAAGATTATTTTGGAGAATCTACAGAAACACTCGAAAGAGGAAAACTACAAGTATGAGAGACTGTACAGGAATCTTTATAATGAGGATTTCTACTTGCAGGCTCTCCAAAACATCTACGCCAACAAGGGCGCAATGACGCCCGGCATAGATGGGCTGACACTCGACGGTTATGGTAAAGAAAGAGTGGAGCGGATTATTCATGCGGTGAAAGACCACAGTTATCAGCCGAACCCTGTCCGCAGACAGTATATCAAAAAGAAAAATGGGAAAATGAGACCGCTTGGGATATCGTCGTCAGACGACAAACTGGTGGAGGAAGTCATTAAGATGATTCTTGAAAGTATTTATGACCCGACATTCTCCAACTATTCCCACGGCTTCAGACCCGGCAGAAGCTGCCATACGGCACTCTTACAGTTACAGCAGAACTTTACAGGTGTGAAATGGTTTGTGGAGGGAGATATAAAGTCGTATTTTGATACGATAGACCATCACAGCCTTATAAATATCCTGCGCAGGCGGATTAAAGATGAAGCCTTTATTGAGCTGATTTGGAAATTCCTCAA
>NZ_SRYA01000213.1 GCF_004793545.1 Petralouisia muris | reverse complement strand
CATACCCCAAAACCTCGGAAGTCTTAGCGATGAGTATGTCTTCCGGAATCCGCTGCGACGGGCATTCGGATTTTCCATAAACATGGAAAGTGGAACATACCCATTGTGGTTTCTTGGTGTACTTCTTATCCGAAGCGGTTAGCTTACGGGAAAAATGCCTGCCGCAAAAGCCACAGCGGATCATTCCCGTGAATAAATATGGGGAAGCGGGCCTTGCCGTATGCGGGCGTGAGTATTCTGCCGCCCGCCGCTCCAGCTCATTCTGCACCCTCTGGAAAGTTTCCCTGTCGATGATGGCTTCATGGCTGTCTTCCACATAATACATGGGCAGTTCGCCGTAGTTTATCATCTTCTTTTTGGTGATATGGTCGGATCTGTAGGTTTTCTGGAGCAGCAGATTGCCGGTATAGGTTTCCCGCTGCAGGATGCCACGGATGGTGCTCTTGCTCCATAAATTCCCCCACCTGGTTGGGACGCCCTCCCGGTTCAGCTTCTTAGCAATGGGTGCGATGCCCATGCCGCTGAGAAAGTTGTTAAAGATTTGTTTTACAATCTCTGCTTCTTCCGGCACCACCTGCAGCATACCGTCCTTAAAACGGTATCCGAACAATCCGCCGCCCGTAGGAATTCCACGCTCGAAGTTCTTGCGGATGCGCCACTTGACGTTTTCCGAGGCGGATCGGCTTTCCTCCTGGGCAAAGGAAGCCAGCAGGGTCAGCATTAGTTCGCCGTCCGTGCTTAATGTGTGGATGTTTTCTTTCTCAAAAAATATGTCAATCTCCAACGCTTTAAGCTCACGGGCAGTCTCCAGCAGTGTCACCGTGTTGCGCGCTAACCGGGTAATGGATTTTACAATTACCATATCGATTTTCCCTGCCCGACAGTCGGAGAGCAGTTTTTGGAACTGTGGGCGGTTTTCTTTCGTGCCGGTCATTGCTTCATCGGCATAAATTCCGGCCAGTTCCCAGTCGCCCCGGCTTCCTATATAATTGTTGTAGTAGCTGATTTGGGCGGATAAGGAATGCAGCTGCGCGTCCTTGCCGGACGATACGCGCGCGTAGGCAGCGACACGTTTACGTTTGACGGGCTGCGTGTTTCTGCCCCCTATTTTTGTTATTTCTCTCATAATACCTCCGTTCCTGGCATCCCCTGTTACATCTATCACTCACATTGCCATAAAAAGCAAGTGTCGTTTTTAATAAAAGGG
>NZ_SRYA01000212.1 GCF_004793545.1 Petralouisia muris | reverse complement strand
CCGTTACAAAAACCGTAAAATTATTTACATTCATTTTGCACACTTCAATCTATTAAAGTGCTTGAAACCATTGATTTTACTGGATTTGTGCAAAATGTTCATTTCATATGTAATGTTTTGAAGTTAAGCCCTTATAGGGAATTTACATTTACTTTGAACAAATTCACATTTCCAATTTTCTCTAGTCAAAAGGCAGCGGCTCTTGCCCCTCATACTCAACAAAATCTGTCTCCAATGTGTAGCCCTTTACAATATTTTTTACGGTCTTGCCCTCCACCGTTCCGCTGTTCGCAAATACACCCTTTGTTTTCAATTCCGCAAAGAAATTCGATTTGTTTTCACATCCAAAACCGTTATCATCACACCACTTCGTATAGGCTTCATAAACATCTTTTGCCTTGCTGTTCCCGCCAGTCTTAGTCAGACATTCGTTGATGAAATTTCCTACCTTGTCGCTGTCCGTCCTGTAAGTATCTGTAGCGGTCTGCACTGCTGCCGGGGGCTTCAATCCCTCTTTGCGGTATAACTGCAAGCCCTCAATGCACCAATTCAGGATGCCGGATAGTTCCTGCTTGTCCCTCAATCGGTTTTTTAGGTCTTTGTCCTGCTCCTGTGGCTCAAAATGTCGGTCAAAACTGATAACATTTATTCTGCCGGAACTGAAAACCGTATCATCTGTAATCGTTGGCAGATAATTTGTATTTATCACAAGTTTAAACTTAGGGATAAAACTAAATTCCCTTTGGTGTAAATGCCTTGCCGTAATACTGTCCCGGCCTAACAATGACTTTAATAATGCTGTGTCAAATAACATCCGTTTTGGCGGCTCACTGGCATTGCAGAACCTGCACCCTGCCAGCCGTGCTATATCTCCGCTTGCCTGTCTGCTGTCAAGATTTTGCTTTACTGCTAAACTCTCCGGCTTCATTGTCAAGGCATAGTCACCCAACAGATATATCAGTGTTTCACAAAACGTAGATTTTCCGTTTCGTGTGGTACTTCCATAAAGGATAAAACAAGTTTCCTGCTCTGTGTTCCCTGTCAACGAAAGCCCTGCTATCTTTTGGAGATACGATATTTTCTCCTTATCGTCCTGCATGATTTCCAAAAGAAATTTCTTCCATTCTTTGCAATCGGCAGCAGGCTCATATTCAGCATTGCATATCTTTGAAAGAAGCATATCGGGGCTATGGCTCAAAAATACAGGCTCATTCCCGGATAAATCCAGTGTGCCGTTCTGCACATTCAAAAGATAATCATTCACATCTAACTGCTCATTGCTGAAGAAATACACATCTTTGCTG
>NZ_SRYA01000211.1 GCF_004793545.1 Petralouisia muris | reverse complement strand
GCATATCTGGCATTTGAAGGAGGCGACTTTACATTATTTTTCGCTTTACATTAGCTCAGTATTGGGGCGTTCCCCAGAGAAGACAACGTATCTACCTTGTCGCAGATTTTGATGGAGGGAGTGCCGGAAAAATATTATTTGAGTCAGAAGGCCTGTCTGGGTATTCTGCGCAGGGCTTCCAGTCGTGGCAAAATACTGCCTGCCGTGCTACAGAAGGCTTTGGAGAGACAGGCGGAACAGACAGCTTAATGTTTGAAAACCACTCACAGGACAGCAGATATACAGGCCCCCTTGAAGTATCGCAGACCATTCTTTCTACATTTGGAACAGGCGGGAATAATCAGCCGTTTGTAGTCCAAATGCCAAAAACATATGATGTACGGTTTACTTCAGAGGGAACGAGGAATGCAAGACAGAATGTGTATGAAACGGACACATCACGAACTATTGATACGGGAGGAAATTCCCCGGACTCCAACCAGGGCGGAGTGGCAGTGGTCCAGCCGAGAGCCTTTGGGGTATGTGGAAAGAGCAGTAACAGTATGGTGTCGGATAATCCCCATAGTGGATTTTATGAGGCAGATACAGCAAGAACCCTTGATGGAAATGGTGGAAACCCTACCTGCAACCAGGGTGGCATTGCCGTAATTGAGGGCAATGGGACAAGGCCTTCCCATAAGGGTGACGGCTATAAGGAATCGGATGTGATGTATACCTTAAATGCCACAGAGCAACACGCAGTTGCTTTTGCGGATGTACATGCCGCATTATCTGCAAATGATGGTTCCAAGGCATCGTTCTTTATGGAGGCAAATGAAGAGTGTGCCAATACATTAGTGGCAACGGATTGTAAAGATCCGACGATTGTGAATGACGAATCGGAAACAGATTATATAGTACGAAGGCTGATGCCTACAGAATGTGCAAGGCTGCAGGGATTTCCCGACTGGTGGTGCGATGGTCTTGGTATTCAAGAGCCTGCCGATGAGGATATTGCTAGGTGGAGGGAAATCTTTATCACCCATGCAAAAGCACTCGGAAAAGCTGCCAAACCAAAGTCGGATTCACAGATCCGGAAATGGTTACAGAATCCGCAGTCTGATTCTGCTGAATATAAAATGTGGGGGAATGGCGTGGCGCTTCCGAATGTTTATTTTGTACTTTCCGGCATTATGTATTATGCACAATTAAGTGCAGGGAAATAGGGGCAGTATTCTACTCCTTCAAAATGCACATAACCGTTGATTTTACACAATGTCATTAACTTAAGGAATCTTTTACATTTGAATTGTAAAAGGTTCCTTTTT
>NZ_SRYA01000210.1 GCF_004793545.1 Petralouisia muris | reverse complement strand
GGAACTGTCGCAAAATAAAATGTACTATTTGAACCCACGTATTACATAGTTCCATGATTCATTTGGCCCAACTGCTTCAATATCAATTCTGCTCATCATTTCATCATTTGCTTTTAAACCAGTCTGGTATGTATTTCTGTCAACAACACATTTCACTTCCAGACCTTTGGCCGTAGTAGTTGATGAGATCAGGTTGACAATGGTATTGATATCGATCAGCGGTTTCCCTGCCCAGTTTTTTGTTATATAACAAAACAGGCGGTGCTCAACCTTGTTCCATTTTGACGTGCCTGGCGGATAATGGGAAACATGGATTTCCAATCCGCTTTCCTGGGCAAACAGCGCCAGTTCGTATTTCCACAGACGCGTTCGCCATCCGTTGCTGCCGCCACCGTCACAGTTTATATACAGTTTTTGGGCATCCGGGTATGTCGGCTTCCCCACGATGTTCCACCAGCGCCGGATGCTTTCAACAGCAAATGCGCTCGTATCATGGTCCGTCCCCAGGTTTACAAACCCAGCATTGCCGTTGACAAGGTATACGCCATACGGGGCGACCTTACCCAGCCCGGGCAGGGGGAAGTCATGGTCCAATACTTTCCTTGCTTCCCCTGCCGGCCTGTATTCAGCACCATTATTTTTAAAGTTGCCCACAAGTTCCTTCTTTTTTGTATCTGTTGATATTACAGGCTCATTGGCATCAATGAATTCCTGGGCTTTCGTGTTGATGTATTGGAACTGGGCATCCCGGTCAATGTGCTGGCTTCCAACCTGGAGCATTTTTTGGTTTGCCTGCTTACTGTAGCCAAGCTCCTCCAACGCACGCGACACAATGTCTTTCCCGGCATCAATCCCGAAACGTTCCTTCAGGATTGACGAAATATCCCGGAGGCTGAGGTCAGTCCATGAAATAACCTTCTGGGGATCACCGTAAGTATTGTTTTCAACAACAGCCCTGATGTCATCCAGAAGATCGGGCTGCAGTTGTTTTACAGGTTTTCTGCCAGCACCGCTTTTTCTGACCTTTTCCGGTCCGGAAGGGAAAGGCATGCCGTCCTTGATCTCATGGATGCCAGAACGTATTGTGCGGATATCCATGCCACTGGCTTCGCTGACAAGTTTGATGCCGCCATGGCCATAGCCCTTTGCAATGCTTGCGGCCAGCAGACGACGTTGGCGCTCATCCAATAGTTGGGGCATTGTCTTGAAAACCTGCTCAATGATGCTCAATGTTTTATCGTTATTATGTGCCATGAAAATGTCCTCCTGAATCACTAAACTCGTTCATGACATATATTAACATAGATTCCAAAAATATACAAATTATTTCACGACAGTTCCT
>NZ_SRYA01000020.1 GCF_004793545.1 Petralouisia muris | reverse complement strand
ACGTAAAAACTACGCCACAGCCCTGGCAGGCCATCGCGCAGCGATTTTGTTCAATCGGGATTTATAAGTCAAATGATACAGATGTCTATCTGATAGACAGCGGAAATGATAAAGATGCAGGCAGAAAAGTCCGTAAAATACTAAGTGAAAATGGATGGAATTTAAAAGGGATTATCAACACACACTCTAATGCAGACCACATTGGAGGAAATAAGTATTTACAGCAGCAAACAGGATGTAAAATATTTGCAGACGGCATTGAAGCAGCATTTACAAAGTATCCTCTTTTAGAGCCGTCATTTCTGTATGGCGGATACCCTTGCAAAGATTTAAGACATAAATTTTTGCTTGCGTCTGAAAGTGATGTTAATGAAATAACGGATTCTGATTTTCCGAAAGAATTAGAGGTCATTCCATTACACGGGCATTTTTTTGATATGATTGGTATCCGCACACCAGACGATGTTGTGTTTCTTGCTGACTGTATTAGTAGTGAAAGCACTTTGGATAAATATCAGATTACTTTTATTTATGATATTGCTGAATATCTAAATACACTGGATAAAGTTGAATCTATGGAAGCTGCTATGTTCGTGCCTGCCCATTCGGATGTTACGAGAGACATCACAGGCATAGTTCAGCTTAACCGTCAAAAAGTATTTGATATATCAAAGGATATACAGTCCATTTTAAAAACGCCTATGTGCTTTGAAGAACTTTTAAAGCTGCTTTTTGATGAATACGGGCTGGTAATGAATTTTGAACAGTATGTTTTAGTGGGAAGTACAGTGCGTTCATATCTGGCATGGCTAAAAGATAACGATAAAATAAGGGCTGTTTTTACAGATAATCAGTTAATGTGGAGCAGTTTATAAAAATAGATTGATGTCTGCAAAATATTGTGATGAAAAGAACAGGTAAAGGTGCGTATTCCTTTGCCTGTTCTTTTGGTTATAGATGTGTTTTTGGAAAATGAAGATATCTTACAAGAAACCAGCAGACATTCTGAGTATAATATAGAGTGCGAGGAGGTGTTATCAATGCAAAAAGAAATACGGACAGTCTGCTATGATGACGATTGTCATCTTGAAGCATATCGTTTTGAGGGAATTGTACAGCCATTCCCGAACCACTTTCATAATTACTATGTGATTGGCTTTATAGAAGCAGGGACACGCTGTTTATCCTGCAAAAATAAAGAGTACACGGTAGGTCAGGGAAATATTCTGCTATTTAATCCAAACGATAGCCACAGTTGTGTCCAATGTGACGGCGGAACGCTTGATTACAGAGGTTTGAATATTTCCAAAGAAACGATGCTGTCATTAGCGGAAGAAATAACAGGGCAAAGTGTATTGCCTGGCTTTTCGGAAAATGTTATTAAAAATGATGAGCTGAATCTTTATCTCCATTCTTTGCATCAGATGATTATGGACGGTGGGGAAGAGTTTGAAAAAGAAGAAATGCTCCTGCTCCTTATTTCGTTGCTTGTCGAGCAGTATGGACAACCTTTTGAGAAGTGTATTCCAGAGTGCAGTGAAGAAATAGGGAATTCCTGCACATTTATGGAAGAGCATTTTACAGAGCATATTACACTTGATGACCTCTGTAAATGCAGTGGTCTTAGTAAATCAACATTGCTTCGTGCGTTTACCAAATCAAAAGGAGTTACGCCATACAGGTATCTTCAGACGGTTCGCATAGGCAAAGCAAAGGAACTGTTGGAGCAAGGCATGACTTCGGTTGATGCAGCTATACAGACAGGCTTTTCAGACCAGAGCCACTTTTCAAATTTTTTTCATATGTTTATCGGATTGTCGCCTGCCGCATACAGACGCATTTTTAAGGAGGGTGGCAGGAATCGTGGATAAAAAAACTACCACAGGGCATATCACAGCTCTGGTTACGATTATGATATGGGGAACGACTTTCATATCCACCAAAATACTTCTTGCAGATTTCACGCCGATAGAAATTCTGTTTTTTAGATTTTTGCTTGGTCTGCTTGTATTGATTATCATTTATCCGAAACGCTTAAAAATAAAGGATAAAAAACAGGAGCTTACATTTGCTGCGGCGGGGTTATGTGGGATATGTTTATACTATTTGCTTGAGAACATAGCATTGACTTATACGATGGCTTCTAATGTCGGCATTATTATTTCTGTCGCCCCGTTTTTTACTGCTGTTTTATCTCATGTATTTCTAAAGACAGAAGAAAAACTGAAAGTACAATTTTTTGTTGGTTTTGTAGTTGCTATGATAGGGATATGCCTTATCAGTTTTAACGGTAAGGAATTGGAGCTGAATCCCATTGGTGATATTCTGGCGGTTGCTGCGGCATTGGTATGGGCAGTTTATTCCTTGCTTACACGAAAAATCAGCAGCTATGGATTGAATACGATTGGGACTACAAGGAAGATATTTACATATGGAATACTTTTCATGCTTCCGTTTCTCTTTGTTTTTGATTTCAACTTGGATGTGCAAAAAGTTATAAAGCCAGAGTATGCCCTAAACCTTATCTATTTAGGTCTTGGAGCATCAGCCCTTTGTTTTGTTACTTGGAATTATGCGGTAGGGGTGCTTGGAACTGTTAAGACAAGCGTGTATATTTATATAGTCCCTGTCATTACCGCCACTTCATCCGTTATTGTGTTAAAGGAAAAAATTACATGGATTGCTGCGATAGGAATAGGGCTTACCTTAATCGGCTTGTTTCTATCGGAAAGTAAATTAAAATTAAGGAAAAGAGGAAAGTGAAAATGAATGTAGAGAATGAAAAATGTGTGATTGTTGTTGATGAAAATTTACCTCTTGGGATTATTGCAAATACCGCCGCTATCCTTGGCATCACTATGGGAATGAAAATGCCCGATGTTGTCGGGAATGATGTGCTTGATTTAGAGGGAAATGCCCACATAGGGATTATACAGTTTCCCGTACCGATATTAAAAGGAAATACCGAGATACTTAAAAAACTCAGAACAAAGTTGTTTGAGCCGCAATTTGCTGAATTGACAGTTGTTGATTTTTCTGATTTAGCACAAGGGTGTAAGACTTACAATGAGTTCACCCGCAAAATAGCGAATACCTCAGAAAGCAGATTAAATTATATTGGAATCGCTGTCTGCGGAAATAAAAAGCAGATTAACAAGCTGACGGGGAGTATGCCTTTGTTACGGTAAAACAGAGGAAGCAGAGGGCTTATCCTTTTGTTTCCTCTTTTACCTTACATAGTCCATGTGAAGAACTTTCGATATGTGTTCCGACTATTTTAGAGATGTGCGTTCTATTTCTTGGCGGTAAAAATCAATTTTATCGTCCAGTTTTGCCATATGTTCCTGTAATGCTTTTATCTGCTCATTAAGGGACTCACGATGCACGGTCAGCATTTCCATTCTCTCATTCAGGGTAAGGTCGCCTTTTGCCCGCAGTTTGGCATAACGCTGTATTTCTTTAATCGGCATACTCGTGTCTTTCAGACGCTTGATAAAGTAGGTCCATGCGAGGTCTTTGTCCGAATAACAGCGGCGGTTACTGGAATTGCGTTTCGGAGTAATCAGATTTTCATGCTCGTAGTAACGCAGGGTATGTATCCCTAAATTTGTCAGCCTTGAAAATTCACCTATGGAATATTCCATAAAAATCACCTCTTATCTCTTGACATAGAGTTTACTCTACATTGTATGCTCGTATTATATCAGCAAAGAGGAGGTTTTGCAAATGGTACAAAACACAGAAAAGTACACGGTAATCACGGGGGCAAGTTCGGGGATAGGGTATGAAACGGCAAAAGCTTTTGCGGAGCGTGGGAGCAGCCTAATCCTTGTTGCCCGAAGAAAAGACAGACTGGAAACTTTAAGGCAGG
The DNA here is from genome assembly GCF_004793545.1 of Petralouisia muris. Classification (GTDB taxonomy): domain Bacteria; phylum Bacillota; class Clostridia; order Lachnospirales; family Lachnospiraceae; genus Petralouisia; species Petralouisia muris. Next base: position 84,722 of record NZ_SRYA01000020.1, on the reverse strand, counting down.
AAATTTTAGCTTTACATCCGATGCTTGATATTGTAGTTAAGGCTGCGGATTTATCTGTTCCCCAAAATGTTTTCCAGTTATACGAAAGCATAAAATCATATCTGCTGCGGACATGGGTAAACAATGCAGGATTTGGAAATTATGGCAGCGTCGGGAATCAGGATTTGGAGAAAATCAGTCGGATGCTGCACTTGAACGTGGAAGCCCTCACCGTCTTTTCATCCCTGTTCGTCCGTGACTTTAAAGATACGGAGGGGACACAGCTTATCAATGTTTCTTCCTGCGGCGGCTATACGATTGTTCCCAATGCGGTAACCTATTGTGCTGCAAAGTTCTATGTCAGTGCTTTTACGGAGGGCTTGGCATGGGAGTTAAAAGCCGCCCATGCAAAAATGCAGGCAAAGGTATTAGCTCCTGCCGCAACAAAAACGGAATTTGGGAAAATTGCGAATGACATCAGTGAATATGATTATGACAAATTATTTGGCACTTATCATACAAGCACACAGATGGCAGCATTTCTGCTTGAATTGTACAACAGCGATAAAACGGTGGGCTTTGTGGACAGGGAAACCTTTTCATTTCAGTTGTTTGAGCCACAATTTCAATATGCAGGCAGTTCACGGCATAACCAGAAAATGTAGTAGATGGAAATAGCCTTCGGTGCGGTAAAAAGGAAAACAGAGGGGCTTATTCCTCTGTTTGCTCTTTTGCTTTACATATCCCTTGTGCAGTCCCGACTATGTTCGCAAGTATAACTGTTAGATTCATGGTTTTGATTTGATAAAATACTATAAACTGATTGTTTAATGTATTTCTCACCCCGTTCGACAATATTGAAAGAATTATTTGAAAAACACCAAGTTGCCATTATACCCCTTACTATACTTTCTAAATATTCAAAAATATCTTTACATGAAAAAGGGGATGATATATATATTAAAGACTGTGAAATTTCTTCATACAGAAGTTTGGAAAAGTGGCGTTTGCTGAAATGCTCTGATGGACCAGGAATGCAAGCAGCTAAATTTAAAGAGTATGCTAGGCAGGTTAACTCATACCCCGCATATTCTGCAAATTTCAATTCCAGATTAAGGAAATATATAATGCGTTCAATTATAGGTTTATCTGGATTTTTGGTTACAAAATTGGTGTAATGTTTTTGGATATATTTTCCCAAGTCAGCATAATAACTTTCTCTTACAATATCTTCTTTAGATTTATAATGGACATAAAAAGAACCTTTTGCTAATCCCGCTGTTTGACAAATTTCACTTATTGTTACATTGTCATATCCTTTGTTCTTTATTAGTGTTACGGCTGTATCAAAAATTTTATTTTTAGTTTCTAAAGCTCTTTCTTTACGTGTTTTTTTCGTTTCCATGTAAGTATGGTATGTCTTTCCCCAATCACATAGCTGCGACAAGATAGGGTTAAGGGTTGTCCCTATTTCGCTTAAAGAGTATTCAACTTTGGGAGGGACTTCTGGAAAAACTTTTCTTACGACGATTCCTTGTTCTTCCAGTTCCCGAAGCTGCCCCGTTAATGTTTTTGTCGTAATGCCGCCTAAAAGCCTTTGCAGCTCGTTAAAGCGGATTGTACCTTTAGATAAATGCCATAATATTTTTAGTTTCCATTTTCCGCTCAATATATTCAGACCGACTTCAATAGGGCATTGGTCGTGAACTGCTTGTGTTTTTGCCATGAATATCTCCATCCTTTCATACTTTATCGGACGATAGTCCGCCCGCCCCGTGAGGGGCATGCATTATGGGATGCCCTTTGGGTATACCTTAACCGCCCGCCCCGCAGGAGCATATATTATGGATGCCCTTTGGGTACAGTGTTAAAAAAGACACTTCATATCAAAAAAGTGCGTACTTGAAGTTTACTCTCTTTCAGAGATACTTATATTATATCAAATTTGTCAAGGAGGCGTAAATATGGTTATTGACAGTCACGAACACATCATGTTCCTGACAAAAACACAGTTGGAAAAAATGGATGCTGCAGGCGTGGATAGGACAATCCTTTTCTGCTCCGCACCGCATCCAGAAAAAGCGGGTAATTTAAGTGAGCTTGAATCGGAGATGGACACATTATACAGAGTTCTTGCAGGAGATAACAGTAAAAAAGACAACATCCGACGATTGGAAAAGAATATTTTAGAGGTTACTGAAGCCATAAAAGACAATCCAGGCCGCTTTCTGGGCTTTGGCTCTGTACCGTTAGGGCTAAGTTTAGAGGAAACACAGGAATGGATAGAAACACATATCACAGCCAATTCTTTATGTGGCATAGGGGAATTTACCCCTGGCAATGAGCAGCAGATTATGGAATTAGACACGGTATTCCAATCAGTGCAGAATACAAGGTTATATCCTGTCTGGGTACATACGTTTCATCCAGTTACATTAGACGGCATTAAGCGGCTAATGGCATTATGTGAGAAGTATTCAGAAATACCTGTTATCTTGGGGCATTTAGGCGGCTCAAATTGGATGGATGTGATTAAATTTGCAAAAGGACATGAGAATGTATATTTAGACCTTTCAGCCGCTTTTGCTTCTATTGCTACAAAAATGGCATTAGTTGAGCTGCCAGAAAGATGTTTGTATAGCTCGGACGCTCCTTATGGAGAACCATATCTGTATAGGCAGCTCATAGAATTTGTAAGCCCTAACCAGACAACCGCAAAAATGGCGTTAGGTGAGAATATAGAAAAATTGTTGGATAGTCTTGGACTTGTTTCGTAGTTGTTTATCAAGCGTAAAAAGTAAAAAGACAGAGCCAATGTCAGATCATTGGCTCTGTCTTTTTGAGGAAAACATGATTACATATTGAGGTTTTCATCTCCCCATTGTTTCATATGCTCAAAGACGGGAATAAAACTTTTGCCCAAGTCAGTAAGGTTATATTCCACATGGGGAGGAACTTCTTTATAATCATGGCGGGTAATAAATCCGTCTGCTTCTAATTCCCGAAGCTGCTTTGTCAGGCTTGATTCCGTAATATCGCCGATATGCCTGCGAAGCTCCCCGAAACGGTGTATATCCCGAAAGGCAATATAATAAATGATTTCGATTTTCCATTTACCGCCTAAAATTTTTTGTATGGTAGAAACGGTTTTGCAGCGTTCAACAGCCAATGTACTTTTTTTCATTCCTGCCACTCCTTTCTGAAATAGTATAACACGCCTTTTCTTAAAAATTAATGTACCTCTTTGATATAAGTACTACAAAAAAGTACAGTACTTGTAAAAACGTTGTACAAAACTATAATTAGTATAGACTACAGAAAACACCCTGCGGGCATACCTTTATACCCTCTGGGGCACACGTGCACAAAAAGCAGCGCAGGAATAAGGAAAGGAGATGTGTTTATGCACTACACAGGAACAATTTGGCGACCGCCGTATGAAGCGGCGTCACTTTTGTTAGAGGTAACGGCAGGCTGTACGCATCATAAATGTAAGTTTTGTACTTTGTATAATGATTTGTCGTTCAAATTCAGAATGTCCCCTCTGGAAGATATTGAGAGTGATTTACGGGAGGTTAAAAGAGCAACGAAAGGTTGGAACAGTGGGCGTATTGACAGAGTCTTTTTGACTGGAGCTAACCCATTTGTTTTGTCTTATGACAAATTAACTGCGATTGCAGAGCTAATCCGCAAATATCGTCCGTCAGTGAAATCTATCGGCTCGTTTGCAAGGATTACAGATGTTACTCCGAAAACCGATAAGGAGCTTGCCAAACTGCGGGATATGGGATATGACGGTCTGACGATAGGAATAGAAACAGGCGATGATGAAGCCCTGCGGTTTATGAACAAGGGATATACCTCGGCAGACATCATAGAGCAATGCCAGAGATTAGATGCAGCGGATATTCATTACAGTTTCTTTTATTTGGTGAGCATTTCTGGGGCAGGTCGTGGAGAGATTGGAGCAAAATTGACGGCTGATATATGCAACCAGATACACCCTACGCTCATAGGGGCAAATATGCTTACGATTTATCCCGATTCTGAACTTTTTGCAGAAATACAGCGTGGGAACTGGCAGGAAGAAGGAGAAGTTGAAAAATACAAAGAGGTACGGACGCTCATTGAAAATTTGCAGATACCTACCATCTTTGCGGCAATGGGGGCTTCCAATGCGTTCCAGTTTCACGGGCGACTGCCGAAAGACAAGGAAAAGCTGTTGGTATTTCTCGATGAAATCATTGGAAACGTCAGTGAAGAAGAATTACAGCGGTATAGAAAAAGCGTCTATCATTTGTAAGAGCAGTATTTTGTGGGTGTACCGTTATGTGCAGAGAACTACACAAAAATAAGAAAGCACCCTGCGGGTATATCTTCACAAAAAGCAGCGCAAAAAGGACGAAAGGAGCGATAATCATGCACTTTACAGGCAGAACTTGGCGACCGCCGTATGAAGCTCACTCGGTCATCATACAGGCTACCTCTGGCTGCACCTATAATAAATGCAAGTTTTGTAGTCTGTATAAAAATGAGTGTTTCCGAATGTCGCCTATGGAAGAATTTGAGGAAGATTTAGCAGAGATAAAGAGCTATCAGCCATATGCAAGGAGAATATTCTGGACAGGGGCAAATCCTTTTGCCATGAGTTACGAGAATCTGAAACTTAGGGCTTTGACCGTAAGGGATTATCTGATTAAATGCCAGGCAATGGCTATGTTTGCGAGCATCCGTGATATTAAAAATAAAGAGGTGTGGCAGCTAAGAAAATTAAGGGCAATGGGCATTAACGGACTGAGCATCGGCGTGGAAAGTGGTGATGACGAAACGCTTGCCCTCGCAAATAAAGGATATACGGCTGCTGATATTCTGGAACAATGCAGAAAATTAGATGAAGCGGGTATTGAATATTACTTTGTTTATATGACAGGTCTTGCGGGAAAAGACGGCGGATACCGTAATGCAAGGAATAGTGCTGAACTGTTCAGCCAGCTCAATCCGTATTTTGTTTCGGTGGACTCTCTTACGCTTTTCCCAGACACAGAGTTGTACCAGATGGCACAGCAAGGTTTGTTTGTCCCTGCTGAAGAAAAAGAGCGTATCCGTGAACTGAAAATGCTAATCAACAACTTAAATATACGCACACATTTATTTGCAAACACGGTTTCAAATTTCATGCCCGTAACGGCATATCTTCCATATGACCGTGAAAAGGTTACAAGTGAATTGCAATATGTATTAGATAATACGGATGAAATGGAGATGAGGAAGTATAGAAATAATCTAAAATCTTTAGGATAAGCCATGATGCTATCTTAATGCTTGTTCATCATATTTATTGCTAAATATGATTATGTTACTAATTAACTTCTAAATAAACTATTAAAATCTTCAATTTATGGAGAAATAAAATCAGAAAATTTCATAAAAATAGGATTTGACAAACTGCTGGTTTTCATGCTAAAATTATTTGCACTAATTTAAAGGAGAACAGTTTCATGAGCTTTTACATCACAAACGAACTTCCACCTAAAAAGAAAATCAGCTCTGTACAATCAAATCCGATGAAACATTGTACAGAGTATAGCGTAATATAACACGTTAGGATTTCATCGGGAAATGCAGCAGTACATGAGAGGGATTTTATGTCTTTTTCATATATTGTTTCTTTCCCGTACAAATTTGTGTGCAGCAGGCTATGGACAGTGTTTTGTCCGTAGCCTTTTGTTGTATATGGGCTGTTTCCTGCAAGTGGTTTGCGATGGAACGGATATAGCAGAAGGCATGATACCAAGAGTATCTGACTTCTGCTATTTTTTTGCCCATTTTGGAAAATAAGACAGGAAAAAGAGAGGACAATGATTATGAGTTTATTAGAAGTTACGGGATTAACACATTCTTTTGGAGAAAATTATCTGTTTAAAAACGCAGATTTTACATTGAACAAAGGGGAGCATATCGGGATTGTCGGTCAGAACGGGGCAGGAAAAAGCACGTTCATAAAGATTTGCACGGAGCAGCTTATCCCCGACTCTGGCAGGATAGTATGGCAGCCGAACACAAAAATAGGGTATCTCGACCAGTACGCCCAAATTGAAAAAAGCGTGGCAATGAGGGAGTTCCTGCAATCCGCATTTTCTGGGCTGTATGAGATAGAAAACAGGATGAATGAGCTGTACTGCCAGTCTGCGGACGGGGATATGGCGAAGCTAAGCACGGCGGCAAGGTATCAGGAAGAATTAGAGCGCAAGGAGTTTTATTTGATTGACACAAAGATAGAACAGGTAGCGACAGGTCTGGGCTTAACGGCAATCGGGTTAGACAGACCGATTGAGCAGATGAGCGGCGGGCAGAGGGCAAAGGTTATACTGGCGAAGCTGCTGCTTGAGAAGCCAGATATTTTGCTTTTGGACGAGCCGACAAACTTTTTAGACAAGGAACATGTTACATGGCTTGCCGAATATCTTTCCAGCCTGCCAAACGCTTTTCTGGCAGTATCGCATGACTATGACTTTTTAGAGAAAATATCCACAAGGATATGCGACATTGACAACGAGAAGATTACAAAATATTTTGGCACTTATTCAGAGTTCACGAGAAAAAAGGCACTGCTCCGTGAGGATTATATCAGACAGTATGCCGCACAGCAGAAAACCATCAAAAAGACGGAAGAATTTATCCGCAGGAATATTGCGGGGAGAAAGTCAAAAATGGCTCGTGGCAGGCAGAAACAGCTTGACCGAATGGATAAAATGGAAGCTCTGGAACAGAAAGAAAGCAAGCCACATTTTCGGTTTGCGGCTCTCCCGCTGACTACGACAGAGCATCTAAAAGTAAAACATCTGGATGTTGGCTACCACTATCCTGTTTTGTCAGACATCAGCTTTTCCATAAAAGGGGGAGAAAAAATTGTTATGACGGGATTTAATGGCATCGGCAAATCCACCCTGCTAAAAACGCTTATCAGCCAAATACCCTCATTAAGCGGGAGTTTCCGTTTTTCGGAGCAGGTAAAGATTGGGTATTTTGAGCAGGAGCTGGCATGGGCGGATATAGAAAAAACGCCCATTCAGATTGTTTCCGATGCTTACCCATCACTTACGATAAAAGATGTGAGAAAGCGTCTTGCAGGCTGCGGTATCTCAAGCAAACATGCCATGCAGGAAATCGGAACTTTGAGCGGAGGGGAACAGGCAAAGGTTAAAATGTGCCTGCTTATGATGAAGCCGTGCAATTTCCTTATCATGGACGAGCCGACAAACCACCTTGATGCGCTTGCGAAAGAATCGTTGAAAACCGCACTGGAAGAATTTGAGGGGACAGTGCTATTAGTATCGCATGAGGAAGCGTTTTACCGAGAATGGACGCAGAAAGTGATAAACATAGAAAAGAAAATATAGGTGAAAGGCACATTTTTAAATAGTGCCGGAGGTAAGGGGAAGCCCGCCAAATAAAATAACAGTGTTTTGTGGGCTGCTTTGCCATACCCAAAATATAAGTCCTTCCAAAACTGTTTTCAGTTTAGAGGGATTTTTTGCATACGGGAAGTACTTCCTATAATGTCAAGCCCTAAATTATTGATTTTAAAGGCTTTTCTTTAAATTGTTACCTCAATAAACAGAGCCAAAAGTGTATGGCAGTCATTGTATCTTATACTGAATAGATAAAAGAGAGTATAATTTTTAAAGCATCCCTTTGTCTTGTTTTATAAAGGCTATAATTCCTCTGTTAACTATGATGGTGAACTTTCCGTGTCTAATGGTGTCATATGCCAACTTCCTTCGTCCCACCTGTTCATACACTGAGTGTCCGCTAAGCTTTCTAGCAGGGTCATGCCCTACAAAGAGAACTGCTGCTGGCTACAGCTCTTGTTTGTATCTTGATCTTTCTGACCTGCCCATTCCGCAGGGTACGGATATTCCGCGGACGCCTGCCCTGCATGATTCAGCCGGTCTTTGTCGTGATGATGCAGTGCCTATAGCACTCCATCGTGACCGGGTTTCTTTCCAGAACCCTGCCCGGTTTCGGAACCCTCCGCAGCCCGGCAGAGTTCTGGAATTATTGTTTCTGTCTAAATCTCTTATGCTGTAACCACTTCCTTTTCCGGACGTCTGATGTCCATTAACATCTTCTTCGGATCATAGGCCGTCCCATTCTTCAGGATCGTATAGATGATCCTCAGAAGCTTGCAGGCTATCACGATCAATGACTGCATCTTTTTCAATGGATTATCAGCCCGTGTCGTATAGTATATATGGAGTTCCTTGGATTCCTCCGCATGCGCCACTGCTGACTTTGCGGCCTGGAATAACCAGTATCTGAGCCTTATCTTCTGGACAAACCACCTGACAGCGCTCCCGCCTGCATCGGCTCCATCCTTAATCTCCACACTTGTTTTCGCATACTGTATGATTTCTTTGGCTCTGCTATAGCCGCGTCCTCTAAGCTTAGCGTCATGCCAGATTTGTCCTATTCCATCTTCGCCAAGCGTTGCTAGATCATCCGGGAATGGCGCCTGTTTCGGCAATTCCAGGCTAAATGCGCCATCGACTTTACCCAGCGCATCCTTATACTCTGGGAAATAAATCTTCATCTCCCTGTGCATTCGATTGATTGTCCTGACTCTGTCTTCATTCAGCTGATCTCTGAACATGGATAATCTGCGAAGCTCCGCATAGAGTTTTTCCGGAAGGTATGGCATCCCAAAGTTACCATCCTTGACAAGGTTTGCTATCAGTTTCGGATCCTTCGTATCGTTCTTCAGCTGGCTGTTATCTTCAACCTCCTTTGTTTGTTTCACAGCATAAGGGTTTCCCTGAACAACGCTAATTCCATTTGAAATCATCCATGTCGCAAGGCAGAACCAGTAATGACCTGTCGGCTCTAAGCCGAGCGCTATCTGACTCTTATTATGTTCTTCAGCTGTTTTCACAGCCCACTCCTTTGCACTCTGGAATCCCTCTGAATCATTGTTAAATGGAAATGCGGACTTACTGAGTTCCCTTCCCCTGGTATCAATTACCCTCATATAGTGTGTTTCACTGCCTACATCACATCCTAAGATAAGCATGTAATCACAGATAAAGGAGAGTTTTTCGTTTTTACCAAACTTACCATTGGTCTCCAACTCACGCCAAGTTGAAGCTGTAAGACTTTTTCTGATCACCTCCATTTTTTTCAAAAACTCCTGCTGCTCAAAAATATTACTGCTGCTACTTGATTTTTCTTCTTTGTTCCTTTAACATTCATTTTAGATACCTCTTGTATTCTTTAGATTTTTACCAACGGCCAGGTCAGTAATAATCTAAATTTACTTGAGGTATTTTTTTGTGTCAATCTCTTGACCTATTTAAAGTATACAGGAAGCTTTTTCTATGCTTAATATAGCATATTTGGCAGCAGGATTTAAGAGTCAAACACAGGTTTAGTGTAATGTGATTGTGAAAGCTGGCTGCTGCCTTCTCATTCTCTTATCAGGCGTTCCCCTGCCCCTATTTTGGATTGTAACGGCATGAGCGGTAAATTTCTATCAGGTAGGCAGTGCAAGCCCGGTATGGGGCAGATAGGAACTTTGCGGAGCCGGAGAAGATGAAAATTGGGAAATATTTGCCAATGAATGACAATAGGGTTTTGCATCTGTATATGGCGGCATAGTACACAATCATGCATTAAACCGGACGATTAGTGACGGACTGGCAAGATTGGAAGAACAGGGCAAGTCGACAGAGCATTTCACGGCACATGGACAATCTGAAGATAGTGCCCGGTACTATGAACGAAAAGATTCTGATTGATGATGAAGAGGAAATAGCAGATTTACCGGAGCTTTATCTGAAAAGCGACGGTTATAACGTATATAAGTTTTATAACGGGATGGATGCCCTGCAATGTGCAGAGTCAGAAAAAATGGATCTGGCAGTCTTAGACGTGATGCTTCCGGATGTAGATGGGTTTCACATCTGCCAAAAGATCCGGGAACAGTATTTTTATCCGATCATTATGCTGACCGCTAAGACAGAAGATATTGATAAGATCAAGGATCTTACCATCGACGCGGATGATTACATTACAAAACCATTCAACCCTCTGGAAGTTACCGCCAGGATAAAGACAAAGCTTCGCCGTTATGTTCATTATAACCATGGCGCAGGCATGGAACAAACAAATGCGCCAGTGATGGAATATGACATTAATGGTTTGATCATCAACAAGAATACTCATAAATGCTCACTGTATGGAAAAGAAGTTACATTAACTCCCATAGAATTTTCAGTTCTCTGGTATCTTTGGCAGAACAGGGGAAAAGTGATTTCTTCTGAAGAACTGTTTGAAAAAGTATGGGGTGAGAAATTTCTGGATAATAATATGGTTATGGCCCATATCGGCAGGATCAGGGAAAAGCTGAAAGAACCTGCCAGAAATCCTAAATTTATCAAAACAGTATGGGGAGTGGGATATACCATTGGAGAATAAAAAGCTTTATCGTAGGGATGAAATTTTAGGAAAATGGAAAGATGTAAAAGAAACAAAGGAAATTATCTTAAAACAATTTCTTTTTAGTACAAGTGCACAAAACGTTATCCATAAATTTGCCAGATATGCTGAAAAATAATAAAGCACTTGCAAAAAAGAGCCGGACAGGCTATAATGACAACGTAAGACAAAGGGAAGTGAGAGTAAGTGGGGAATGTAACAATCGTTGATATTGCAAAATCCTGCGGCGTATCAATTAAGTCAGTATCCAGAGTGTTGAATAACAGCCCGAATGTAAGTGAAGCCATGAGGGAAAAGGTCATGAGCACCATCAAAGAGCAAGGATATCAGGTAAATATGCTTGCCCGGGGCCTGAAGGGAAGCCGCACCAATATTATTGTAGTATTTGCAGAGCGTCACCATGAAGAACACTTGAGCATCTGGCATACCATTATGCTGAAATATTTGTTTACTTATGCCAAGAAACGTTCCATGAAAATTGTCCTTTCGCCTTCAAGCAGCGAACGATTTGAAGGAGATGAGACAGACGGATTCTATCTGATTGCAAGCGGAATTGCGGACGGTGCGATTTTACTGGAAAACATTCGTAAAGATCCCCGGGTGGATTATTTTGAAAGCCGGAATATTCCATATGTGGTATTTGGAGAACCGGAAAATCCCCATGTGCCGTCGGTCAGTCTGGATAACTTTGATGTAGGGTACAAGGGAGGTCTGTATCTGGCAGAAAAAGGACTGGATCAGATTGCAATGCTGATTGGAGAGAAGAAATACCTGTCCACTCAGAACCGTGTGAAGGGCTTTATGGCCGCTATGGAAGAAAGACAGACGGAAAATTATATATTCACAGGAATTGATACCTTAGAGAAAGCTTATCATAAGGCAAAAGAGATTTTAGAAATTTACAATATTAAGGCGTTTTTTGTATCCGGAGATGAAAGGGCATTGGGAGTATACCGTGCCATTTATGAAAAGGGCCTGTCTATTCCGAAAGATATTGCAGTACTGGGAATTGACAATATCGCGTTGGGAGAATATTATTATCCGCCCATATCCACGATAGAACAGGATTTTGAGATTCTGGCAAAGGGATGTATTGATTATGTCATTAGCCGGATTGGCCGGGAAGAAGAAACGGAACATAAAGCATTCAGATTTCCCTGTAAGCTGATTGAACGAGGCTCTACATAGAATGCAGCATCAAATAAAAAACCGCTCTCTGTTATCAAGAGAGCGAATTAAGTGGCAATGTTTGACAACGTTGTCACTAAAAATAAATCCATAAAGACAACGTTGTCAAAAAATAAAAACAAAAATAAGGAATTAGTGATTATTATGGAACAGGCATTTATCAAAAAATTAGAAGCAAGATTACAGCGTATCTATTCCAGTCAGGATAAGACAGAAGAAGCCCTCCGGCTGATAGGAAATTATCTGGATGTATATGAGAGCGTGAAGGAAACAGAGCAGGATTTGTCTGAGAGAGACAGTATTCTGATTACCTATGGCAATACTCTGACAGAAGAAGGCAGGCCGGGGCTTGAAGTCCTTCATGATTTTTTAAATGAATTTGTTCAGGAAGCCATAGAAACAGTGCATTTGCTGCCTATGTATCCCTATACTTCCGACGACGGATTTTCTGTAGTGGATTACAGAGAAATAAATCCGGAGCTGGGAAACTGGGAAAATATTCAGAGACTATCCCATCAATACGGGCTGATGTTTGATGCGGTCATCAATCATATTTCCAGAAGCAGCAGATGGTTTGAGGGTTATTTAAATGGAGAAGAGCCTTATACAGAGTATTTTATTACCTGTGATCCGGATGCGGATTACAGTGCAGTTACAAGGCCCAGGGCTCTGCCTCTTCTGACAAAGTTTATGACCAGAGACGGTGAAAAGTATCTCTGGACCACATTCAGCGAAGATCAGATTGATTTAAATTTCAATTGCCCGGCGCTGCTGGCGGAAATTTTGGACATTCTGGTAATGTACGGGCGAAGGGGCGCTAAGTTCATCCGTCTGGACGCCATAGGTTTTCTGTGGAAAGAACCGGGAACAACCTGCATGCATCTTCCCAAGACCCATGAGGCAGTTAAGTTAATGAAAGATGTGCTAAGGGAATATGCGCCGGGCACAAGAATCATTACAGAGACCAATGTGCCCCATAAGGATAATATCAGTTATTTTGGAGAGAATGGAAATGAGGCGGATCTGGTTTATCAATTTCCGCTGCCGCCCCTTACCATGCATACCTTTTTATCAGAAAATGCGGAGGTTTTGTCGGAATGGATGGAAACGCTTCAGCTGCCCAGTGAAAAGGTTACATATTTTAATTTTTTAAGTTCCCATGACGGCATAGGTGTTCGCCCCACAGAGGGAATTCTTACAAAAGAACAGCAGCAGGCATTGATCGATGCAGCCTTAAGGAATGGCGGGGCTGTATCTTATAAAAATAACGGGGACGGAACCAGGAGCCCTTATGAACTGAATATCAACTATCAGGATGCACTGGCAGGGCCGGAAAGTTCCGATGCAGAGAGAATCGGCAAATTTCTGGCGGCGGAAACATTGCTTTTATCCCTGCAGGGCGTTCCGGGAATTTACATTCACAGCCTGTTAGGTTCAAGAAACGATTATTACGGAAAAGAAATTTCCGGCATACCCCGAAGGATCAACAGAGAAAATCTGGATTACGGCAGATTAAAAGGACAGTTGGCGGAGGACACAAACCGGAAGCGGATTTTTGACACATTGATTCAGAGATTGAATATTCGCAGAACCGAAAGCGCATTTTCCCCGGCAGCGGACCAGAAAGTTCGGAAAGAAAATAAAAAGATAATAAATTTTATCAGAAGCAATGACAGAACCGGTGAGACAATCCATGTGCTGATTAATGTGTCAGGGCAGGAGCAGACCGCTGCTTATGAGGCATTAAAAGGGAAAAATATTCTGACCGGCAGTATGGTAAACGGTGCAATTACCCTGAAACCATGGGAATGTGCCTGGGTAAAGGAATCAGGAAAGTGATTGTAACAGAAAAGAGAGATTCTGTTAACAATAGAAAAGGAGAGAAGGATTATGAAAAGAAGATTAATCAGTGCATTGCTCATTACAGCAATGGCAACGACAATGGTTGCAGGATGCGGCAAGAAATCAGGAGAATCAGGTAAATCGGGAGACGGAAAGGTGCATATTCAGTTTATGCATATGCAGGTGGAACAGGAGAGACAGGATGCCGTTTCGGGTATCATTGACAAGTTCCAGAAAGCAAATCCGGATATTGTTGTGGAATCTGTTCCGGTAAATGAGGATGATTATGATTCGAAAATTGCAACGCAGGGAGGAAACGGGGAACTTGCTGCAGTTGTAGAGTACAGCCAGGATCAGGCAAAAACAAGTGTTGCAAATCAATTTACAGATGTTGACGCAGTAAAAGAAGTTGTAGACGCCAAAGGCGAAGATGCATTCTATGAGGGCGCATTGAAAGTAACAAAAACAGAAGACGGATCAAGCTATGTAGGCGTTCCGGTAAGCAGCTGGGTACAGGGAATCTGGGTGAATGAAGCAATGTTAGCGGAGAAAAATTTATCCGTTCCGACCACCTGGGAAGAGGTACTGGCGGTAGCTGAGGCATTCCATGATCCCGGGAACCAGATGTACGGCATTGCCCTTCCTACCTCTGACAGCGCATTTACAGAGCAGGTATTTTCCCAGTTTGCCCTTTCAAACGGAGCAAATGTATTTGACGGAAACAAAGGCGTAACGGTAGATACCCCTGAGATGAAGGAAGCATTGGAATATTATAAGAGCCTGGCGGCATTCTCCATGCCCGGATCTACGGAAGTTGCAGACGTTAACGACGCATTTGTAGGAAAACACGCGCCTATGGCAATGTATTCCACTTATATTCTCGGAAATGTAAAGGACGCGGGATTTGCAGATGATCTTACCCTGGTTCTTCCAAACAGAAAAACAGAAGCGGCATACGGATGTATTACAGTTCTTGGAATTGCAGCCGGCATGGATGAGGAAAGGACAGAAGCAGCTAAGAAATTCGTAAGCTTTATGCTGGAGGATGAGAACAATGTAGACTGGCTGAATATGGCGCCGGGCGGAGTTCAGCCGGTAATTAAGTCTGTGGATGAAATGCCGGAATATACAGATCTGGAAGCCAGAAAAGCATACGTTCATATGAAAGAAGAGATTGGAAACGCTGTGGCAAATCTTCAGTTATTCGGCGCAGTTGACGGAAAGAACTTCACAGAAATGGGCGATGTTACCAATACAGGAGTAATCAGTAAAATGGTTAACAATGTAGTGGTACAGAATGCAGACGTTGCTGCAGAGCTTTCAACGGCTCAGGCGGCAGTTGAGAAGCTGATGAAATAATCACAGATATGGGAGAGAATGCGATGGAAAGTACACCTGTTTGTCCAATGGCTGGCTGTTTTTTGAAACATGAATGCTAGGCGGCCAGTTCTCTCCCATTTTTTAAAAGGAAGGATGAAAATGAGTATAAAGAAAAAAAAGCTGGGTGGAAGCGATACAAAATTTGCAATGTTTCTTCTGTCGCCAAGTATTCTTTTACTGGTGATGCTGATTGGTTATCCGCTTATTTATAATATCGTAATCAGTTGTCAGGATGTTCCCCTGAATCCAAACCTGCCTTCAGAATTCATCGGGCTGCAGAATTATATAGAAGTATTTAAAGATCCGGAATTTTATAAATCCGTATTTGTAACCTTATCATTTACCATAGTTGTGACAGGGATCAGCACAGTGTTGGGTCTGATATTATCAGTATTTTTGAACCGTCCATTTTTCGGAAAGAAACTGGTGAATTCCATTATCATTCTTTCCTATGTGGTTCCGGCAGTCTGCCTGATTTTTACCTGGCGGTATATGTTTAATAATATTTACGGAATTATGAATTATTTTGTAATAGATGTGCTTGGAATTACAGACAAAGCGCCGCTATGGTTCGATCAGCCGGCCAGTGCATTTATTTTAGTGTCTATATTTGCGGTATGGAAATTTTTCCCTTATGCATACCTTTCCTTTAATGCTATTCTGCAGTCTATGGATAACAGTCTGTATGAAGCGGCAGATATTGACGGGGCCACCTCCTGGGAAAAATTCAAAGTAATTACTTATCCGGCAATTAAGCCCACACTGGTCACTGTAGTAAGCCTCAGAACCATTTGGGTGTTCTATATTTATACGGAAGTATATCTGCTTACAAAACAGGTAAACGTACTGGGCGTATATCTTTACGATATGGCCTTTGCTACCCATGATTTTGGAAAAGCAGCGGCCATTTCCATTGTTTTATTCGCGTTTATTTTTGCTTTGATTATGCTGATAAGAAAGAAGGTGCTGAAAGTTGAAGAAGACTAATAATAAGAAAATTCTCAAAGGGATCTGGTTTTATGCCCGTGTCATCCTTGTGGTATTGGTATTATTATTTCCATTTATCATAATGCTCAGCATTTCTCTTAAGGAAACTGCAGAGACCATAGGATATCCGCCGACAATTATCCCCCGGAACTGGGACATTCAGCATTTTTTTGATATTTTTAATGCAAATATCTTTCCGTTCAATAAATATATGAGAAACAGCCTGTATATTGCCCTTGCCACTTCCGTAATCGCTGTGCTTCTGGGAATTTTGGGTGGTTATGCGTTATCCAGGCTGAAGTTTAAGGGGAAAAGCCTGATCAGCGAAATGTTTTTCCTGGTGTATATGTTCTCAGGAATCCTGCTGATTGTTCCGCTGTTTAAGATGTTGTCTGCCATTGGGCTCAGCAACAGCCGGGAAGCGGTTATTATCTGTATGATTGTGCAGACATTGCCCACAGCAATTTATATGACGAGAAGTTATTTTGACACCATTCCGGCGGAGCTGGAAGAAGCTGGAAGAGTGGACGGCCTGAGCAGAATGGGAATCATTTTCCGGATTGTAGTGCCACTTTCCATGTCAGGAATTATATCCGTGTTTGTATATGCGTTTATGATTGCATGGAATGATGTGTTGTTTGCATCTATTTTCATTGATTCACCGGAACTTATGACAATTCCCATTGGATTGAATTCACTGTTTAACACACCGGATTATATCTGGGGACGTATGATGGCAGCTTCTCTTGTTACCTCGCTTCCCATTGTAATTATGTACGGCTTCAGCCAGCGTTTGATTAAGAGCGGAAGCACTGCAGGCGGCGTAAAAGGTTAAGGCACAGGGAAAATTGACAACAGTTGTGTCAGGACAGAAGGAAAGGATTGATTTATTTTATGAAAAAATTAGTAGCGACGGCTCCGAGAGTTGCAGAGCTGAAAGAGTATCAGGACAGAGAAATTAAAAGCAATGAGGTTAAGGTGAAGGTGGAATTTGCAGCGCCCAAGCATGGAACAGAACTGGCGGATTTCAGAGGCACCACCCCTTACATTGACGGTAAATTTGATGAGGAATGGAGAGTCTTTACCCAGAGGGAGAAGGACGAACCTAGGGGCATTGAATTTGGGGATCTTCCCCTGGGCAATATGTTTGTGGGCACGATTACAGAAAAAGGAGCGGATGTAACGGAATATGAAATCGGCGACCGGGTCTGCTCCTACGGGCCAATCAAAGAGACTCAGATTGTCAATGCCGTTGATAACTACAAGCTTCGTAAAATGAGCAAAGAGGCGTCTGCCAAAAATGCGGTATGTTACGATCCGGCCCAGTTTGCATTGAGCGGAATCCGGGACGCGGATGTAAGGCCCGGAGATCGGGTGGTAGTTATCGGCCTTGGCGCTATCGGGCTTCTTGCCCTTCAGATGGCGGCAAAAATCGGGGCGACCACAGTAATCGGAATTGATCCCATTGCAAAGAGACGTGAAATAGCCGAAAAAACCGGCGCTCACTATACCCTGGACTCCATGGCCTGCGATGCAGGGCTTGAGATTAAACGGCTGACAGAAAAACAGGGCGCAGACGTGATTATTGAGACAAGCGGCAATGTACATGCCCTTCAGTCTGCCTTAAAGGGACTTGCGTATAACGGAACAATTGCCTATGTGGCATTTGCAAAGCCCTTTCCGGAAGGGCTCTGGCTTGGTCAGGAGGCTCACTTTAATTATGGAAAAATCATTTTTTCCAGAGCGTGCAGCGAACCCAATCCGGAGTATCCCCGTTGGAGCAGAAAACGAATCGAGGATGTATGCTGGGAGCTTTTGATGAACGGATATTTGGACTGCGAAGAGCTGATTGATCCGGTGGTTCCTTTTGCAGAGTGCGCAGAAGGATTCTGCAAATATGTGGATCAGCATCCGGAAGAAAGCATTAAAATGGGCGTGGATTTTTTGTAGGAGGAAAGGGTTATGCAATTAGGAACACAGGACAAGGATTTTTTCCCAAAAAATATGACGGAGAAATTCCGTTTTATAAAAGAACTGGGATTTGAATGCTTTGAGATAGATGGAAAAGAACTGGTGGAGCATTTAGAGGAAGTGAAACAGGCCATAGCTGAAACAGGGATTCCGGTTGTTACTGCCTGCGGCGGATACCGGGGATGGATCGGCGATTTTATTGAGGAAAAACGGTTAAACGGCATCGAAGATTTAAAAAAGATCCTGCATGCCTTAAAGGAAGCAGGCGGAACCGGCGTTGTGGTTCCGGCCGCATGGGGAATGTTTACCTTCAGGCTTCCGCCCATGGTTTCTCCAAGAAGCCATGAAGGGGATGTGAGAGCCATTATAGATTCCCTGACAGAGCTTGAGAAAACGGCGGAAGAAACCGGCACATACCTTTATCTGGAACCGTTAAACCGTTATCAGGATCATATGCTGAATACCCAGGAGGATGCGGTGAATATCATCCGCCAGGGCGGATTTCAAAGAGTGAAGCTGACCTCTGATTTTTACCATATGGCAATTGAAGAGGATGATATTTCAGAAACTCTGAAAAAATATAAAGATTATATAGGTCATATCCATATTGCTGAAAACCATCGCTATCAGCCGGGAACAGGTTCCATTGACTGGAAGCGGCATATGGCTACGCTGAAAGAGATTGGATACGACGGGCCTGTGGTAAATGAAGGAAGAATCCGCGGAGAAGATCCGTTGAAAGTATATCAGGAATCTGTGAATTTTATGAAACAGTTTCTATAACAATACAGGGGAAACATCATGAGTAAATTAAGAACAGCAATCATCGGTTCCGGACAGATTGCCCAGGTGACGCACATACCCAATTATCAGTCCATGGAGCATGCAGAGATTGCAGGAATCTGCGATACAAATATTGATACCGCCAGAATAGCTGCGGAGAAATTCGGCATAAAAAATTACTATGATTCCCACAGAACCATGTTGGAGGAATTAAAGCCGGATGCAGTGATCATCTGTGTGCCCAATAAGTTCCACTGCTCCATTACACTGGAGGCTCTGGAACTGGGATGTCATGTATTCTGCGAAAAACCGCCGGCAATTACCGCGAAAGAAGCAGAAAAGATGGCTGCTAAGGCAAAAGAAAAAGGAAAAATTTTATCTTATGGTTTTCATTTTCGGGCCAGTGAACATATTGCATTTTTAAGAAGCAGAATTGCAGCAGGAAAGATGGGAACTATCTACCACACAGAGGTAAAGTGGCACAGAAGAAGAGGAATCCCGGGTTGGGGATGCTTTACCAATAAAGAGATACAGGGCGGCGGGCCTCTGATTGATATCGGCGCCCATATGCTTGACTGCGCCCTGTATTTATTGGAC
Source organism: Petralouisia muris (assembly GCF_004793545.1). GTDB lineage: Bacteria > Bacillota > Clostridia > Lachnospirales > Lachnospiraceae > Petralouisia > Petralouisia muris. The sequence goes on along the minus strand of NZ_SRYA01000020.1, from coordinate 65,501 downwards.
TATCCGGAAATTTCTTATGCATGCGCTTCCAGCAGTGACCGTATCGGAAAAACTTCCGGTGTGGGGCTGATGGGAGCATGGAATCCCAGCCGCTTTACTGTGGAGGACGGAATCTTTGGATATATCCGGTTTGCAGACGGAACAAGTCTGGATTTGCAGACATCTTTTGCCATCAACCGCAGGGAAAAGGATGTAAGAAGCGTGAAACTCTTTGGCTCAAAAGAAGGCGCAGAGCTGTTTCCGTTGGAAATTTACGGCGAAGAAGGCGGACAGCTTGTGAACCTTGCATTTCCATTTATGGAGATGCGGGACTGGCATATGGATTTGGATGTGAATTTTGTAAATGCATGTCTCGGGACGGAAGAACCTCTGGTTACTGCAGAGCAGGGCGCCTATATTCAGAAGTTGATCTGCGGGCTGTATGAATCTGCGGAAACAGGAAAACCTGTGATTTTTTAAGGCGGGGGATAAGTGTATGATTCATTATCAGACAGAAAAAGAAAAAGAAAGATTATGGCTTTGCGAGAAAGAATTTTTGCCGGACTTTGAATTAAAAACAGAATCCGTATTTGCCCAGTGCAACGGATATCTGGGCGTTCGCGCGGCCCATCCCTTTTCCCTGATTAATGAACAGAGGGGGATGTTCTTATGCGGCGCCTTCCATAAAGCTTATGAAGAAGAGGTAACGGAGCTTGTTAACTGTCCGGATGTGACATGGTTTGAATTAGAAGCGGACGGTGAAAAGATTTATCCTGAACAGTCCGCACTGTCCTCTTTTGAACGGAAACTGGATCTTTTCAGCGGAGAACTTGTAATCCGGTATGAATTTGAATTGTCCCAAAACAGGAAAATCGCAGTTGAAAACAGAAGATTTGCTTCCATGGCTCGGAAAAATCTCTTTGCCCAGAGGTTTCAGGTGCAGGTTCTGAATGGGGATGTGAGAAAGATTAAGATCAAAACCGGAATTAATGGACAGATGACCAACAGCGGCGTGTCCCATTTCCACAAATCTGTTGCAAGGGTGTATGAAAAAGCAGTCATGGAAATCCGCAGTGAACTGGAAGAGGGCACTGTGATAGAAGCTGCGGAATGCAGGGCGAAAACCGGCATTCTGTCAGAAAAAGAATTCAGCTTAAAGAGAAGAAGCATATACGGCGCTTATGCGCTGCAGCCAGTTTGCGGACAGGCAGTTCTGGAAAAAATCACTTTTGCGGATCAGGCGGAGGATGGCATCACCACTGAGAAAAGAAAACAGATGCTGAACGCTTCCGCTGAAACAGGATATGATACGCTGTTTCAGGCTCACAGGCAGGAAATGAAAAAATTCTGGGACATTGCCCGAATTCAGGTGGAGGGAATGACGGAAGAAGAGGAAGCGGCAGTCTGCTTCGCCCAGTACCATATTGCAGGCATGACGCCGTGGCATACCAATGAAAGCAGCATTGCGGCAAAAGGGCTGACGGGAGAGGGATATAAGGGACATGTGTTCTGGGATACGGAAATTTTCCTGTTTCCGATGCTTCTGTATCTGTATCCCCAAGAGGCAAAACGCCTTTTGGAATTCCGGTATCATGGATTGGACGGGGCAAGGAAGAAGGCCCGGGACTATGGATTTAAAGGCGCGATGTTTCCCTGGGAAGCAGCGAAAAGCGGCGAAGAAGAAACTCCCCTGTATGCGGCGCTGAATATACATACCGGCAAAGCCAACAAAGTGTGGTCCGGCATTAAGGAATATCATGTGACTGCAGATATCGCTTATGCGGTGGAGCAATATAACAGGGCCACCGGCGACCGGCAGTTTATGGAAGAATGTGGATATGAGATTGTTTTCGAGGCGGCAAGGTTCTGGGCATCCTGCGCCAAATGGGAAAAACAGCGTCAGAAATACGGAATTTTTGATGTCATCGGCCCGGATGAATATACGGAACATGTGGATAATAATGCCTACACTAATTATATGGCGGTTTATTGTGTGAAAACAGCCCTCCGCTATGCCAGAACCTTAAAGGAGAAGCAGCCGGATGTATTTGCTGCGCTGAACTGGAAACTTCAGATTGAAAAAGAACTGGACAGATGGGAAGAATTTCTGAAGAAAATGTATCTCCCGGTTCCGGGGGAGGATGGTATTATTCCCCAGGATGACACGTTTTTAACCAAACCCTGTCTGGAAAACATCAAAAAATACAAGACTTCCCAGATTAAGCAGGCGGTTCTGTTTGATTATTCCAGAGAGGAAATTGTCAATATGCAGGTGTTGAAACAGGCGGATGTGGTTATGCTTTTAAATCTGTTTCCCCATCTCTTCGATAAGGAAACGGTGAAAAAAAATGTGCTGTTCTATGAAGAAAGAACTATTCATGATTCTTCTTTAAGTTATTGCGCCCATGCCCAGGCATGCGCGGCAATCGGAGCCATGGAGCTGTCCTGGGAATTTTTCCGAAACTGTCTGGTGGTGGATCTGGACGAAAATCCCCATGACAGTACGGACGGAATTCATTCTGCATCATTAGGCGGGATCTGGAACTGTCTGATTTTCGGATTTGCAGGCGTCCGCTATGAAAACGGGATTTTGTATTTGAATCCGCATCTTCCCGGACATTGGAAAAACATGGATTTTCGCATGGTGATCGAAGGTGTGCAGGTGCATTTTCTCATAGGCAATGAAAAGATAAATCTTACCTGTGAATCCCAAACCAACGCAGCCATTCAGGTGGAAGCGGAGGACTGCAAATACATATTGGAGCAGACATTGGAAATCAGGTTAAAGACAAAAGGGAGATCGTCATAAATGAAAGCAGTAATTTTTGATTTGGACGGAGTCATTGTAGATACCGCAAAATACCATTATCTTGCATGGAAAAAACTTGCGGCGGAACTGGGATTTGAATTTGATCTTATACATAATGAAAAGTTAAAAGGCGTCAGCCGTATGGATTCTCTGAATATTGTACTGGAAACAGGGGGAATCGAAGGCTTAACGGAAGAAAAAAAAGCAGAGCTTGCCGCAAGGAAAAACGGATATTATCTGAAGATGATTGAAAAAATAGATGAATCTGAGATTTTGCCTGGAATTCCCCAGTTTATAGAGAAGCTCAAAACAGAAGGATACCGGATTGCCCTTGGTTCTGCAAGCAAGAGCGGAAAAATGATTCTGGACAAGCTGAATCTTTCAGATCAGTTTGATGCTGTGGTGGACGGCAACCTGGTGGAACTGGCGAAACCCAATCCCCAGGTATTTGTGAAGGCAGCGGAGCTTTTGGGCATTCCCTGTGAGAACTGTATCGTTGTGGAAGACGCCGGGGCAGGAATTGAAGCCGCTCTGGCCGGGCATATGAAGTGCATCGGCGTTGGCGATAAAAAAGTGCTTGGGGCAGCAAATCTTGTGGTTTCCGGTACGGATCAGCTGGCGGGTGTAGATTTTACCGTATTATAAAGATTACAATTTCCAGCATGATAAGGATTCAAATTTCAACATGATAAGGATTCAATTTACGGCACGGAAGGGCTTTTAATTTATCGCATAGAAGGACTGTAGCTTATGGCAATGAAAAGAGAATACATTGAGAAAATTTATGCCGGATTGCTGGGAAAAATCATTGGTATCCGCATGGGTGCGCCGGTGGAAGGATGGAGCCGTGAACAGATTCAGAATATTTACGGGGATCTTGACGGGTATCCGACAGATTATAAAGAATTTGCAGCAGATGACGACAGCAACGGGCCTCTGTTTCTTTTGCGGGCCCTGGAGGACTGCGGCAAATGGGAGCAGATGGAACCTCAGGATGTTGCGGACGCGCTCTTGAATTATGCGCCTTTTGAACATGGTTTTTTCTGGTGGGGAGGTTATGGGGTATCTACAGAGCATACCGCTTATCTGAATCTGAGAAATGGAATTCAGGCGCCGGAAAGCGGAAGCATAAAGCAAAACGGCCGCACTATGGCAGAGCAGATCGGGGGCCAGATTTTTATAGATTCCTGGGGACTGGTAACCCCCGGAAATCCGGATTTGGCTGCAGGGCTTGCCAAAAAAGCGGCCAGTGTCACTCATGACGGCAACGGAGTTTATGGCGGAATTTTTGTGGCAGCCTGTATCAGCTGCGCATTTATGCAGCAGGATATTCCAAAGATCATAGAAAAGGGATTAAGCTATATTCCGAAGGACTGTGAGTATGCGAAAACAGTGCGGGCCGTTATGGAGTATCACAGCGGCCACAGAGACTCCTGGGAATCCTGTTACCGTTTTATATTTGAAAATTATGGATATGACAAATATCCCGGAGTGTGCCACATTATTCCCAATATTGCAGTGATGATCCTGGCCCTCTTATATGGAAACGGGGATTTTTCAGATACATTGAATATCTGCAACCGCTGCGGATGGGATACAGACTGTAATACAGGCAATCTTGGAACCATTATGGGGGTTTACTGCGGACTTTCTGCCATTGATGACCGCAAGTGGAGAAAACCCATCAATGATTTTCTGGCATGTTCCGGTGTGTTGGGTTCCCTGAACATCATGGATATTCCCTATGGGGCTTCTTATATTGCAAAACTTGCGGCAGCTCTGGCAAAGGAAGAATTGCCGGAGCCATTTTCCACTATCTGCAGGAACCGGATACATAGCTGTCATTTTGAATATCCCGGTTCCACCCATGCGATTCGGGTCCGGTCTGAACATCTGCACACATCGGACCTGTATCCGGAGTTAGATTACCATCTGGTAAATACCGACGAATCTGCGGCCACAGGCAGCAGATCACTGAAAGTAACTGCCAATGAGCTAAAGGGTGGAGAGAATCTGTTCATTTACCAGAAAACATACTATGGCCCGGAGGATTTTCATGACAGCCGCTACGATCCGGCATTTTCTCCCACCGTCTATCCCGGACAGACCATTCACGGCTGCGTGATGCTGCCGGAATACGGAACGGAGGCGCTGGTGGGCCTGTATGCCAGAGAGCGGCATACAGATACTATTTATCATGGCGATGCCATAGAACTGAAAAAAGGGCAATGGGAGAATTTAAGTTATCGGATTCCCCCGATAGACGGCGGTTTAATAGAAGAAATCGGCGTCTGCGTCCGGATAAAAGCGGACAGAGGTAAGGGAGTGACGGCGGCGGCGCTGTTAGATCATCTGTATGCGGACGGAACCCCTTGTTACAGTATCCGTATGGAGCAGGAAAAAGAAGAATTGTGGACAATAGTCCACCGGGAAGTCAGTCAGTTTACCAGGCTGAAAGGACTGTGTTATTTAGAAGAGGGAAATTTGCATCTGTCCTGCAGTGATTTCGGCGAAGTCTATACCGGAAAATATGACGCCCAAAATTACCGGGCAGAATTCGCAGTTACTCCTTTAACGGGAGAAAAACATCTGGCAATTGTCCGGGTACAGGGGGCAAGGCGGGCTTATGCGGCAGCGCTGCTTCCGGAGGGAAAAGCCGGAATTCTGAAAAATGAAAACGGATACCGGATTCTTCAGACAGTTGATTTTCCCTGGACGGCAGGGAGGGAATACAGGATTGCAGTGCAGGCAGAAGATGATATAATAAAACTGGAAATCAACGGGGAAGAATTACTGACCTGGCAGGATCGGGAGGGGCCTTACCTGACGGGGGCTGTGGGGCTGGGAGTTCTTGAAGGAAGTCATTTGAAGTGCAGGTGTATTTCTATTTCTTAATGTGCTGCAGTGAAATTCTTACTTCGGCGGTTAAATATCATGGGTGGAGGGTATAGCCGGCATTAATATTTGCAGCAATGCCATTCCAAATTCACGAATAGAAAGGAACCATTATGAAAGCAGTAATTGCAATTGATTCACTAAAAGGAAGTTTAAGCTCCATAGAAGCAGGCGAAGCGGCCGCAGAAGGAATAAGACGTGTAAATCCCCAGGCAGAAACAGTGGTGCGGCCATTAGCAGACGGCGGAGAAGGTACCGTAGAAGCTCTGGTACAGGGTATGGGCGGCATATTGCAGACAATACGTGTGACAGGCCCCCTGGGAGAACCGGTGGATTGCGTCTATGGCATTATAGAAAAGACAAAAACGGCTGTACTGGAAATGTCCGGCGCCGCAGGAATTACTCTGGTGCCGCAGGAAAAGAGAAATCCGCTGTATACCACTACTTATGGGGTAGGCGAAGTAATTAAAGATGCAGTTCAAAAAGGCTGCCGGCGGTTTGTTGCAGGCATCGGCGGAAGCGCAACCAACGACGGCGGTGTGGGTATGCTGCAGGCTTTGGGGTTCGGCTTTCTTGATAAAGAAGGCAATCAGATTCCTTACGGCGCGGCCGGGCTGAAAGTTCTTGATAGGATTACAGATGAAAATGTTCTTCCGGAGCTTTCAAAGTGCGAGTTTCAGATTGCCTGTGATGTGACGAATCCCCTGTGCGGAGAGAAAGGCGCCAGCGCAGTATACGGGCCTCAAAAAGGAGCGACGCCGGAGATGATTCAGAATATGGATGAATGGCTTCTCAGGTATGCCGGGCTTGCGAAAAAACATTACAGAAAGGCAGATGAAAATTATCCGGGAACTGGAGCTGCCGGCGGGCTTGGATTTGCATTTTTAACTTTTACCAATGCTGTACTGGAATCCGGAATTAAAATTGTTCTTACAGAGACACAGCTTGAAAAACATATTCAGCAGGCGGATATCGTAATCACAGGCGAAGGGTGTCTGGACGGGCAGACTGCCATGGGCAAAGCCCCTGTAGGAGTGGCGGAGCTTGCCAAAAAATATAGTATTCCGGTGATTGCGTTTGCAGGAAGCGTTACAGAAGATGCAAAAAATTGCAATCAAAGAGGCATTGACGCATTTTTTCCGATTTTGCGTGAAATCACTACCTTAGAGGAAGCGATGCAGCCGGAAAATGCAAAAAACAATCTAAGGGATACCGCAGAGCAGGTTTTTCGTTTGATTTATATGCGAAAAGCATAAGATTTATAAAGTTAAAGAAGAATTCGAAGATGAGAAAGAAATAGTAAAAAATTACAACAGGGGGATTTGCAAAATTCTGTAATTTGTGATATTATCTTTTTATGCAGAAAATAGTCAAAGAATACTTTGATTTAGTGATAAAAGAACACTCTGATATTTTATAAAGTGGAGGAAAGCAGATGGAACATGGTAATTCACAAAAGACTAAAATACAATTTTTTTCAGTAATTTCTATCTTCGTATTTTTAGTTGATATTTATCTGATTGTTAATATGAAGGAGAATTATCCGATACTTGGGGTTGCTGCCGTTGCAACTTTGGTTTCCATTACGTTAACCATAAGCGCATGGCTGAAATGGAAAGAACTGGACAGTCAGCGGGCAGAAGAACAATATGTGGATATTATGAAAGCTGAGAAGTCAACCCATCTGGTTTCCCAGAAGAAATTTCAGGATTTGGATGAGAAGCTGAATTTTATCGGTCAGAAGATTATGCCTCTGGAAAAATCCAGTTCCGTAAATCAGAAGAAAATTGCCGATATGTTAGAAACTCTTATGGATGGTCAGAAGAAGGTGGCGAAAGTAACCATCAGCCGGAGTAAGGAAAATGCAAATGCGCTGATGAATTCCAATGATCAGTTGTTGAAACAGATGGAAGAATTTCAGCAAACCATGTTGGAGATAAAGACGGAAGTAATAGATAAGCAGAATGAAATTTATGACAAGAAGCTTCAGAAGATGGGAGATAACCAGAAAGAAATCATAGAGAAAATCCAGGAGTCTTCCAGTTTAATCCAGAATATTATTGAAGTAATACCCGGGAAAATCCAGGAATCTACAGATTTGATCCAGAATATTGTGGAAGCGATTCCAGAGAAAGTAGCGCAGAATCCGCCGTCTGTGATTGTGAAGGAAGTTCCTGTTGAGAGAGAAGGTTATCAGGAAGAATCGTCAGAATTGCCGTCAGAAATAATGTCTGAGACAGTATCAGAGTCGGAATTGCCGTCGGAAACAGCGTCTGATGTTCCGGAGGGAATGCCAGAGGAAACGGCTGAATTTGAAAGAGAAGAGATGCCCATAGCAGCGGAAGAACCAGAACTGGAAGAGATACCGGAACCAGAACTGGCAGCAGAACCAGTAGTTATGCCGGAAGCAATAGAGGAACCGCAAGTAGAGACAGCGCCGCAAATAGAACCGGAAGTAATTGAGGAACCTCAGATGGAAACAGCACCAGAGATGGAACCGGAAATGATTCGGGACCCTGAGATAGAAGCAGCCCCAGGAGCGGAGCAGGAAATGGTTCAGGAGCCGCAAATAGAGGCAGTGCCAGGAGCAACTGAAGAGCCACAGATAGAAGCAGCACCGGAGATAGAACCGAATGCAGAAGAGTCTCAGATAGAAGCGTCCTCAGAGATGGAACCAGAAACATTCGAGGGGTCTCAGAACGAGGCAGTCCCAGAGATGGAATCGGAAGCAGCCGAAGAGCCGCAGATAGAAACAGCACCGGAGATAGAACCGGAAGTAACTGAGGAGCCAGAACTGGAGGCAGTGCCGGAAGTAGCGCTGAATCAGGTATCGGAATTGGCAGCAGAGCCAGAAATCGTATCTGCAGTGGAAGAGGAGCCAGTGTTGGAAGCGGAACTGAAACTGGAGACAATGCCGGAAGAAGAACCCATAGTGGAACCAGAGATGGACGCAATTCCAGAACAGGAATTATCTGCTGAAGCTGAAGTAATGTCAGAAGCCGCAGAAGAGACAGTGACAGAGCCGGAAGTATTGGAAGATACCGAAGCAATGATGGAGGCAGTTGAAGAAATTGAAGAAGTTACAGCAGCGGAACCGGAAGTAATACCAGAACCGGAGTTATTTGCAGAAGCTGATACAATGCCGGAAGCAGCAGAAGAACCGGCAGCAGAGACCGAATCGCTCCCTGAAGCGGAAATAGAACCAGAACCGGCAATGGAAGCGATGCCGGAGGTAATGGAAGAGCCAGTGTCCAATGTTGATTCTATAATGGGAACTGGCAGCCAGATATTGACGCCGGAAGGTATTACTGCATTGTTAGCAAGCGTAGATCCGGAACCAGAACCGGAACCGGAGCCAGTGCCAAGTCCGCTCATAGAAGATGGAAACCGGATGATGAGTCCTGAGGATATTGCCGCTCTAATCGGAAATACTGCTGTAGACGGCCTTCCGGAGACAATCAGCCCGATCGAAGCAGAAGAAAGGCCATTAATGCCGGATTTATCAAATCCGTCTAAATTGATGAGTGCCGATGATATTGCCGCTTTGATTGCTAATATGTAAATAAGCACTTATTGCAGGGGGCTGTCGTATTAAGAAATACAACTACAAGATATGGTATAATTTCCATTTACAAAATATGTATCTTGTATGTTTACTTCTTAATGCGGCAGCCTCTTTTTACTTTACAGAAAATATTATGTTGCTGTGGTGTGTTAAAGTTTTTGGCTTTCCTATCAGATAAGAGTTTACTGTTTAGGATGCATACTCGCGTAAAAGTGGGAATGATTTCATTTGTTATTAAAAATCTCAAACTTCTATCACATTTTCCCGATAAAATAAAAAAATCTAAAAATAGGATATGCAGGGAATAAAATGGAAAAAACAACAATACTAGTGATAGAAGATGAAAAAAAATTATTAAAGACACTGAAAGATTTTTTCGAATTAAACCAATATCAGGTATATACTGCGGAAGACGGACTGGAAGGAATTCAGCAATTTAAGGCTCACAGTAAGGAAATCAGCTGTGTGCTGTTGGATGTTATGCTGCCTTTTGCCAGTGGAAATGAGGTGTTGAAGCAGATTCGCTTAATTTCGAATGTTCCGGTGATTATGCTGACGGCTAAAGAAGAAGTAGAGGATCAATTGAAAAGCCTTTCCTATGGGGCAGATAATTACATTATGAAGCCCTACTCTCTGGCCGTTGTAAAAATGCATATAGAGGCATTACTGAAACGGTTCCGGCAGGAGCAGGATTTCCTGACAGCAGGAGAGATAAGAATTGAGACAGGCGCGCAGAAAGTATATGTCAGAGATGAATTTGTGGAAACTACGCCTAAGGAATTTGAGCTTCTGCATTTTTTTATGAAAAATGAAGGAATTGTTCTCACAAGAGATCAAATTTTGGACAGCATTTGGGGGTATCATTATGTGGGAGACACCAGAACTATTGATACCATTGTAAAACAGCTCCGGAAAAAACTGGGGGATAGTTCCTGTATCCGTACCGTTTACGGCATAGGCTATTGTTTTGAAGGAAAATGAAATGGAGAGAAAACTTAGAACGGATATATTTTTACGGCAGTGTATGTTTATAGTTGTTATTACAGGAATCAGCACGTTGCTTTATATGATCTTTATGCCTGTTTACTATGAATATGTGAAAGATAAACAAATTGTACAGGCTTATCAAGACATTGGAGAACTGGATTTATCTGATCTGAATGAAAAAGATTATGTAATGTTTGCAAATTATGAGAATGAAAATTTAAGCTTTTGCATTGCAGATGAAGATATGAAACCCATTTATTTAACAGAATCGAGTGATAATAAAGAAAATACAGTTCACCGAAGCATTGCAAAAAGGCTTGATTCTTTTTCCAGAACACCGGAAGTAATCAGAAACAGCGGAAAACTGTTAGAAACAGCCAGATATCGCGGCATCATAAAGCAGGATGAGACTGATTATTATATTTTAATCAAAGATATTGCCGCAGGACGAAAAAGCATTACCATGGCAGAAAAATTTTATATGGCGCTTTTCTTTCTTCTTATGCTGCCAGGCAGCATATTTATGACGCTTATGTGGAAATATCTTCTAAAACCTGTGGATAAACTTGTCTCTGTCACAGATGCCGTGGTTAATGGGGATTATCAAGCCGAATTACAGACAGAGGGGCGGTACAGGGAATTGAATCAGCTTGCAAAGAATTTGAATCAGATTGCACAGCAGATGCAGAGCCAGTCAGAATTGTTAGAAGAAGATAAAAGGCAGATTCTTCACCACAATGTCCGTCAGGATCAGATTGAAAAGCGGAGGAAAGAATTTATTGCTAATATTACCCATGAACTGAAAACTCCTCTTGCCGTAATTTCCAGTCAGGCAGAACTGCTCGGATACCTCAAAGAAGATAAGGAATACTATGTGGAATCTATTCAGGAAGAAGTGGCAAAAATGTCTGATATGGTCAGCAGCCTTCTGGAAAATTCTGTAATGGAGCATCAGATGGAAAATATGATTCAGAAAACCATGGATATGAAAGAGGTAATGGATTATATTATTATCAAATATGAAGGCATGGTAAAAAAGAAGAGGCTGCATATGGAAACATTTCTGTCAGAACATTGTTATGTGAAAGGAGATCGGGAATACCTGGAACAGGTTGTGGATAATTATATTACAAATGCGCTGGAATATACCGATATTGGCGGAAACATCCGGCTGACCTTAAAGAAAACAGACGGAAACATCCGGGTTAGCGTTTATAATGAGGGCAGGCAGATTCCAGAAGAAGATTTAGAACATATCTGGAGCGGCTATTACCGGAATAAAAAAGAGAAGAGACGGGAAGAAAAAGGATTTGTTCATGCAGGTCTGGGATTGTATATTGTACAGAATATAGTTACAATGCATAACGGAAGTTACGGAGTGGAAAATCTTCCATCCGGAGTGGAATTCTGGTTTACTTTACCGGAATACGCAGAATAAAATAAAAGATCCGGCATATAATAATCAAAAAAGAGAACCCAATTGTGAAACATAAAAAAGATTTCAGACAGAAAATGGCTGAGGCCATCTATAAGAAGCCTTCCCTTGGGAAAAAAGTAAGCAATATGGAAAAATCCCTGAAAGAAGTTAAAAAAATATTGAATGAGAATAAGTGACAGAGGGCGAATTCCTCAACTGCGGTACAGTGCAGTTGAGGGATTGTTCTTTTAGTTTATAATGGTGAAGAATCCAGCAGGTTCTTTACTGTAATGTTTCTGTACTTCAACATTTAGTTTCCCATATGACGTACCCTTTCGTTCGTTAAGCAATAAATCATAATTGCCTGCTGTACCTCTAATAAATATTTCTTAAAATGGCAGCCGACAAAGTAAGCAGAATCAATTACATCTTCGGATACTTCCTCCCCGCGATAGAATGATGGACAAGGGTTTAAAATGGCATTTTCATTGCCATATCCATAATTTTTTTCGTAATCTGACAGCGCTCAAAATCCCCGAGTATGTCTGCCGGTAATGAATCTGTACATATAATATCAAAGATCTGGTTTAACTGCTGTAAATGCCGCTTTTCAATTTTTCCCAGTATTCATTTCCCTGCATATAACAAAACGGTTCATCTGTGAAAGATTCCAACAGTTTTTGTTTTAAGCCAACTGAGAATTCAGAGCTAACAGTTTTTAGATCCATATGTTGATAAAGTTTGGAATTTGCAAAATCACCAATTGTCTCAATACCATCCAAAATATCCTGCATAAGCTGTGCGGTCCATGCAGCATCCTTTTCCCATGCGGCAATCTCCAATCCGAAACAAACCTCATTATATTTTCCCATTTCAAACGTGAACGCGGCAGAAGAAGAAACATCAACAAGTTTTTTTGCCATCTCATGATTGTCATCTTCCATATAAAGGGTACGCAAATTATTTAATGTCATTTGAATGTGCTGATAACCAGTAAAAATCAATTCTTCGTATGCGCGATAGGCTTCCGCTTGTTTTCCTGTTTTACTGTTCACAAGCGCTTTCTTGCGTTTGCGTTCAGGGTTTTCCAGAGAGAAATAATCCAAATATTGATTTGCCTTTTCATAATCTTCTTGCTGAAAATACGCTTGGAACAGTGAATCTGCCGCTTGGTTTCGAATTTGTTCGTTTTTCGAGAGTAAACACCTCTCGAACCATCCGAATATTGTATCATCGTAATTCTCTTTATCTGGAAGTTTTGTTGTTATCCGGTTCGCATTAAGGATGACTGCTGCCTGCCAAATTAGTTTTTCACAATTTGGATATTCTTGAATTTTTTCTTTTACAGAAATAAATACTTTATGGAAGCTCTTATCCTCCAAGTCTTTTTGAACAATTGATAGATATTGGTTAATTTCCTCATCTGTTAATTCATCCTTAAAGGATAAAAGTTCGTCTGTGGTTATATCAAGCAGCCGTGCAATAGGTGCAAGCAAAGTGATATCCGGCAGCGTATTACCTCTTTCCCATTTATTGACAGCAGGGGTAGTTATGCCGAGACGAGCAGCCATTTCCTCCTGCGTCATTCCTTTATTTTTCCTATATTTTTTGATGACATCTCCTATTGCCATGTTTCACTATCTCCTTCACTATTTCTGGATTGATTCTATGGATAGTATAGCTGATAGGGATTCAAAAAACAATTGAATGTGAGTTAAACAACAGGAATTATTTTTTACTATCGTTTAACTTTGTTCCACAATTTTTCTTTTTAATGATAGTGTATGACGAAGAAAAAAAGAAAAGGGGCAGACTGTGCCAAAAATAATCGATATTTTAAAGCACCTAATCAACAATTTCAAAGAAAATCAGAAGAAGCGGCTTGCGGCCAGATTCGCGCCCAATACATTCAAGAAAATTTATAAAAAGTATATAGTATATTGAAGTAATTATCTGCATATGCTATAATGCCACTAGGCAAAAGATATGAGTAAAGCATGGAATCAAAGAACGAATCCCTTAACCGTGACGCGACCATAGTTGAGGGATTCTTCTTTTCGTTTATACTGGAAAAGAACCCGGTAGCGTTAAAATTTTAAGCATATAAAAATTTATCTTTACAAAGTTTACGCTTATACAGATTACCCATTTACCTGAAAAAGTCACAAAAAAAACACCGTCCCCGATGCTCACAGTCATCAAAAACAGTGCTTTCAGTGCGCCTCCAGGGGCTCGAACCCTGGACACCCTGATTAAGAGTCAGGTGCTCTACCAACTGAGCTAGAAGCGCGTCTGTTATATCTTTAACACGAGATATATTATATAATAAAAAATTTAGAATTGCAAGAACTTTTTTAATTTTTTTTTAACATTTAGCTAACTTGACATAATAATTAGAAAAGGGTAGAATTGTACTAATTAAATAATACAATTAAGGAGAAGAAAAATGAAAAAAACTGGTAAAAATATAGTGATTGTGTTTCTTTTGGCAATTGCAGCATTTCTATATTACTATATTACGATTCCTGCATTCAATATCCATTCCATGGGAACCTGGTGGTTTCTGATTGGAGGGGCTATTGTTCTGACCCTGCTTTTTTCGTTTCGGAAATCATGGAAAGGGAGAGAAAAGGGCCAGGGCAAAGGGGGACTTCATCAGCTGATGGACATCCAGTTCGGAATGGTTTCTAAAATTGGATTCGGCATAACAGGGATATTAATTTTAATTCTGGTGATTGGAACGTTTCTTTCTTCTCCGATTATCAATGCAAAGAAGTATCAGCAATTGATGACCGTTGAGGAACGGAATTTTTCTGAAGATATTTCACAGGTGGATTACAATACGATTCCTATTTTAGATAAAGATTCCGCAGCCCTTTTGGGAGATCGGAAAATGGGAAGTATGGTGGATATGGTATCGCAGTTTGAAGTAGCCAACGATTACAGCCAGATTAATGTAAATAATAAGCCGGTAAGGGTATCGCCTTTGGTTTATGCCAGCCCCATCAAGTGGCTGACGAACCAGAAATCAGGAATTCCCGCTTATATAAAGATAGATATGGCTACCCAGGATACTGAATGCGTGAAATTAAGCGAAGGGATCAAATATTCCAAATCAGAATATCTGAACCGGAACATTTACCGGCATCTCCGTTTTAAGTATCCTACCTATATCTTCACAGAGCAGTTGTTTTTTGAAATTGATGAAGAGGGAACCCCTTACTGGATTTGTCCGGTGAAAAAGTTTAATATCGGACTGTTTGGAGGAGTGACCATTGGAAATGTTGTAATCTGCAATGCAGTAACGGGAGAATGCAGTGATTATAAGATTGAAGATGTTCCCCAATGGGTGGATAAAGTATTTCAGGCGGAGCTTTTGATGGAGCTTTATGACTATAACGGAACCTTGAAGCACGGATTTTTCAACAGTATTCTGGGACAGAAGGACTGTCTGGAAACTACAGACGGCTATAATTATATTGCATTGGAAGATGATGTGTGGGTGTATTCCGGCGTTACCAGCGTCAGCGGCGATCAGTCGAATGTGGGCTTTGTGCTGATGAATCAGCGTACCATGGAGACGCGTTTTTACAAAATAGAGGGCGCGACGGAAAAATCTGCCATGTCGTCTGCAGAAGGACAGGTGCAGAATCTGGGCTATCAGGCAACATTTCCGCTGCTTTTGAATATTTCCGGGGAACCCACGTATTTTATGGCGCTGAAAGACGGCGCAGGACTGGTGAAAATGTATGCCATGGTAAATATCCAGAAATACCAGTGGGTGGCTACCGGTGACTCCATTAAGGAATGTGAGAAATCTTATACTCAGCTTTTGAAAACCAACGGAATTGCCGCGGGAACCGGCGAGGAGAGCAAATCAGCTTCCGGAAAAATAGGCAGTTTGATGCCGGTTAATATCGAGGGAACCTCCCATATTTATTTTTCATTGGAAGGAAAAGAAGAGATCTTCGATATTGACTTGTCTAATGCGGATTTGCTTGATATTATAAGATACAATACAGGAGACAGCATTCGGATTTCCTATCTGGAAGGGGATAATCCCGTGAAGGTAACGGAGATTCAGAAGTGATGCTGAAACCCTGGCAGAAATATTGCCGTAAATTTCAACTGAAATTCAGAAACAACAGGTTTTACATTGGAGGATATTATGAAAATACAGGAGAGATTTTTAAAATATGTTTCTTACTGGACTGCTTCTGAGGATGGCAAAGATACCATTCCAAGCACAGAGCGGCAGTTTGCCCTTGCAGATGAACTGGCAAAGGAATTAAAGGAACTGGGACTGGTAAAAGTGAAGAGGGATGAACATTGTTATGTTTACGGCCTGCTTCCGGCAACAGAAGGATTTGAACAGAAGAAGCCCATGGGATTTATTGCCCATATGGACACAGCAGCAGCTTTTTCCGGAAAAGATGTGAAGCCTCAGGTGATTTCAGATTATAACGGAGAAGATGTGGTTCTTCCGGCAACCGGAGATGTGATAAAAGTCAGCGATTTTCCCCATTTATCTTCTTTAAAAGGAAGAACTTTGATCACTACAGACGGTACAACTCTTTTAGGTGCAGATGACAAGGCGGGAATTGCGGCCATTGTTACTGCTGCAGAGGAAATCATAACAGAGAAGATGCCTCATGGAGATATCTGGATCGGCTTTACTCCTGATGAAGAAGTGGGAGCCGGGGCGGATTTGTTTGATCTGGATTATTTTCAGGCAGAGTATGCTTATACAGTGGACGGTGACTATGAGGGTGAAGTGGCTTATGAGAATTTCAACGCATCATCTGCCCGTTTTATCATTAAAGGAGTGAACGTCCATCCTGGTTCAGCCAAAAATATCATGGTCAATGCGGCTTCCATTGCCTGTGAAATTCAGTCCTTGCTGCCAGTGCAGGAGACACCGGAGCATACGGAAGGACGGGAAGGCTTCTATCATCTGGAGGGAATGAGCGGAGATGTCAACGAGGCCCGTCTGGACTATATTGTCAGAGATCACGACAGCGAAATCTTTGAAAAGCGGCAGCAGACCCTTCGCGAAATTGAAGAGAAGATGAATGAGAAATACGGCGCAGGCACAGTGACACTGGAACTGAAAGAGAGTTACCGGAATATGCTTGAGGTGATGGAAAAGCATTTCTTTGTGGTGGAAAAAGCAAAAGAAGCCATCAAAGCAGCCGGAATGGAACCGGCTTCCCTTCCTATCCGGGGCGGCACAGACGGCGGCAGGCTGAGTTTTATGGGACTTCCCTGCCCGAACCTGGGAACGGGAGGATATGCCTTCCACGGGCCTAAGGAGCATGTGACAGTGGAAGGAATGAAGGCTGTGGTGAAAGTGATTAAGGGGATTGTGGAACGGGCTGTGGATCAAGCGTAAATTTGAAGTTATTTCTGAGGAAAATAGAAATTTAAAGTGAGATAGGGGATTCGGGTGACCAATACAGACAAAACCATAGAATATTATAATAAAAATGCAAGGGAATTTGCTGCGGGAACGATCGATTCAGATTTAAGAAGCGTTCAGGGTTTATTTGCAGATAGATTGCCCAAAGGAGCGCATATTCTCGATTTTGGCTGTGGGGCAGGACGTGATGCAAAATATTTTCTGGAAAAGGGCTTTCAGGTGGAAGCAATAGACGGTTCAAAAGAACTCTGCAGCATTGCCAGCCAGTATTCAGGGATTCAGGTAAAACAAAAATTGTTTCAGGAGTTAGATAAAACGGAATGCTATGACGGAATCTGGGCCTGTGCTTCTGTTTTGCATGTTCCCTCTGCTGAGTTAAAATCTGTATTTCTAAAAATGATAAAAGCTCTGAAAAAGCAGGGAATTCTGTACGTTTCCTTTAAATACGGAACTTTTGAGGGAGAGCGGAACGGCCGGTATTTTACCGATATGACGGAAAACAGTTTTACGGAGTTTCTGACAGATATAAAAGATTTGCAACGGGAAAAACAGTGGATTACTTCGGATGTAAGGACTGGGCGAGGGAATGAGAAATGGCTCAATCTAATTTTGAGGAAAAAATAATTGTTCCGGAAGATCAGATGGGAACGGAAGAACCGAAGCTTTTGCAGATACAGCCTGTGGATGTGATTACCGGCGGAAGCAATCCGGACAAATTTTTGTATTATCAGCTCAGAATGAGTTTTAGGGGCGCAGAAAAAATTGATATCATTGTTTCTTTTCTGATGGAATCTGGTGTGCGTATGATTTTGAATGATTTGCGGATTGCGTTGGACAGTGGGGCCAGAGTGAGAATTTTGACTGGAAATTATCTTGGAATTACTCAGCCTTCCGCCTTGTATTTATTGAAAAAAGAATTGGGTGACCGCGTGGATCTGCGCTTTTACAATGATAAAAACCGTTCGTTTCATCCCAAAGCCTATATGTTTCATAAAGGATCTTTCAGTGAAATCTATATCGGTTCATCCAATGTTTCAAGAAGCGCGCTGACATCGGGAATCGAATGGAATTATCGTTTTACCAATCAATGTGATGAAAGGAATTTTCAGTTGTTTTACCAGACCTTTGAAGATTTATTCTATCATCATTCCATTGTCATAGATCATGAGGAATTAAAGCGGTATTCCAAGAATTGGCACAAGCCGGCGGTGGCCAGGGATTTGGAAAGATATGACAGTCAGAAGGAAACGGATGATGAATCAGGCCGTAACGTCAAACCTTTCTTTCAGCCCAGGGGCGCACAAATTGAAGCACTGTATGCTTTAGAGGAAAGCAGGGCGGAAGGGGCGGTGAAAGGATTGGTTCAGGCGGCTACAGGTGTTGGTAAGAGCTATCTTGCGGCTTTTGATTCTGCGAAATATCAAAGAGTACTGTTTGTTGCCCACCGAGAGGAAATTCTTAAACAGGCGGCGGTTTCTTTTCAGAATGTCAGAAATTCTGAGGATTACGGCTTTTTCCACGGAAAGCAGAAGGATACCGGTAAATCTGTTATTTTTGCTTCTGTTGCAACACTGGGAAGAGCGGAGTATCTTCAGGAGGAGTATTTTCCGGCAGAGTATTTTAATTATATTGTGATTGACGAATTTCACCATGCCGTCAATAAACAGTACAGGAAGATTATAGATTATTTTAAACCTCAGTTTATGCTTGGGCTTACAGCTACGCCGGAGCGGATGGACGGAAAAGATATTTATGAAATCTGTGATTACCAGGTGCCCTATGAAATTTCCCTGAAGGAAGCAATCAATAAAGGAATTCTCGTTCCTTTTCATTATTATGGAATTTTTGATGAGACAGATTATTCCGGCCTGCATCTGGTAAAGGGACGTTACGATGAGCGGGAGCTGACAGAAATTTATAAGAATAATTTTAACAGATATGATTTGATTTATAAATATTACCGGAAATATCCTTCCAGACGGGCTTTGGGTTTCTGCTGTTCCAGACAGCATGCGGAAGATATGGCAAGAGAATTCTGCAAAAGAAAAATTCCGTCTGCGGCAGTATACAGCAATGCTAACGGTGAATTTTCACAGGACAGGGATGCGGCGATCAGCCGTTTGAAAAATCAGGAAATTAAAGTAATTTTTTCTGTGGACATGTTCAATGAAGGATTGGATATCGCCTCTTTGGATATGGTAATGTTTTTGCGGCCTACGGAATCCCCCGTTGTATTTTTGCAGCAGTTGGGCAGGGGACTTCGTACCTGGAAAGGAAAGAAATATCTGAATGTCCTTGATTTTATTGGAAATTATCAGAAAGCAGGAAAGGCTCCTCTGTTGCTGAGCGGAGAACAGTCATTGGAGGGAAAAAGCCTTTCCGGCTGTCATGATATGGAGTATCCGGATGACTGTATTGTAGATTTTGACATGCGCCTGATTGATCTGTTTCAGGAGTTGGAGAAGAAGACCTTGTCTGTGAAGGAACGGATTGTACAGGAATACTATCGTGTGAAAGATCTGCTGAATGGAAAAACTCCCTCCAGAATGGAATTGTTTACTTATATGGAAGATGATATTTACCAGTACTGTATGAAACATGCGAAAGAAAATCCCTTCCGCAGATATCTGGATTTTCTGCACGATTTGCAGGAACTTTCGCCTGAAGAGGAGAATCTTTATTCCGGGATCTGCAGGGAATTTATTGCCCTGATGGAGACGACAGATATGCAGAAAGTTTATAAAATGCCGGTATTGTACAGTTTTTATAATCATGGAAATCTCCGGCTGCAGGTTACAGATAAAGAAGTGTTGGAAAGTTGGAAAGAGTTCTTTTATTCAGGAACGAACTGGAAGGACTTCTCTCCGGGCATTTCTTTGGAAGAATTTCGGAATATGACAGATAAGCAGCATTTGAGCAAAGCCAAAACCATGCCTGTTAAGTTTCTGAAAGCATCCGGGAAAGGATTTTTTATTGAAAAAGAAGGGTATGCACTGGCTATCCGGGAGGAATTAAAAGACTGGGTGGAAGATGATAAACTGCGATGCCATATGAAGGATATTTTAGAATATCGGACAATGGAATATTACAGAAGAAGGTATATGGAAAGATAGCGCATTACTGCATTTGCCAGACAGTTCCGGCAGGGTAAAATTCAATGAATCAAAATAAGTCGGCAAAGGAGAATCAAAATGATAAAGCCAAACTATTTAAAACCCGGAGACCGTATCGCAGTTGTCAGCCTTTCCAGCGGAAAGATGGGAGAAGAATACTGCAGCCACAGCCTGGAAATCGGCAGGAAACGCATGGAAGGATTCGGGCTTATCCCGGTGTTTATGCCGAATTCCCTGAAAGGAGAAGATTATCTGGACAAGCATCCCCAAAAGCGAGCGGAAGATTTGAAACAGGCTTTTTTGGATGATTCCATTCAGGGGATTATCACTGCAATCGGCGGGGATGACACATTCCGACTGCTGCCTTATCTGATGGAGGATACAGAGTTTATCCAGGCGGTACAGAATTCCCCTAAGCTGTTTCCATGGATTTCAGGTGATCCGCCCAAGTGGGGTTTGGTATGAGGAACGGGTAGATTTTTCCAAGGCCGCACTTGGGAGCGACCACAGTTCCCATAAGGAAATCCATGGATATGAGCTGCTCCAGGGAACTCAGGTTTTTGAGGGAGAATTACTCGGCGGCTGCCTGGAATCCATGTATGACATGCTGGAGTCCAAACGATATAAAGAAGAAGGGGAAATTTGCCGGAAATATCATATTTTTCCCAAAAAAGAAGAGTGGAAAGGGAAAATTGTTTTTTTGGAAACCTGTGAGGAAAAACCTTCGCCCGAATTGCTGTTTACAGAGCTGCAATCTCTGGAACGGGCAGGGGTATTTGAGGGCGCTAACGGGATGATTGTGGGCAAGCCCCAGGATGAGCAGTATTATGAAGAATATAAGAAAGTTTATTTGGAAATGTTTCGGGATAAAGATTTGCCGATTCTGTATAATGTGAATGTTGGACATGCACTGCCCAGAGCGATCCTGCCTTATGGCGCCCGTGTCCGGGTGGACGCAGGAAAGCAGGAGATTGTATTCTTATAAAAGGCGGGAAAGCCGCTTGCTGCCAAATATATGCACTTGATACACAAAAACTGCGGGATTGTCCTTTGATGAAACGAAGGACAGTCCCGCAGCTTTTGTTTCCTGAATTATTTCTAAGGACCTGATATAAAAACAGGCGAAGCTTTCTAATTGGTAAATCTTACTGCCGTTCCATAAGCAATTACTTCAGCAGCTCCCTGCATAATCGCAGAAGAAGCATACCGGATGTTCACAATCGCGTCTGCTTTTAAAGCGGTTGCTTCTTCCACCATACGCTTGGTGGCAAGGGCCCTTGCTTCATTCATCATTTCGTTGTAAGCTTTCAATTCGCCTCCAACAATGGTTTTAAAGCCCTGGGTAATGTCACGTCCGATATTTTTGGACTGAATCGTGCTTCCTTTTACCAGGCCGAGCATTTCAAGCTCTTTGCCGGTAATATAATCAGTATTTACTAAGATCATCTTCTTCACCGCTCCTTATCTCTTGAATTCTTTCCACTAAGTTGTACACTGAAACGCCCATAAGGGCCAACAGAGCCAGGAGAAATACAATTTTTATGACAGCAGGTACAGGCAAAATCGTCCATAAGAAAAAGTAACTAAGCAAAAACAGCATCAGAATTACTGTAATAATCACTGGGGCAATTAATTTTGTACTTTTCATAATATACTCCTTTACATGCTGAAAACCTGGAACAATTTTATTATACGCTTTCTCTTATCTGGATGCAATCAATTTGTAAATAGAATTTCCCATAGATGAAAAACGCTCTTCGTATTCTGTCATGACATTTCCGGCATTCATACTTTCGTCCCGGTGCAGATCCCGGGTGATTCCGTCTAACTTCCATCCTGCTTCTTTTACTTCCTCCAGGGAAAAATCAAAAAGTTCCCGGTTGTCCGTTTTAAATTCCACGTTACCTTCTTTTGCTAAAATGGAATTGTAGCGGGCAAAAAACTGCCGGGAAGTAAGTCTCCGTTTTGCATGACGGTCTTTCGGCCAGGGATCGGAAAAGTTCAGATAGATTTTCGCTATCTCATTTTCCTGAAAAATATCGCAGATGGTCTCTGCCTCCATTCGGATAAAGCGGATATTTTCCAGAGGTTCTTCTTCCATTTTCTGAAGAGCCCGAAGGAGGACGCTGGAATATTTTTCAATGCCGATATAATTTATGCCGGGATTTTGCTTTGCAAGAGTCATTAGAAACTGCCCTTTTCCCATGCCGATTTCAATATGGATGGGATTGCCGCTGCAAAAAACCTGCTGCCAGTTTCCTTTATACTGTTCCGGTTCCTGGATGCACCAATGGCTTTCGGCAATGGCTTCCCTGGAACCCGGGATATTTCTTAATCTCATAAATACCTCCGAAAATTGATATAATAAAGTTATAATACCATACCAGAAGTTGCAACGCAACTTTCAATATGTTATACTATATGAAACTTGTAACAGATTTGTAAAATAAATGTGATATTTTGTAAAATATCAAAACAAAGATGCGGCAGACTGACGATTCTGAATAGTTCATACAGTCTGCAGGAGAACTTAAGGAGAAAATTTCATGAAAAAGAGAAAGAAATGGGCAGGTCTGGTTTTAGGGGCTGTAAGTCTCTTTCAGATGAATTTTATGACTGTCCAGGCGGAAGAGTATTGGCCGGAAGGTCCACAGATTGCAGGAGAATCGGCGATTGTTATGGAGGCGTCCACAGGAACTGTTTTATATGAAAAGAATTCTCATCAGCAGTCATATCCTGCAAGTATTACAAAGATCATGACAAGTTTATTAGCAGTTGAAAACAGTAATTTGGATGAAGAAGTGACTTTTTCGAAAAATGCAGTCTATCAGACAGATGGTTCCGGCATCTCCAGAGACGTAGATGAAGTTATGACTATGGAGGAATGCCTGTATGGCCTGATGCTGGCGTCTGCCAATGAATGCGGCTACGCGATTGCAGAGCATGTTGGTAAGGATTATGATGATTTCATTAAATTGATGAATGATAAGGCTAAGGAATTAGGCTGCAAAGATACGCATTTCAATAACCCCCATGGTCTGCCGGATGAAGAACATTGGACAAGCGCTTATGATATGGCGCTGATATCCAAGGAAGCTTTAAAAAATGATATTTTCCGTATGATTGTCAGTACAAAGCGCCATACGATTCCTTCTACTAATAAGCATGAAGAAGAAACTTACCTGATTAATCATCATAAGATGCTGACAAATTACCAGGGGGATACTCAATATCTGTATGATTATTGTATCGGCGGCAAAACAGGATATACCAGCGTGGCCGGGAGCACCTTGGCTACCTTTGCCGAAAAGGACGGTATGACTTTAATTTGTGTGGTAATGAAAGAACAGGCGCCGAATCATTATCAGGATACCAGAACACTTTTTGATTATTGTTTTGAGAATTTTCAGCTTTGGAATGTAGCGGAAAATGAGAAAAATTACTCTCAGAATATTAAAGAAAATAAGATATTTGAAAATGAAGAATCTTTTGTGGGTTTAAATAAAGAGGGATGTATTGTTCTGCCTAAGGCAGTGGAATTTACGGATGCTGTGCCGGAAATAGTTGAAATTAATAACTCAAAAGATGTAATCGGAAATATTCAGTATACTTATGCCGGACGGTCTGTGGGAGGGACAGACATTGAAATAACCGGGGCAAAGGTATCTGAATATAAGTTCCGGAAAGCAGAAAAAGAGGAAAAAGAGGAAGAGGCTCAAGAAGATAAAGTAGTAGTAAATATTAATGTCAAATATATTATATTAGGAGTATTGGCTGTAGCGCTGTTGATTGGAATTGGGTTTGGAATATATAAATTTGTGGATAATTTTTATTTGATTAAGTATAAGCTTGAGTGCAGAAGGCAGCGGAAAATGAGCTATAAGGATCTTAAATTTAAAAAGAAAAAAGACTGGAAATAATAACGAAATATAAAAATCTCTTTTTGGACGTCTTGTTCTGGGGCGTCCTAAATTATATAATTTTAGTAAAATGCAATGAAGTGAATGCTGTAGAAAAGATTTGATTTGAACCATAGAAACGGCACAAAGATAATGGTTTATCTTTCCAGACAGAGAGGGAATGAGACTTTTTGCAGTGAAAATTTTTCTCCGCTCATTAAAAACCCTGTAAAATCCTGCAATATACCGGTTTTTCGGGGAACAGAAAACGGTTATTGTAAGAATTAAGAGGAGGTGGTATAATAGGACGAAAACAATAGGCAGTACAGAAAGCAATTCCTGCACTGCCTTTGTGGAATGGAAACCTGAAATATAAGTGAGAACAACAAAGGTAGGAAGATAAATGAAGAAAAAAAATCACCCTGGAGGCCCGTTAAAGAACTATATGAACTGGCCCTTGATGCTGACTATTTTACTTGTATTGATGAATATCCCCTTATATTATTTTGACAGGACTGCCGGAATCTGTGTCTCTGTATTTGCAGCATTGTATTTCCTGATTATGCTGGGAATTTTCCTGGCCAACAAATCTGCTATGCGCAATGAGGTAATCAGTTTTGCCACTCAGTACGGCACCGTTCAGAAAAAGCTGCTGAACGAATTTGAGATACCATATGCGCTGCTGGATTATAACAGTAAGATTTTGTGGATGAATGAAACCTTTTCCCGTATTACGGAAAAGGATAAGGAATACCATAAGTCTATTGCCACAATCTTTCCGTCTATTACCAGAGAACTTCTGGAAAAAGAGGAGCACAACGACCATATTAAGGTAGAATGGAAAGATCGGGTTTACCGGGCAAGTGTGGGGAAGATCTATTTCGATGAGGAAACGGCAGAAGGGAATTTGATTGAACTAGAGCAAAAGGATCAGTTCCTTACGGCGCTCTACCTTTTTGACGAGACGGAGCTTCATGAAAGTATTCAGGAAATCCGTGATCAGCAGTTGGTAGCAATGCTGATTTATATTGATAATTATGAGGAAGCCTTAGAAAGCGTAGAGGAAGTAAAACGTTCTCTGCTGGTAGCTTTGGTGGATCGTAAGGTAAGCAAATATTTTTCTGATCGGGACAGTATTATTAAAAAGATTGAAAAAGACAAATATTTTGTTGCGTTTAAGCAGAAATACCTGGAGGCGCTGATTGAAGATAAATTCAGTATTTTAGAAGATGTCAAAACGGTCAAGGTAGGAAATGAGATGGCAGTTACCTTAAGTATCGGCGTTGGCGTCAGCGGAAACAGCTATAACCAGAAATACGAATACGCCCGTATGGCAATCGACCTGGCGTTGGGCAGAGGCGGCGATCAGGTTGTAGTAAAAGAAGGAGAAAAGATTTCCTATTTCGGCGGCAAGTCCAGACAAGTGGAAAAAATGACTCGGGTAAAAGCAAGGGTGAAGGCTCATGCACTGCGGGAAATTTTAGAGAGCCGGGAAGAAGTATTCATTATGGGGCACAGTATCAGTGATATGGATGCTTTTGGATCGGCCATAGGTATTTACTGTGCAGCCCAGGTTCTTGGGAAAAAGGCGCATATTGTTCTGGATGAAGTAACATCTTCTCTGCGGCCCATGAAGGAATGCTTTACAGAGGAAAAGGGCTATCCGGCAGATATGTTTGTGCGGAGTGAACGGGCATTGGAGATGGCAGATTACCGGAGTGTGGTGGTGGTAGTGGATACAAACCGCCCCAATTATACCGAATGTCCGGAATTGTTAAAGAAGACGAAAACGATTGTGGTGTTTGACCACCATAGACAGAGCAGTGAAGTAATAGATAATGCAGTGCTTTCTTATATCGAGACATACGCTTCTTCCACTTGTGAGATGGTGGCGGAAGTATTGCAGTATTTCAATGAAAATATTCATCTAAAGCCCAATGAGGCAGACAGTATTTATGCAGGAATTTTGATCGATACCAATAATTTTATGACGAAAACAGGCGTGAGGACCTTTGAGGCAGCAGCTTATCTGCGGCGGTGCGGTGCGGAGGTAACCAGAGTCCGCAAGCTTTTGCGGGACGACATGGCCGCTTACAAGGCCAGGGCAGAAGCAGTGCGCCACGCGGAAGTGTACCGGGGAGCATTTGCCATTTCCATCTGTCCGGCGGATCGTGATGTGGAAAGTCCCACAATTGCAGGGGCCCAGGCGGCCAACGAGCTGCTGAATATTGTAGGAATCAAGGCGTCTTTCGTATTAACCGAATATAATGAGAAAATATATATCAGTTCCCGTTCCATTGATGAGATTAACGTACAGCTTATTATGGAGCGTCTGGGTGGCGGAGGTCATCTGAATGTGGCAGGCGCCCAGATGAAGGACTGCACCGTTTCAGAAGCGAAGCGGAGAATTCAGGTAACATTGGATAAGATGCTGGAGGAAGGAGACATAGAAGTATGAAAGTAATATTATTAGAAGATGTAAAATCATTAGGCAAAAAAGGTGAAGTAGTCAACGTCAGCGACGGTTATGCAAGAAATCTGCTTTTTCCCAAAAAGCTGGGAATTGAGGCAACCAAGAAGAATATGAACGATTTGAAATTAAAGAATCAGCATGAAGAAAAGGTAGCCCAGGAAAATCTGGATACGGCAAAGGCTCTGGCAGAAGAGATTGCAGGCAAAGAGGTAGTGGTAACGATTAAAACAGGAGAAGGTGGAAAAACCTTCGGTTCCGTTTCCACTAAGGAAATCGCAGAGGCGGCAAAAGAGCAGATTCAAATGGAATTGGACAAGAAGAAAATGCAGCTTCCGGAAGGCGGACTGAAAGCTCTGGGCGTATATGAAATAGGAATTAAACTGCACCCGAAAGTAACAGGAACCTTGAAGGTAAAGGTGAAAGAAGCGTAGTGTCCCTATAAGGCAGGCGCAGGATTAGGAATATAGCAGGAGGCATTTATGGAGGAAGATCTGATCAAACGGATTATGCCCAATAATCTGGAAGCAGAGCAGTCAGTTATCGGCGCAATGATTATGGACAGGGAAGCAATTATTATGGCTTCTGAAATCTTAATCCGGCAGGATTTTTATCATCAGCAGTATGGAGTCCTGTTTGAAACCATGGTAGAGCTTTACAATGAGGAACAGCCGGTGGATATGATAACGCTCCAGAACCGTCTGCGGGAAAAAGATGTTCCCGCAGAAGTGAGCAGCCTGGAATTTGTGGGAGAACTGGTGGCCTCTGTGCCTACCTCCGCCAATATCAAATATTACGCCAATATTGTAAAAGAGAAAGCCACACTGCGCCGATTAATTAAGGTAAATGAAGAAATTGCCAATCAATGTTATCTGGGCAGGGAAAGCTTAGAAGATATTATGGCGGATACGGAGAAAAAGATTTTTGATTTGCTCCAGAATAAAAGCGGCGGCGATTATGTTCCCATCAAGCAGGTTGTGATTAATGCGCTGGAAAAGATTGAACAGGCCTCTAAGACAAAGGGAAATGTCACCGGGATTGCCACTGGTTTTGTAGATTTGGATTACCGCACTTCAGGGCTTCAGCCCTCGGATTTAATTCTGGTTGCGGCAAGGCCCTCCATGGGAAAAACAGCGTTTGTATTGAATATTGCCCAGTATGTGGCGTTCCACAGCAACCTGTGCTCTGCGATTTTCAGTCTGGAAATGTCCAAAGAGCAGTTGGTGAACCGTCTCTTCTCGTTGGAATCCCGGGTAGACGCTCAGCTTCTCCGTTCCGGCAATCTGGCAGATTCTGACTGGGAGAAGCTGATAGAAGGTGCTGGAACCATCGGGCGTTCCAAATTGATTATTGATGACACTCCTGGAATTTCCATTTCAGAGCTTCGCTCCAAATGCAGGAAGTACAAACTGGAGCATGATTTGAAATTAATTATTATCGACTATCTCCAATTAATGTCCGGCTCTGGCAGATCAGATTCCAGGCAGCAGGAAATTTCGGATATTTCCCGTTCCTTAAAAGGGCTTGCCAGAGAATTGAACGTTCCGGTAATTGCCTTATCCCAGCTGAGCCGTCAGGTAGAGCAGCGGCCGGATCACAGACCCATGCTGTCAGACTTAAGAGAGTCAGGGGCTATTGAGCAGGATGCGGATGTGGTAATGTTTATTTACCGTGACGATTATTATAACAAGGATACGCCGGATAAAAATATTGCGGAAATCATAATTGCCAAGCAGAGAAACGGCCCCATAGGGACCATTAATCTGGTTTGGCTGCCCCAGTATACCAAGTTTGCCAATATGGAGAAACGTTAGCGTACACTTTGATTCTTTCTGCTTTCCAGATCCTCTATAATTTCATTGTAACGCTTTTTATTCAATCGGTAAAAGTACAGTACAACAGCCGTTACAATCCAGAGGATTCCTGGAATAGTAGTAAAAGAATGCTTCATAATACTAAGAACAGTAGAGTTCTGGGGCTGGTTTGCAACATATCCGAATTTTCCCAGTAAAGCGGCAAGAAGGGCGGTGCCGATTGCCATTCCGATTTTATTTCCAAGAGAGATAAAGGTGTATTGAAAACCATCATTTCTCAATTCTGTCTTCCATTCCCCATATTCTACACAGTCCGGAATAATGGCGTAGATTGCAGTATTAAATCCAGAAAAGAAAAATTGCGTCACTCCGGATAATGCATAAAATGCAATTGGCGATTCTTTCACATTAAAGAAGAATAGGCAGAGCATTGCAATTCCCGTGAGTAAAGCGAAAACAGACGCTGTTCGGCCTTTGTTATTCAGTCTGGAAAATACCGGCTGAAAACATGCGGCGCCAATGATAGATGGGACAATGATGCACATGGAATACCTTGTATAATAGGAAGCGTCTCCCTCTACATAAGCAAAATAGTATAATACATCTGCGTTTCTTCCATAAAGAGTAAATCCGAATAATACCTGTCCTGCCAGCGCCAGAAGATAAGGCCTGTTCTGCAGTACTGCTTTTAACTGTACTTTAATGGATATTTTTCCTTTTCCGGCGTTGTTACAGTTTCCTTTGTTTTTGCAAAACAAAAGAAATAGCATGCGGCAAAAATGCATCCATAGATGATTGCCACAAAAAGATAGCCGTCTTTTGCGCTGCGGCTTCCAGGCTTGCTGACAAGAGGAACCGTTATAATATTGATAATCCCGATTGCAATCATTGCGGCAACAGAACGTGAGGTATTGATTTTTGTCCGCTCGTCAATATCCTGGGTCATTGCTCCGCAAAGTGTTCCATAGGGGATATTGATACAGGTATATCAATGGTTACTTTTTGTCCTTTGTGGAACTCAGTAACGTTTTTCCCCACTTTAGTAATTTCTCCGGACACCTCGTGGCTCTGTGTGACAGGGTAGGAGGTAAGGGGATGTTTTCATGATAAACATGGATGTCTGAGCCGCAGATTCCGATATTCATAATTTTAACCAATACCTGATGATCTTCTGGCTCTGGAACCGGTACCTCTCTGAAAATGATTTTTACTGGATTTGTCATTACCTGCTGTAACATAACCTGCTTCCTCCTTTTATTTTAAGTTTTATAAAATGTTTTGCAGCCCCGATGGCTGAGGCTTCTCTTGCGTAAGTGCAATTTTTCAAATATCTTGTGTCACGGTCAAATCCAGTATAGGATAATACCTTTTCTCCTAACGGAATCATATATTCGGAAAGATATCCTCCTGCTTCTCCGCACAGTATCAGATTTATATCATAGGCCATGCGTAAATTTGAAATCAATATGGCGAGGCTGTCTAGGTAATCTTCCCATTTCTTTTTGGCGGCAGGGTCATTTTGCCGGAGTTTTGCCATGAACTGCTCCAGAGGGATCTGTCCTCCGTCTGTAAGGACGCTTGCGGCGCAATAGGCGTCTGCACAGCCCGGTTTTCCGCAATAACATTTCCGTCCTTTGGGAACCAGTATCATATGGCCGAATTCTCCTGCCTTCTGGTTCAGGCCTGGAAATAATTTTCCATCAATGCAGAAGGCTCCGCCTAAAGTATGATTCAGGGAGAGATAAATAGCATTTTTGTATTTGTGCAAATTTTCGGCCATCATGGCCGCATTTGCGTTATTTTCAAAGTAAACCGGATAGAAAAGGATTGCTCCAGAAAATTCAAGCTGTAATTTTCCAACTGCAAAGCATGGGATTTTATTACAAACCGTTCTTTCTGATGGATAATTCCCAGAATGGAGATTTCAATTCCCAGAAGCTTTTCCTGATATTTGGCGTCTTTCAGAAAATTTTCTGCCATTTGTGAAAATTCAGTGCAATATGACATATCTTCTGAAAATTTAAGGCGCACACGTTCCTCTTTTTTATTTTATATTTCAGGTTGACCAGAACCATTCCCACATGATTGGCTGTAATCACTATTCCCATAGCGCAGCGGTACATGGGATTGATTTCTATGCTTTTGGCCTTTCGGCCGCCAGTGGATGCGTATTCTCCGGTTTCGGCAATTATGCCTTTTTCCAGTAATTCGTTTACATTTGTGAGAACTGTCGGCATGCTTAAGTTCAGATTTTTGGACAACTCAGCTTTTGATGCGGCTTTGTTGTTAACAATATAGTTGAGAATTTTGGATTTTGTAACATTTTTCTAACGGATGGATTTGCCATAGCTGCCTCTTTAATAAATTATTTTAGAAAAGAATGATATGCTTTTTTTATAATTTGTAAAGTGACATTTTTCATATTTTTTCTGTTTCAGCGCAGATTCTGTAAAAATTTGCAGATATTTTCCGTAATGTGTGAATATCTGTTTTTTGCTGTCATTATTTCACGATGAAAAAAGATTGTAACGGCGCATAGAAATCGTTAAAATAGAATTAGTAAAAAGGGACAAGCTGGCATTGATATGAATCATGCAGCAGGCAGTCCGGGCTACCGGAAGTCAAATCCCAAAAAGGAGGTTAAAATGTGGAAAATGTACGCTATATGATTTCGGACGCGGCAAACATTGTAAATGTTGAGTCCCACGTATTGCGGTACTGGGAAGAAGAGCTGGAGCTTACAATTCCCCGCAACGAAATGGGACACCGTTATTACACAGAAGAAAATATAGCGCAATTTCAAAAGATAAAAGAATGGAAAGAGCAGGGTTATCAGCTGAAAGCCATTCGAATGATGATACATAGCAGCCAGCCGGCCATGGGAAACGGAGAGTTTTACGGAGGTCAGCCGGCAGCAGAACTGCAGACAGGAGGGAATAACGTAATTCAGATGAACCGAGAATATGTGGAAACAGTTCCAAAACCTATGGTGGAAAAGCATAATAATCCGATTTCTAATACGGTGAAGTTAGAACAGTTTCAGTCTATGATGCTTAACATTGTAAAACAGGCAATGGAAGAAAATAATCCGGCATTGGGAAAGGAGGTAGGAGTACAGGTAGGAGATCGGGTGTTAAAAGAGATGAATTATCTGATGCGGGAGCAGGATGAAGCAGAGGAAGAACGGTTCCGCAGACTGGATGAGGCGATTCGCGCCACCCGGAAAAGCAAACGGTTCCACAGAGAGAAAAAAGAGAAGAAAGAAGCCGAAAAGAGACTTGGAAAGGATAAGAAGCTGAGCCCAAATCTGACAGTCACTGAGTAGTGGGAGTGTTCCCTTTGTCATTTGATTTGTCAATCATCTTTACGGCTGTCATATCTAAAAAGGAGCTGACATCTCAACCAGGATGTCAGCTCCTTATGTAGTCTGCCTTATGCTGCAAAGCGAGAAAAATTAGCCCTGCTCAATAGCGCCTGTAGGACAGGCGCCTGCGCATGTTCCGCAGTCGATACAGGTATCTGCAGCGATTTCATATTTGCCGTCACCAGCGGAGATTGCTCCTACTGGACATTCACCTTCACATGTTCCACAGCTTACACAAGCGTCATTAATAACGTATGCCATATTAATTTCCTCCTTAATAATATGAATGTTCAAATCAGCTTCCTAAATCAAATGGTAGCTTTGAACCTTATTTTAATACAAATGTCCTCTGATTACAAGTGAAAAATTACTAAAGTTTCTTTGTTTTTTATCCGAAATAGTTATTATCAAAAATCAGGCACAGAAAAAATGGGGCACGGATATGAATATAAGAATAGATAACAGTAATCTGGCAGAAATTACCAGAACAAATAATAATGTGGAAATTAAGGGGAACGTTACGGTAACCACCCAGGAAACAACTACAGAGCAGGTAGAGAAGGATACTGGCAGAGTAACATCGGTGCAGCAGACCAGGGTGGAAGTTCCGGTATGTCCGGCAGAATCCCAGATCGAGAAGATACAGCAGGATGCGGAAAATGCCCAGACAGAACTGATGCAGCAGAAGATGGAAGTTGTATCCAATACGATGTCGGAAAAAGACTGTGAGAAAATGGGAGAAGATGGATTCTCTGTAAATGGCACAGAGATTGAGACCATTGTGACAGAAATTGATAAAATTAAAATGGAACTGGCAAAAGCAGGCGTGGATATCAGTGTCTTTGGGGATGAATTAAGCCAGGAGCAGCTGGAAGCGTTAGCCGGAAGCCCGGGTCTGGCAAGCCAATTAGAGGCAGTGCTCCGGCAAGCGGATTTGCCGGCTACTGAAGAAAATATTTCTGATTGCATGGAAACGGTGCAGCAGGCGGCCGATCTTGTCAATTGCACAGATGAAGCAGTGAAATATCTGTTGGAGCATGATCTTCCTCCTACCGTAGAGAATCTTTATAAAGCCCAGTACAGCACCAGTTACGGTACGGCCGGTGCCGCTGCGGCAGACGTTTTCGTGGATGATAATCTGAGGGCGCAGGTGGAGCAGATAATTTCCAGGTCAGGTCTTTCCGTGAATGAGGAGACCATTGGCTGCAGCCAATGGATGCTGGATCATCAGATTCCACTTACAGAAGAAAATCTGAAGTATGCCATGGATTTGAAGAATTTGCAGCTTCCGCCTAAGCCAGACCAGCTTGCTGGAGCCATGATGGAGGCAGTTGCAGAGGGAGGCCGCCCCATGGATGCTGTGGTTTTAGAAGGCTACAGTGACAGTGAGAGGGCAAGACAGGCCGCTCAGACAGTCAGCCAGGCTACCGAGGCACAGGTATGGAGCGTGGTTCAGGAGGGTCTTCCTCTTACAATAGAGAATTTACAGGCAGCTCAGAATACAGAAAAGCAGCAGGGAAAGGACAGCGGACAGCCTTTTTCCAATCCTCAGGATGTTCCTGATTATGCCAGGGAGGATATGGAATTTTTGACAGCAAAGAGACAGCTGGAGGAAACAAGGCTGATGATGACAGCCCAGGCTAATTATGCATTGTTGAAACAGGGGATATCCATTGAGACAAAGCCTCTGGAGGAATTGGTAGAACAATTAAAATCCTTAGAGGATCAGTATTATAAAAGTCTGCTGTCCCAAAACGGTATTCCAGCTACTGCGGAAAATACAGAAGTTTTTGCCCAGACTATGGAAAAGACCAGGGAACTGGCTCAGGCTCCGGCTTCTATATTGGGAAATATACGAACCAATGAAGACGGCATTCCTGCTATGCACGAAACAGGAATGTCAGAGCAGGCAAAGATGGAACGGGCAGGAGAGGCCTATGAGACACTTCGGACGGAGCCCAGAAAAGATATGGGCGATTCCATACAGAAAGCATTCCGGAATGTAGATGATATATTAAAGGATTTAGGACTGGAAACCACAGAGGCCAATCAGCGGGCGGTGCGGATTCTGGCCTATAACCAGATGGAAATTAATCCAGAATCCATTGCAGAGATCAAAGCGGCTGATCAGAAAGTACAGAATATGTTCCAGAACCTTTCTCCTTCTGTGGTAATGGAGATGATACGGGAAGGGGTGAATCCTCTGGAACTGGATGTGGAACAATTAAACAGCAAAGCGCAGGAAATTAAAAACCGCATGGAGGATGCCAGCGAAGAGAAATTCAGCAAATATTTGTGGAAGCTGGAACAAAATCAGCAGATTACTTCTGAGCAGCGGGATAGTTATATAGGCATTTACCGTCTGCTGAATCAGATTGATAAGACAGACGGAGCGGTGGTTGGAGCATTGGTGCATCAGGGCGCAGATTTGACGATGAAGAATCTTTTAAGTGCGGTACGGACCAACCGGAATCCGGGGATTAATGTATCCGTAGATGATAATTTTGGGGAAGCGGATGTAATTCAAAGCCAGGAGCTTAGCATTTCCCAGCAGATAGAAGCGGCTTATCAGACTGATTGCGCCAAAGAAGCTTTTGATATGGTCACGCCGGAAGGACTGCAGCAGGCTGAGGCCGGCGGCGCAGGTAAGACCTGGGAAGAGATGACTCCAGAAGAACTGTTATGGCAATTGAGAGAAGCGCCGGCAGATGAAGAGGCGGAACGGGCATACTACAAGGAACAGTTGCGAGAGTTTGCCGGAGCCAAAGAAGCAGAGGCGCAGGTACTGCAAATGCTGAGCGGCCGCGATATGCCGGTAACTGCTTATAATATTATGGCAGCCAGCCAGATGCTTCACAATCGTAACGGAATCTTTAAGACCTTGTTCGATCCCAGGAATCTGGATAAGGAAGTTAATTTTGAAGAAGTAAAAGAAGAGATTATTAAAGAGTTCGGCGAAGCAGTAAAGACGCCAGAAGAAATGGCTGAAGCCCAGGAAAAGCTGGCAGATCTGGCGGAGAATGTCATGAAAACCATGATAGAGTCAGAGGATGTGGGAAGCCTGGATATCCGGAATATGAAAATTATGCAGCAGCAGATTGAATTGGGCGCCCGGATGGCAAAAGAAGAGAATTATGCAGTTCCTGTATTGGTGGCAGATGAGTTGACGAATGTTCAGCTTAAGATTGTTCGGGGCAAGAGAGAGCGGGGCAGAGTTGATATTTGTTTTGAGACCCCTAAATTGGGAAAAGTATCTGCCAGCTTCCAGGTGCAGAAGGACTCCATCAAGGGTTATCTGGTATCCGATTCTCCGGAAACCATTGAAGAATTAAGAAACCATGAAGCTAACCTTCGGGAGCGTGTCAGCCAGGATGAGGGACAGACATGGGATATGAATATGATTTGCAGTGAACATCTGGATTTTTCCAATATTTTTTCCAAAGAAAAGGGAATGGGAGATTCAGAACAGACGGCAGAAGAGCAGCAGGTGCAGACAAGGACGTTGTACGGCGTTGCCAGAGCCTTTTTAGAAGAGGTAAAGCAGACAGGACAGAACATGCAGCCATAAGTTTTCTCCAGGATACGGGCAAAACGGATTTTGCAGTTGATTGGGAAAAATGGCAGGATTTAAGAGAACAGGAGAGATAGAAAATGAAAATTAACCACAACATGTCAGCACTTATTGCCAACAAAAGATTATTAGCATCCGATAAAAGCTTATCCAGCTCCATTGAACGGCTGTCCACCGGATATAGAATTAACCGGGCTTCCGATGATGCGGCAGGAATGGCAATCTCAACTAAGATGAAAGCGCAGATTAAAGGATTGGCGCAGGCTTCCAGAAATGCTTCTGACGGAGTTTCCGTATTGGATACTGCAGACGGCGCTTTAACAGAGGTTCATGCAATGCTTCAAAGAATGAGGGAGTTGTCTGTACAGGCGGCAAATGAGACAAATACGCCGGATGATTTAGAGGCAATTCAGGCAGAGATTTCATCTTTGCGGGATGAGATTGACCGTATTTCCAAGGACACCGAATTTAATACCAAGCATTTATTAGATGGTACGTTGGATCAACGGGTATTTACGGATAACCGGGGAATCAGCAGGATGGATATTTCTGACTCTGTTACAGCGGATGATTACGGCATTACAGTTACCAGCGATGCGACTCATGCAGTAGTAGCAGGAAATGTAAATATTGCGCCGACAGCTACAGCTCCGGCAGATGGCGTGGTTACAATTAATGGGGTTGAGGTTGAAATTTCCCAGGGTGATACTTTTGAAGAAGTATATACGAAGCTGCGGGAGGGGGCTGAGCGAGGGGAAGTGAACCTGCTGGTTTCTGCTCAGCAGAATCCGCCGACAGCTACGCCGCCCGCTACAATGGTTGGAAAACCGGAGGATGCCGGATATGTGCCTACGGATGTTACAAACGGAGGATTTCTGATTTTTGTATCAGATGAATATGGAAGCGCTGCAGAGCTGGATTTGAAATGTGATGACCCAGATCTTGCAAACTTTCTTGGGATTCCGCAGGATAATCCGAATGTGCCCCATGGAGAGGATGTGAAAGTGGAATTTGCGCTCACAAACACAAATCCGCAGGAACGTGTGGGATTTGGCTCTCAGGCTACGATCCTTGCAGAGGGCAATTATGTGACAATTTCGGATCGCAATGGATTTGAGATGAAGTTTGAGGTTATTCCCGGACAGATTACACCAGGTTCAGAAGTGAATATGGAGGTTACCAATATCGGAACTATGACCCTTCAGATTGGGGCAAATGAGAATCAGACAGTGGACGTACGGATTCCGGAGGTTTCTTCCCAGACACTTTATATTGATAAAGTGAATGTATGTACCGTTACAGGCGCAGACAGAGCCATTACCAGCTTTGACGGGGCTATTGCAAAGGTAAGTGAGGTTCGTTCCAGTATCGGCGCATATCAGAATCGTCTGGATTATGCGGTCAGCAGTCTGGACGGAACAGAGCTTAACATGACACAGGCGCTGTCCAGGATTGAAGATGTGGATATGGCAGAGGAAATGACAGAATATACCAAATACAATGTATTGACGCAGGCAGCTACCTCCGTACTTGCACAGGCAAATGATCTTCCTCAGCAGGTATTGCAGCTGCTGCAGTAGGGGGATAACCTATGACACAGGAAAAAAAGCAGGAATTTACCCGCCGGTTGAGTTGCTGCAACCGGGGGGAAATGATTGTGATTTTATATGACATTCTATTTGCTTACCTTGAGGATGCTGAGAATGCCAAAGAAGCAGGGGAATATGAGGAATTTAAGAATGCCGTGGGAAAAGCGGAGCAGGTGGTGCGCAGGTTGATGGATGATCTGGATTTTACTTATGCTGTTTCTGGTGAATTATATCCTCTGTACCAGTTTGTGAATCAGCTTCTGGCAATGGCAGTATGTAAAAATACTTTGCAGAATATTCAGGACGCACAGAAGGTTCTGAAGAATCTCTATGAAGGTTTTGTGGAAGCGGCAAAACAGGATACTTCAGAACCTCTGATGCAGCATACGCAGCAGGTGGTTGCAGGCATGACTTACCAAAAAGGCAGCCTGACAGAAACCCTTCAGGGTTCTGACAGTTCAAGGGGATTCTTGGCATAAGAATCCTCTTCATCGAACTGCTTCGCTTTCGTAAGCAGGAATTTATAACGCATTTGCAGGGCTTTGACCTGATAAATGCAGCAGTCAATTAAGTCCGGGTCCATGGCATTTTCAAAACGGTTATAGGCAAGCGCCAAATCATACTGGGCTTTTTCCAGGTCATCTAAAAGTGAAGAGTAGGCAGTCGCATGGGCGGTTTGCTTTTTAGAAATTAGAAACATATGCATCCCTTTCCTTTTTGTAACGATTTTTCTGCGGTGTGATGATTTGCAGATGGTATTACTCCGGCGGTTAAATATCGTAGCAGATGGAGATTTGGGCAAGTAAGATGCTGCGGTATTTATCTGCCGGAGTAATACATACCGTTTTCTTTCTTAAAGTATAAGCAGCCAATTCCAGTTTTATACAAAAAAGTCATAAATTTTTCCAGAAAGTATATATTTATATTAAAGATTATACTGATTACGGGAGTGGATTATGGAGAAATATTATGGAGCCATCGCCATTGCAGTTCTTTGTGTGCTGATACTTTTTATTGGAGCCATGAAACAGAAGTCAGAAGCTCTGACTACTTTTGTGCTGCGGGGATTTGTGGGAGCAGTGGGAATCTGCGTGGTAAATGAAATCCTTAAAAGCCAGGGCGTTACGGTGGCGGCCGGAATCAATCCTGTGACTGTTTTGACAATCGCAACCCTTGGTATCAGCGGGTTTGCGCTGATTTATGGAATTTTGTTCTATCATTTATTGTAAAATAGTTACAAAATTGAAAAAATTTCCTTAACCTACTTTACAAGAGAAGGAACATGTTTTATAATCCTAAGAAATCACTTGCCAGCAGGCAAATGGTTAAGAAAAGAGAGGTGATGAATTGGGGAAGTGAAATTTATGTTCAGCCTTCTGCTACTAATTTCAGCAGCGGTGATGGACATACGACGCGGTAAAATCAGTAACCGGCTGATTTTATGCGGATTAGCAGCAGGACTTTTTTTCCAGTTTGCAGATGCAGGATGGAAAGGAGCCGGCGTATTTCTTAGAAACGTTTCTATACCGGTAATCTTATGTTATCTGTTATTTCTTATACGTGCCCTTGGGGCGGGTGACATCAAACTGTTTTCCGTAATTGGTGGTATCTGGAATTTAGAAATCCTTACTGTAACAATAATGATATCTTTTCTGGCGGCAGCAGGAATCTCTTTCTGTAAAATGCTGTATCATCATAATCTGGTTTCACGTCTATGTATATTTGGGGATTATATCCATCAGGTTATCGTAAATGCACGATTATCCCAATATCCGAAGAGTCAGGGAAAACAACATATCATTCATTTTTCAATTGCAATATTAATAGGGTTTATCATAGCTTTGGAGGTGGCTTATTGAGGAAAATTTCAATTGCTGTCTGTGATACAGACAAAACATATGGACAAAAACTGGGAGAATGGATTTCCCTGGAAAAAGGCGGGCGGGCATTTGGCAGCAGTTTTTCCACTCTGGAGAGTTTTCTGGAATTTCAGAAGAAGGGAACCGTAGACATCGTTCTTCTGGGCAATGGATTCTGGGAGGAGCCTGCAATTGCAGCCCAGATGGAGAAAGCGCTGGAGGAAAACGAAACACAGAAAGATACCATACAGAAAAAGGGAATGGCAGCGGAGAAAGATCTGAAGAAGAGCCAGGCAAAGAATACGCAAAAAATACTCTGGATTTATCTGAAAGATTCCTCCGTCAGACAAGAAAACTCAGATTTGGCAGAAAATTTTCCTGTGATTGGGAAATATCAGCCGGCCTCCAGAATAGTAAGAGAGATCTTTTACCACTACCAGAAGTTAGGCAATCAGCAGGAACCGGCCATACTGAGCCGGGAAGTTCTCGGCGTCTATTCTCCGGAACATAGTATATGGCAGACACCCTTTGCATTAACTCTTGCACAGGCGTTAGGGCAAAGGGAGAAGGTGCTTTATGTGAATTTCAAAGAGTGCGCCGGATTTGCAGAATGGCTTCAGGAGAATTATTCAAGAGATTTACTGGATGTCATGT
Organism: Petralouisia muris; assembly: GCF_004793545.1. GTDB lineage: Bacteria > Bacillota > Clostridia > Lachnospirales > Lachnospiraceae > Petralouisia > Petralouisia muris. Next base: position 26,097 of record NZ_SRYA01000020.1, on the reverse strand, counting down.
ATTTGTGTCTGACAGGAGAAGGAAATATTGTCGATTGTGTGGGCAGCGCCGTGTATTCTATGGAGAACTTTGATTATATCCCTCCAGCCAACGACAGCCAGTGCCTGGGAGAAGTGTCCAGTCAGGATTATCTGGAGTTTGTAAAACTTTTGGCTGAGAAAAGCGGTTATGAAGTCATTATTCTTGATTTGGGTATGATGGTTTCCGGTTTCTTCGGTTTGCTGGAATTCTGCAGTAAAGTCTATATTCCCTCAGAAACGGGAGAACTGCAGAAAAATGCATGGAACCATTTTAAGCAGATTGTGGCAAGGCAGGAAAATCTCCGGTTAGAACAGAAAGTGGCACATTTGCAGCTGCCGGATATGAATCCGTGTATCTGCCGGGAAAATAAGATGCAGCAGTGGATTTGGGGAGAACTGGGAGACTATGCCAGACAAATTGCGGGGGTACAGGGTGGAACAGATTAGAAAACATGTATTGGAACAGCTGGATATGACCAGAGAACATGCAGAAGAAGAAATTTTGGCAGTTATTGATGAGGAAATCTGCAGATCTGCAAAGGAAAGGGTAATTCCTCTGAACTGGCGCAAAGAGCTTCGCATGCAGGTATTTCATTCTCTGCGGAAGCTGGATGTATTACAGGAACTTTTAAATGAAGATGATGTGACAGAGATTATGGTAAATGGCGCAAACCATATTTTTTATGAGAAAAAAGGAGAGATTCTCTGCTGGGATAAATGCTTTTCCTCCAGAGAAAAGCTAGAGGATATTATTCAGCAAATTGTGGGGAATCACAACCGGATGGTGAATGAGGCAGAACCCATTGCAGATACCAGACTGGAGGATGGTTCCAGGGTAAATGTGGTATTGCCGCCTATAGCGCTGGAGGGGCCTGCAGTGTCTATCCGCAGGTTTCCCAAACACCCTGTTTTAATGGAACAGATGATTGCTGGAGGTTCCATCAGCAGGGAGTGTGCAGAATTCTTGGATAAACTGGTGAAAGCCGGTTATAACATTTTTATTTCCGGGGGAACCGGATCAGGAAAAACAACATTTCTAAATGCCCTTTCTGAATTTATTCCGAAATCAGAACGTGTAATAACAATTGAAGATTCGGCAGAATTACAGCTGCAGGGAATTGAAAATCTGGTTCGTTTGGAAACCAGAAATGGAGGTGCAGAAGGAACTTTGGCAATTACTATTAGGGATCTGATTCGAACTGCCCTCCGGATGCGGCCGGATCGGATCATTGTAGGGGAAATCCGGGGAGCGGAATGTCTTGATATGCTTCAGGCTATGAATACAGGGCATGATGGCTCCCTCAGTACCGGACATGCCAATAGCTGTCAGGATATGCTGAGCCGAATGGAAACTATGGTATTGATGGGAATGGAACTGCCTTTGTTGGCAATTCGGTCACAAATTGCTGCTGGCGTGGATATCCTGGTGCATTTAGGACGGCTCAGGGACAGAAGCAGGCGGATGCTGGCTATTATGGAGGTGGCAGGAATTGAAAAGGATGAAATTCGCCTGAACCCTCTGTATGAATTTGAAGAAATGGGGGAACAGAATGGCCGGATTACCGGAAGCTGGATGAAAAAGGGTGAGTTGATTCACAGAGGGAAATTATACCGAGCAGGAATGGAGGGCGTTTGTGAGGAATTATAAGGTTTACGAATTGGACTGGAAGGAAAGATTCCTTTGTCTTGGCATTACGATAGGGCTTGCCGGGGCCATTTCCTGGCTGTTTTATCATAACAGCGCTGGGATGGCAGTTTCAGTGGTTTTGTACTTTCCTGTCAGGAAAACTTTAAAACGGCGTCTTCTGCAGAAGCGAAAGGGAGAAATCCTGTTTCAGTTTAAAGAAATCCTTCAAATGGCAGTGACAGCGTTAAAGGCAGGATATGCCATGGAAAATGCGTTTGTGCATGCCAGAGAGGAGTTTGTAAGGCTTTATGGAGAGAAGGGGATCATGGCACAGGAATTTGCACACATTAATTATCAGGTGAAATTAAATGTACCTCTGGAGGCTTTGCTGGAGGATTTGGCAACGCGGTGCGGGATAGAGGAAATCAGCAGTTTTTCTCAGGTATTTGGGTTTGCAAAGCGCAGCGGCGGGGATTTTTTGAAAATTTTTCAGAACTCAGCAGATAAAATACGGCAGAAGGCAGAGATTAAGCGGGAAATCGGGGTGGTGATCGCGGCAAAGCGGATGGAAATGAATATTATGAACCTTGTGCCCTTTGGCATTTTGGCTTACGTGGGAATTACTTCGCCGGAATTTTTAGAGCCCCTTTATGGAAACTGGCTGGGAATCGGAATTATGACAGCTGCGTTGCTTATTTATGGATGCGCCTGTATGCTGGCGGAGAAAATTGTAAATATTCAAGTGTAGTAAGACAGGTATTGTATACAGAGAGGTAAAATATGTATGGATATATTCTCAGTGCGGCAGTTTGCAGCGCGGCAGCCTGGAGAATGAAAAAACAGGGATATCGGAAAAAATTATATGAAGCAGTCCTGATAGCGGCAGCAGGGTTTTTGATGGCAGCGGTTTTTTGCAGGATAGATGACGGTGGAAATCAAAAGAGGGCAGTCCGAAACTCTCCTGGTCATGGGCAGGAAGAAAAGGATTATCTGGTGGATGCAGAAGATTTGATGGAGCAGTATCCCATGAGAATTCAAATAGAAGAAAAGAAGCTGACCAAAAAACAGAAACAGGAATATCTGGAAAAGGCGAGAAAGGAACTGGACAGAATAATTTTGGGAGAAAATACATCTCTGGAATCGGTAAGCCAGCCGCTGTATTTGCCAGAAACCTTACAGGAGGGGGCGGTAGAAGCATCTTACTTTTTTTCTGATTATGAGATTTTCGACACGGAAGGGAATCTGATTGGGTCTTTGGAAGAACCGGTTATGGTGGAATTAACGGCAGAACTCACCTGTCAGGAAGAAAATTGTCTGTATTCTTTTTATGTCCAGGCGGTGCCAGAAGAAAAATCAGAACAGGAATCTTTTGCAGAAAAGCTTGAGAAATTACTGGCATTGGAAAATGAAAAAGAAAATACGGATTATCTGGAACTTCCAGAAGAACTGGAGGGAAGAAAAATAATCTGGAAGGAACAGAGGGAACATCGCAGTTTGTTGATAGCGCTTTTGGGAGTTGCAGGCGCGGCAGTCATAATTTTCTCCGAAAAAGAAGAAAAAAAGAAAAAGGAATTACAGCGTCAGCGTCAAATGCTTCTGGATTATTCTGAAATTGTCAGTCAATTGTCGTTATTGTTGGGAGCAGGAATGAATCTGTCCATGGCCTGGGAAAAAATTGCAGCAGCTTATCAAAGCAGAAGAGAGCGAAAGGAGGTGGAAAGACGTGAAGCATATGAAGAGATGGTAACAGTTCTTAATGAAATCCGTGAGGGAGTAGGAGAACTGCAGGCTTTTGAGAATTTTGGGACAAGGTGTGATATGAACGTATATCGGAAGCTTTCTTCTCTGATTGTCCAAAATATCCGGAAAGGCTCCAGAGGTCTGCAGCGGCTGTTAGAGGAAGAGGAGAAAGAGGCTTTTGAACAGAGAAAGGCAGAAGCCAGAAAAGCAGGAGAAGAGGCAGGAACCAAGCTTCTGCTTCCCATGGGAATGATGCTGATACTTGTGTTGGTAATACTGGTAGTGCCGGCAGGGCTGACACTCAATATGTAGTTTTTTTAAGTGCTGGAAGGCGGATGCTCAATGTGCAGATTTTGCAGCGTCGAAAGGCGGATGCCTAATGTGCAGATTTTAAGCGCCATAAAGCAAATATTTAATATTTCAGGAGGAATAAATATGAGAGAATTGAAAAGGTTTTTAGCGGAAGAAGATGGTATGGGCGTTGTGGAAGTAATTTTAATTATTGTTGTTTTGATTAGTTTGGTGGCGCTGTTTAAAACCCAGATCAGCCAGCTGGTTACTGATGTATTGAAGAAGGTTTCAGGAAATGCAAAAAAAATCTGAGAAAAATTTAAGGACCTGTGCCGGCAGTGTCACGTTGTTTTTGGCGTTGACACTGACAATAATACTTTCTCTGATTTTCTCTCTGCTGGAAGCCGCAAGAATGCAAGCGCTTGCCCTGATTGCCAGGCGTGATTTGCAGCTCAGACTGGAATCAGTATTTGGTCAGTATCATGTACCCATGTGGGAAAATTATCATATGCTTTTTCTGGATGGAAATGATGAAAAGGGTCAGTTTAATTTGTCAGTATTGGAAGGAATCATGATGGAAGAGGCTGCTCTGGAACAAAAAGAGGAGGGTTTTTACCAGATTTCTTTAAAAAATGTTGAAATTGACCGATTTGCGCTGGCCACAGACCAAAATGGGAAACTTTTCAGGGAGCAGGCCTGCAGGGCGATGAAGGAACAGCTTGCGGAATATGCAGCAGATACCATCAAGGAGTTTCTGAGTCAGGGAAAAAACCTGGATAAAGAAAGTAAAGAAGCAGAAGAAAAGTGGAAGCTGGCCCAGGAAGCGGCAGAACAAGCAGCTCAAAGCGCGGAGAAAGCAGCGGAAGGTGAACAAGCAGGAGGAGAAGAGGCAGCAAAAGGGGGAGAAAAAAGCGCAGTGAATACCGGAGTTGAGTCTCCGCCAGAACAGGTACTGCCGGAAAATCCCATGGATTTTGTTAAAATGTGGAAAAAGTCACCGGTTTTAGCTTTGGTTGTGGAAAATCTTTCAGATATTTCAGGAAAAGGTATTTCTTTAGAAAATAATGTTCAGAATCGGAAAAAAGAAACTGGAAATCTGAGGAAGACTGGAGAAGAAAAGCTGGAAAAACTGTGGTTTCTTCAATATTTGAATACATATTTTTCCTGTCAGGGCGGTTCAGGGACAAAGGGCTGCAGCAGTCATGCTCTGGATTATGAATTGGAGTATTGTATCAGCGGTGAGGATACAGACAGACAAAATCTGGAGCAGACGGTAAAAAAGCTGCTTTTGCTGCGGGAAGCTGGAAATTTTGCAACCATTATGCAAGACAGCGGGAAACAGGCCCTTGCATTGGAAATGGCGACAGCGGCAGTGGGATTTACTGGGATTGCTCCATTAATACAGGCAGTTCAGATTGGAATTCTTCTGTCCTGGAGTTATATAGAAAGTGTGTTGGATGTAAGATGCCTGCTGGCTGGAGGAAAAGTTCCATTGATTAAAGAAGCGTCGGAGTGGAAAAGTGACGTATCACTGGGACAAAAAGCTCTGGAGAAAAACACCGAACAGCAGGAAGAAAGAGGATTTGACTATCGGGAATATCTGCAGATTTTGCTGCTGTCTGTGAAGGAAAATGTGCTGGTATCCCGTGCAATGGATGTTATGGAACAAAATATCAGAATGCTTCCGGGGGAAAATAATTTTTCGATGGATCATATGATACAAGGTATGGAGACCGAAACGGTATCCGGGGCAGATTCTATGTTTTTGGGGCTGATTACCAGCGTGAAGATGAAAGATGGAGTGTACCATTTTAACAGCAGACAACAATTTTTTTATTAGGTGTTTTATTATCGTAGAATATTGGGGGATTGCATAAACTGTCAGGCGATCTGTTTTGAGGATGTGCCCTCTGTCTGCAGATTGTAAAGAGCTCTTGTAAAATGAACTGCCGGGAGGGCTGTCTGGCAGATTGTGCCGCCATCCATATGGCAGAAGAGGAAACTGGTAATATTTTTAGGAAGGAGGGCATGATAAAGTGCCTTGGATAACTGGAAAGGATAACGAAAAAAACTCTCTCAGGCAAAATAGTAAAATAGAAAAAAGTTATGGGGATTCCCCGCCAAAGGCACTTTCTCATGTTCTTCTTTCGGGAAGCCTGACGGTAGAAGCGGCGCTGGCTTTTCCAATTTTTCTTTTTGCCGTGGTGATGATTTTATATTTGTTTCGAATGATGCAGGTACAGTATATTGTTGGAAATTCACTGGATCAAGCGGTGGAAGAAACAGTGTTGTTAAAGGGGATTTCCCAGAAAGAGGCAGAAAATTTGGCCAAAGCACGGTTTTACAAAAAATTGGCAGTTCAAAAATGCCCAATGTCCAGCATAGAATGGGGAGTGGCGGGATTTTCCTGGAAAAGTGGGAAAGAAAATGCTGCTTTTATTGATTTGCTGGTGTCTTATCGCATGGGATTTCCATTGAGTTTCTTTGGAAGAAGAAGCATTGCTTTATCCAATGGATGCAGAATGCACAGATGGATAGGCGGTCAGGATGATGCAGCGGATCGGGAGGGAAAAGAATGGGTTTATCTTACTCCGACACAAAATGTCTATCATGTCAGCAGAAACTGCAGCCATTTAAAGCTTTCGGTTCAGTCAGCGTCTATCAGTGAATGGATCAGGAAAAAGTATGATCCCTGCGGACATTGCGTCCGCCATAAAAAACCGTGTGGTATTGTTTATATTACCAGTGAAGGCGGATGTTATCATTTGAAAATAGATTGCAGCGGACTAAAAAGGACAATTTATATGGTATGGAAAGAACAGGTGGGCAATAAAAAGGCTTGTTCAAGATGCGGAGGAAAGTAGTATGCAGAAATTTATGGTATTAGGATTATTGGGATTGTGTACCTGGGAAGATGTAAAAAGAAAAGAACTTACATTGATCTATATTTTGCTATTTGGAATATGTGGTGTGTGCCTGCATTTGTTTTATCCAAAATGTTCAATTTACAGTATGCTGTGGGGGATGCTTCCAGGAGCGGCAATGATGATCGTTAGTTGGATAACTCATGGAAAAGCAGGAATAGGAGACGGAATTCTTCTGGTGGTAACCGGGGTGTATCTGGGAGGAATGGGAAATCTGAAACTGTTTTTTACAGGGCTTGTACTTGCGGCATTTTGGTCTCTCTGGCTACTTGTCTCTGGGAAGAAAAAGAGGAAGGATAGAATTGCGTTTGTTCCGTTTTTACTGCTTTCCTATCTTATGATGATAATCAGGTGGCAGATATGATGAAGAATGTCAGTGGAAGCTTTACGGTAGAGGCTGCGTTGGTTCTTCCTCTGATTCTGTTTTGTATTTTACTGATGCTGAATCAAGGACTGGAGTTGTATGGAGAAATGGTGGAAACAGCAGAACAGCAGAAAATGTGGGAGGAATTTGCTCCGGCAGATGATTTCCGCAAACTGGAACTGCTGCTAAAATATCAGGATATCGGAGGAAATTATGGAAATAACATATAGAAGAAATCTGCAAAAAAGTTATATGTGTGTGAAGGAACAGGAGAAATCTGCAGAGGAATATGAATTAAATATGCTGGAGGCAGAACAGGTGCCGTATTTGCTGAAAATGGAAATTGTAGAGACAGACGGAGAAATAAGCTATCTGTATGATATCAGCGGAAAACAGCAGATAGAAGATTATCTTTCGGGAAAAAAGATGGATTATGAAATGTTCTGGAAAGTGCTGCTTTCTATAAAGGAGTTGTGTTTTGTATTACAGGATTATCTGCTTCGCGAGACAGGAATTTGCCTGAAGGCAGAATATATCTATGTTAATCTGGGAGACGGCAGTCTGTATTTTACATATCTTCCCTTTTGGAGAGAAAATTTTCAGGAGGCGTTTGGCCGTTATATGGAACAGATTCTCAGAATCATTGATCATCAGGATCAGGCAGCTACGGAATTGGCATATCAGGTGTATCAGATGTCGATGATGAAAAATATCAGTATACAGAAAATATTAGAAGCTTCTGTAAAGAGAGAAAAAGAGGAAAATCAACATAAAAAGCCGGAATGGAACTATAAGGATTTGGAATGGAACCATAAGGAGCTGGAATGTGAAAATATATTGGAACAGAAGAAGGAGGAAAATGAGTTGGAAGATAGAAAAGGGTGGGATAGAATTTGGGAGTACATTAGAGTACGTGCAGAACAGATTCCCTGGATGTCCCGTTTTTTCAGTTTGTTGGTAAAAGTTCCAGAGGAAAAGTCCCGGAATGGATGGTTTTTCAAAGAGAATCCTCCTAAACTTAAACTGCAGAAGAAACCACTAAAGGAATCTTTTGAAAAAAAAGGTGTTTTCAAAGAAAGATTCTCAGATAGGATGTTTACAAAAGGAATTCTTCCCAAAGAGAATTGTCTGCAGAGACAGGGAAAAAAAGAGGAGCAGAGACGGGACAATTTTATTTCAGAGCAGCATCGATCGAAAAAAAAGTCCGTATCTGAAAAAAATATTTTAGTTGAAAAGGAAGATTTGTCAGAAATAGGAACGGCATATCCCACGGAAATTCTGGGACTGTGTATACAGGAACCCGTAGGAAAATTAATATATCAGGGAATTCATGGGTGCAAAGATATTCTGGTGGCGAGGGAAGAAATTTTGATTGGAAAGAACAAGGATCAGGCGGAAGGAGTAATTGAAGCAGAAGGAATCAGCCGGCTGCATGCCAGAATCAGCCGCCGGGAAGGGGTGTATTATCTGGAGGATTTAAATTCCACCAACGGAACATATCTGAATGGGGAACCCATAGCATATCATCAGCAAAGAAGGCTGTGCAAAAATGACAGAATTCTGTTTGGCGCGGAAGAATACATTTTTTCCTGATTCTGCAAGTAGTTGACTTTGCTTTCAAAAATTTATATACTAAAGACATTGATAAATTTGGAGGCTTTGGTATGAAAGTAAATATTTATTATGGAGGGCGGGGATTATTGGATGATCCTACCTTATATGTCATTGATAAAATGCAGGAAGTATTGGTGGAACTTCGGGTAAACGTGGAGCGGTATAATATTTATGAACACAAAAACAGTATCTCCACACTTCCCCAGACCATTAAGGATGCGGATGGCATTATATTGGCTACAACGGTAGAATGGCTGGGTATTGGCGGATATATGCAGCAGTTTTTAGATTCCTGCTGGCTTTACGGAGATAAGGAAAAGATTGCAGCAACTTATATGCAGCCCATTGTAATGTCTACTACTTATGGTGAGCGAGAGGGAGAGATTGCTCTTGCAAGCGCCTGGGAGATTCTGGGAGGGCTTCCCTGCGCAGGATTATGCGGTTATGTAGAGGATTTGATTGCGTTTGAGATGAATCGTGACTATACGGTGCTGATTGAGAAGAAAGCAGAGAATCTCTACCGTACAATTTCACAGAAATTAAAGAGTCTTCCCAACAGTAATCAGGCAGTAAAACAGTCTGTGCTGCGTCCTCAGCAGTTGGAATTGACTCCCCAGGAAAGCGAGCAGCTGTCCAAATATGTATCAGATGATGTTTATGTGAAGAAGCAGAAGGAAGACATTGAGGAATTGAGCAGTATGTTTAAAGATCTGCTGGGCCAGAGTGAAGAAGATGAGGAAATGGCATATTTGACGGAACTAGAAGCCCATTTTGTGGCCCAGGATGATTTTTCAGCCACTTACCTGTTTATGATAGACGGAAAGAAGAAGCCGCTGACCGTTGAGGTGCACAATGATGAACTGAGGGTTCACTACGGACAAGGGGAAAAGATAGATGTCTATGCTAAGATGACAACCGCAGTTATGGATAATATTATTCAGGGAAGAATGAGTTTTCAACGGGCTTTTATGACAGGGGAAATGACCGCTAAAGGAAACTTTAAGACGCTGAAGATGCTGGATCAGGTATTTATTTTCGGATAAATTGTATTTGGGTGCAGCAGCCAGAAAGATCTGTACAGATATTTAATGTGAATGAGACTAGAAACAGGAGATTTGAAATGAGAGAAGAAAATTGTATTTTTTGTAAAATTGCAGCCGGAGAAATTCCCTCCAAAACAATTTATGAAGATGAGCAATTCAGGGTAATTCTGGATATCAGTCCTGCATCAAAGGGACATGCTCTTATTATTCCTAAAGAACATTATGCTGATATTTATAAACTGCCGGAAGATATGGCAGGACAAGCTATGATTCTTGCCAAGAAGCTTGCGCTGCATATGACAGAAACTTTAAATTGTGATGGATTTAATATTGTACAGAATAACGGGGAAACAGCAGGACAGACGGTATTTCATTTTCATATGCATCTGATTCCCAGATATGAACAGGACGGCAATCAGGATAAGCTTTGTTGGAATCATCTGGAATTATCTCAGGAAGAGTTAGAGGATATCTGTCAGAAACTCAGCCGGAATCTTTGAAGCAGCAGGCATGGCTTTCTATACCTTTAAGCCAAATGATTTGCGAACAGATTCCCACGATTTCGAGAAGAACGGCAAATCATTTGGCAAATAGGTATGCTTAAGGGTAAAAAAATCTATTTTTTCTGATTGGCGGCTTGTTCCAGAAGCTGCACGATTGTTTCTACAGAATTCAGCTGTTCACTTTTTGCCATAGCATTGATATATTGATTCCGGTTTTGGAATAATTTCTTAATAGCATCCAATAGGATGACGCTGTTTAACTGTTCCTCTTCAATTACCACACTATAGCCCTGACCTTCAAAAGAACGGGCGTTTAAAATCTGATCTCCACGGCTGGCATTGGCAGAAAGAGGGATCAGAATATTAGGCTTGCGCAGCGCCAGAAGTTCACAGATAGCATTGGCTCCAGCTCTGGAAATCACCAGATCTGCGAGGGCAAACATGTCGCTTAATTCTTTATTTGCATATTCAAATTGTGCATATCCTTTGGTATGTTCGAATGATGAATCCAGCTTTCCTTTTCCGCAGAGATGAAGAACCTGAAAATCTTTTAATAAATCAGGAAGAAGGCTGCGAACAATTTTATTGATAAACTGGGAACCGGTGCTTCCACCGATTACCATAATCACTGGCTTTTCTGATTGGAACCCACAATATGTAAGTCCCTTTAACCGATTTCCGGACAGCAGTTCCTCTCGGATGGGAGAGCCTGTCAGAACAGCTTTATCTGCAGGAAGGTATTTCAGAGTTTCCGGAAAATTGCAGCAGACCTTGCAGGCGTTTGGTATAGCGAGTTTGTTGGCAAGGCCAGGAGTAATATCGGATTCGTGAATAATTGCAGGAATCTTTCGGTGTTTGGCTGCCAGAATCACCGGGACGGAAACAAAACCTCCTTTGGAAAATACAACATCCGGCTTTAATTTTTTTAACAGTGTGCGTGCCTGCCCGTAGCCTTTGATTACCTTAAAAGGATCAGAAAAATTTTTCCAGTCAAAATAACGGCGCAGCTTGCCGGAGGAAATACCATAATATGGAATGCTGTATTGTTCAATCAGTTTTTTTTCAATTCCGTTGTAAGAACCAATGTAATGGATATCGTAACCAAGCTCCTTCAATCTAGGGAGAAGTGCAAGATTCGGGGTGACGTGGCCGGCAGTGCCTCCGCCGGTTAACACAATTCTTTTCATGATGACCTCCTGAGTGTTTTTAAATTTATCTGTTCTTATCTTATACTGTTCCTGAAAAAAGATCAAGAGAAGCAAGGTGTCGAAAACCGGGAGAATATGCGGTGAAAAAAGCCTTTGGAAGACTTCACAGATTGGAAAAGAATATTTATAATGAATGTATCAGGCAGATTCCACTTTTGGCAACGCCATGATATCGGAAATCTGCTTGACCATTTATGAAAGGAGGGACATGCTTTATGGAGGAATTGATACGTTTTTGCCAGAGGTATCAGGGACTTTTGAAAGAAGCAGCGCTTATTCTGATGGGTTTGCTGATCCTGCTGCTTCTGGCAAGGATTTTGCGGCAGATAAAAAGACTGAACAGAAGTCTTGGAGATATTATTGGGAGTGTCCAGGCATATTTTGAGGTAATATTGCGGGATGAAGAAGAGGAAGAGATGGAGCAGGAGATGGAGCAGATACATAAGATAGAAGAAACAGAAGAGAATAAAAGGGAGAGGCGGGAACTGACGCCGGAGCAGGCGCAAAAGAAGGCAGAGGATGAAAAACTGTTTAATGCAGTCTTGCAGGAATACTTTTCCTGAAAGGGCTTTTCTGTTTGACGAAGTGGGATAGATTTGTTACAATATTCCATAAGTAGAGCGGAGAATGCCCAAGAGGGATTCTTATACTAAGCATATAAAGACAAAGGAGTGGAAATCATGGAAAAAGTATCATTTGATTATGGAAAAGCTGCGGGATTTATCAGTCAGGAAGAAGTCAGCTATATGGAGAAGCTGGTGGAAGATGCCAGAAAAGTACTGGTTTCGAAAAGCGGGGCCGGAAATGACTTTTTAGGATGGCTTGATCTGCCGGTGGAATATGATAAAGAGGAGTTTGCAAGAATTAAGAAGGCGGCTGAGAAAATTCAGGGAGACTCTGAGGTGCTGGTAGTTATCGGAATCGGAGGTTCCTATTTGGGAGCCAGAGCCGCTATTGAATTTCTGAGACATGGATTTTATAATAATGTGTCAAAAGAAATTCGCAAGACACCTGAAATTTACTATGCAGGAAACAGCATCAGCAGCTCCTATCTTGCCGGACTGATTGAAGTAATCGGTGATCGTGATTTCTCAGTGAATGTGATATCCAAATCCGGAACTACCACAGAACCGGCCATTGCATTCCGCGTATTTAAAGAAATGCTTGAGAAGAAATATGGAAAAGAAGGTGCTGCAAAGAGAATTTACGCAACAACAGATAAAGCCAGAGGTGCGTTGAAGGGACTTGCGTCCGAAGAAGGATATGAGAGCTTTGTGGTACCGGATGATGTAGGCGGGCGTTTTTCCGTACTGACAGCAGTTGGGTTACTGCCCATAGCAGTCAGCGGAGCAGATTTGGACAAGCTGATGGAAGGCGCTGCAGCAGGCAGAGAACGGGCATTGAATCAGCCGTTTGCAGAGAATGATGCGATGCAGTATGCAGCAGTTCGTAATATTTTATTGAGAAAAGGCAAAGCTGTGGAGGTGCTTGCCAACTATGAGCCGTCACTGCACTATGTTTCTGAATGGTGGAAACAGCTTTACGGAGAAAGCGAAGGAAAAGACCAGAAGGGCATTTTCCCGGCATCTGTAGACTTGACCACAGACTTGCATTCTATGGGACAGTTTATTCAGGATGGTTCCAGAATTATGTTTGAAACGGTAATGAACGTAGAAAAATCCCGCAGCACAATTAAGATCAATCAGGAGCCGGTAGATTTAGACGGATTAAATTATCTTGCCGGTAAAGATATGGATTTTGTAAATAAGAGCGCTATGAATGGAACGATTTTAGCCCATACAGATGGAAACGTACCTAATCTGGTAGTAAATATTCCGGAACAGAATGAATTTTACCTGGGTGAGTTGTTCTATTTCTATGAATTTGCCTGCGGCTTAAGCGGATATTTGCTGGGTGTTAATCCATTTAACCAGCCTGGCGTTGAAAGTTACAAGCGCAATATGTTTGCACTGTTAGGTAAGCCGGGATTCGAGGCTGAACGGGAAGAATTGTTAAAGAGACTGTAAGAGATTACAATTGGTATGCGAAGCGCAGTTTCTATAGAAAAAACTGCTTTTAAAAGGAAATATCCGGCGGTTGAATATCGGCGAATTTTATGCAGGTAAAAAAGTCGATATTCAACCGCTGGAATAAACAATACAGGATATGGAGCATTCTGATGTCAGAAAAGCCATATCCTGTATTGTTATTTTCAAAGCATTTATGTATGTTCTTGGTAAAGTAATGCCCTGTATTTTATAATTGAAAAGTATTTACATTTGTTTCTAACGAGGAAGCAATATTCTGTAATTCAGAGGCATGATTGGATATTTCCTGCATAACATTAGCAACTTCCATAACTGCTGCAGAAGTTTCCTGGGTGTTTGCGGCATTCTGCTCTGCAATGGAAGTCAGGTTCTGTACTACGTCTACAATATTAGTGCGGGCAGAATTCAACTGGTTGGTACGTTCGGCAATGGAGTCGACATTAACGGCGGAGTCCATAATTCCTCCCTGAACCTGAGAAAAAGTGGTTCCGGTTTTCGTTACGTTTTCGTTTTGCTGCGCCATAATTTCTTTGACTGCTTCCATAGTTTCTACAGCTTTTCTGGAATCTTCCATTAAGGTATAAATAATACTGTCAATCTGCTGGGCAGATTTGTTGGACTGTTCTGCAAGCTTTTGAATCTCAGAAGCTACTACGGCAAATCCTTTGCCGGCATCCCCGGCCCTGGCAGCTTCAATAGAAGCATTCAAAGACAGCAGGTTTGTTTCATCTGCAATAGAGGAAATCAAGGTTGTTGCTTCTTTTATTTTAAGAGCAGATTCGTTAGTAGTGTGCGTCTGTTCATATATTATATTGATGGAATCCATGGCTTGTTTATTTACCGTATCCAGTTCCCGGAGAGTGGTATTGGCATGTTCACTGGAGTCTTTGATGGATTGTGCAATGCTGCGCAGAGAAGAGACTTCCGAGGAAGTGTTTTCTACCATGGTTCCAATTAGTAAAATGTCATCTGTTGCCTTCTGGGTTTCTTCTGCTTGATTTGCCGCACCGGCAGCAATTTCATTTACGGCCCGTTCTACATTTTGAACCGTGCCGAAAGTGGCAGAGGCATTGCTTGTTAATGATTCGGATGTTGCATAAAGCAGTGAGCTCTGCTGTTTGATATCTGTGATTATGGCAGCGAAAGCTTCCCTGAGGGAGATTAATGCAGTGCCTATAGTTCCTGTTTCATCTTTGTGCTTACTGATTTTCTCCAAGCGATGATCTTCAGTAAGATCCATTGCGGCAAATTTCCGGATAATTTCGGAAATTGTAATAATCGGCTGCATCATTCGGGCAATCAGCAAATATCCAAAAATTCCAAGAATCACTAAAAGGATGCCACAACACAAAAGTGCCTGTCGAACTACATTTGTGACTGGGCCGAGAATTTCATTTTCGTCTGCAGTAAGTATCAGAATAGCTTTCCCTTTATCTACTATATAATAAGAAGCATACCGCCCTTTTCCGTTATAAGTATAACGGATAATGTCGGCTGTTGGTGTATTTTCCTGTTCCAACTGCTCTGTAAGTGCGGTAATGGCGTCTATGCCTGTTGTCTGGCCGATTTTTTCCCCATCAGGATGATAGAGAATGGTTCCGTCAGCCCCTGTAACATAAAAGTAACTGGAAGTTATATTTTTTAATCCGGCGCCTGAGAGCATAGTCTCCAGACGCTCTGTTGAGAGATACATAATGGATACTTTAAGATTCTGATCCAGTACTTTTCCATAGGAATCTGTAAAATCAGACATATAGTTCTGTGTGGTGGCTGTAATATTTTTCTTAACATTCGGGATGATAATACATGTGCTGAGGAAAATTGTTACAATAATAGAAATAAGCAGAACGCCCACGATTTTTATTTTAATGGAGGAAAGTTTTCTGCTGCCCGTGGAATCAGCGCTTTTCTCCGTAGTTGGAAAGTTGTTTGCTTTCACAAGAGTATCCTCCTTTTTTCTTTTTATTATAGCAGTCTTCATGTTTGATTGCAAGAAAATGACAGAAAGACAGAAAAATTGTGAAAAAATGGCAGAAAGAATTCCTGTAATCCATACATAACGACGAAAAAAGGAGATAAGACCAGGGCGGGAAAAAAGAAATTCCGGCAGAGAGCTTGACAATTTACAATTTCTTTGCTATAGTGTAACAAGTTCGTAACATTTGTAACAAATTCGAATAAAATAACATACAAATTTTTAAAAATTATAAATATGTTATTTTAGCAGAAATTCAGGAGGTTAATATGAAATTCGATAAGAAGGTTATGGAAAGCGGAATTGTTGCAGCTTTTACCCTGGTGATGACAGTTTCATCCGTATGCGGAAATAATGTAACTACTCAGGCTCCAGATGGCCGGGAGGTAGAATTGTCAGCAGAACCGGCAGGAGTAGGTGAGGAGCTTGTTGCGGCAACGAAGGAAAGAATTGTGAAAGATGTTGTGACAGCAACCATCACAGAAAGTGAGCCTGAACAGAACGCAGAAGAGATAAAGGAAGTTTCCATTCAGGAGAAAGCAGAAGAAGCATCAGAGGAACCAAAGCAGGCAGAAGAGCCAAAAGAGGCAGAAGCAAAAGAGAATGATGCAGAGCCAGCAGAGGAGCCGAAAGAAGCTGAAGAAGTAAAGGATGAAGCAAAACAGGCAGAAGCTGTGGAACCGGAGGAGACTGCAGGAGACCCGACAGAGGCAGAGAAACCGGAGGAAACTGCAGAAGAACCGGCAGAAATGGAAGCCAAAAAGGATGAAGAAGAGAATAAGGAAGAAACATCAGTAAAAGATGGTCTGGTGGCAGTTGGAAACGAGGAGGTTTCTCCATGGGCATCCAAATTACTGCCGAATGTAGAAGATTATCTGAATATCCGTACAGAGCCCTCTGATGAGGCAGAGCTTGCAGGAAAGCTCCATAAAGGCGCTTCTGCAGACATTCTGGAAAAAGGAGAGGAATGGACCAAAATCAGTTCTGGAAGCGTAGAAGGATATGTAAAAAATGAATTCTGTGTGACAGGACTGGAAGCAGAGGCTCTTGCAAATCAGGTGGGAACAACTTATGCTACAGCGGTAACAGGCGGCGTAAGAGTCAGAGAAACCACATCTGCATCAGAAGAGACAGAGATTTTGGATGTATTGGAAGAAGGCGGTAAGGTTAAGGTAGATACCGAAGCAGAAGCGGCAGAAGGCTGGGTTCCGGTGAAGCTGGAGGAAGGGACTGGTTATGTCAGCGCTGAGTTCGTAGATGTAGAGTTAAAACTTGGAAAAGCAATTTCCATAGAAGAAGAACGCGCTGCAATTGCTGCTGCAGAAGCAGAGAAAGCAAAAAAAGCACAGCAGTCTTCCGGAGGAACGTCCCAGCGGGGAGCAGTTTCAGCATCTTATGATGATGTGACGTTGTTAGGGGCATTGATTCAGTGTGAAGCAGGAAGCGAGCCTTATGAAGGAAAATTGGCAGTAGGAGCTGTAGTAATGAACCGTCTCCGGGCAGGTTATGCAGGAAGCATTTCTGGAGTGATTTATCAGAGCGGTCAGTTTACGCCGGCATCCAGCGGTGCACTTGCAAGCGTACTGGCAAATGGCGTATCCGGTAGTTGTATTCAGGCGGCTCAGGAAGCAATTGCAGGAGCCAGCAATGTAGGCGGAGCCACAAGTTTTCGGAATGCAGCTTCAGGAGCGTCTGGAATTGTAATTGGAAATCATGTATTTTTCTAATAAATTTGAATTTTGCTAAGGCTGCTTGCAGTGGGCATAAAATAATCAGAAAAATTAAAGAACTGTTGTATGGAATGGGAAATTTTCTATTCCATGCAACAGTTTTTGTCTTCCAGGCATTAAATGTTGTAATATGAGTAAAAATATAGTAAACTAACACCATAACCGTACCCGAAAGGAGGGAATTTATGGATGGTATTTTCTGGTTGATCGTAGTTGTAGTGATGGCAGTCATTGAAATCATTACTCTGGGGCTTACTACCATCTGGTTTGCAGGCGGAGCATTGCTTGCATTTGCAGCCAGCCTGCTGGGAGCGAATCTTCTGGTGCAGAGTATATTGTTCGTTGTGACGTCTGTGGTACTGCTGGCAGTTACTAGGCCGCTGGCAGTGGAATTTTTTAATAAGGACAGAACAAAAACAAATGCAGAGAGCCTGATAGGCAAAACGGCTCTGGTACAGCAGGAAATTGATAATTTGAAAGCCGCAGGAATGGTTGCTGTTGATGGACAGGAATGGTCAGCGAGGTCTGCTGATGATAGAGTGATTCCTGCAGAAACCCTGGTGGAAATTCTGGAGATCAGCGGCGTAAAGCTGCTGGTGAGACAGAAAGAAGTATAATTTGTGGAGGGCTTATTTATGTTAGGATATATAATTGTATTGATATTGATAATTTTTGGGCTGATTCTGGTGGCGTCCTGTGTGAAAATTGTTCCTCAGGCACACGCTCTTGTCATTGAGCGTCTGGGCGGATACCAGGGCACCTGGGGTGTGGGGCTGCATTTTAAAGTTCCCTTTATCGATCGGGTGGCAAAGCGCGTATTGCTGAAGGAGCAGGTGGTTGACTTCGCGCCTCAGCCGGTGATTACCAAGGATAATGTTACCATGCGGATTGATACGGTAGTTTATTTCCAGATTACCGATCCCAAGCTGTTTGCATACGGGGTGGAAAATCCCATTATGGCAATTGAAAATCTGACTGCCACTACCCTTAGAAATATTATCGGAGACCTGGAGCTGGATGAAACACTGACGTCCAGGGAGCTGATTAATACCAAGATGCGCGCTTCCCTGGATGTGGCCACGGATCCCTGGGGAATTAAAGTAAACCGAGTGGAGCTGAAAAATATTATTCCGCCTCAGCAGATTCAGGATGCAATGGAGAAACAGGCCAAAGCGGAGCGAGAACGCCGTGCAGCCGTTACCCAGGCAGAGGGGGAGAAAACAGCAACCGTACTGGTGGCAGAAGGAAAGAAAGAGTCTGCAATTCTGGATGCTGAAGCAGAAAAGCAGGCGGCAATTCTCCGTGCGGAAGCGAAAAAGGAAGCTACAATGCGGGAAGCGGAAGGTCAGGCAGAAGCAATTCTGCGAATTCAAAAAGCCAACGCGGACGGCCTTCGTTTCTTAAAAGAAGCTGCGCCAGATGGTGCGGTACTCCATTTAAAGGGTCTGGAAGCATTTGAAAAAGCCGCAGACGGCAAGGCAACCAAGATTATTATACCATCTGAAATTCAGGGGTTGGCAGGTCTTGCAAAATCCCTGACGGAGATTGGAAAAGAAAGCTGAGAATGTAATTTGCGGCAGGCTGCAGGCTTAAGAACAAAAGCGGCAGGCGAGCTTCGAAAAGGAAGAAAGTGATTTGCAGCGGGCTGCAGGAAGAAGGGCAGTCCGCTGTTCCATCATATTTGGAAGGAGAAAACAATGAATTTAAAAGGAAGGAATTTTCTTAAATTAAAGGATTTTACGTCGGAAGAAATTACATATCTTGTGGAACTGGGAGAAGAACTGAAACAGAAAAAGAAACAGGGGATTGCCCATGATGAGTTAAAGGGGAAAAATATTGCACTGATTTTTGAGAAGACAAGTACCAGAACACGGTGTTCTTTTGAAGTTGCCGCACATGACTTAGGAATGCATGTGACATATTTAGATCCATCCGGTTCCCAGATTGGGAAAAAAGAAAGCATTAAAGACACCGCAAGGGTGTTGGGCAGAATGTATGACGGAATTGAATACCGCGGTTTCGGACAGGAAATTGTAGAAGAGTTGGCAGAGTATGCCGGCGTACCAGTTTGGAATGGGCTGACCAATGAATTCCATCCCACTCAGATGATTGCCGATATGATGACAGTTCAGGAGAAGTTTGGACACTTGAAAGGGATTAAATTGGTATACATGGGAGACGCCCGGTATAATATGGGAAATTCTCTGATGGTAACCTGTGCAAAACTGGGCATGGATTTTGTTGCCTGCACCAGTCAAAATTATTTTCCGGATCAGGAGTTGGTAACTTATTGTAAAAAGGAGGCAAAAGAGTCTGGCGGTTCCGTTACCTTGACAGAAAGCGTGGAAGAGGGAACCAAAGATGCAGATGTAATCTATACCGATGTGTGGGTATCCATGGGAGAACCCGAAGAAGTTTGGGAAAGCCGGATTCGTGAGCTGATGCCCTATCAGGTCAATCAGAAAGTAATGGAGCATGCCAAATCCACTGCAATTTTCATGCACTGTCTTCCTGCTTTTCATGATTTGGAGACTGTGATTGGCAGACAGATTCATGAGAAATTCGGACTTACAGAGATGGAGGTGACTAATCAGGTATTTGAAAGCAGCCAGTCAGTGGTGTTTGATGAGGCGGAAAACCGTATGCACAGCATTAAAGCCATTATGTATGCTACATTGAAGTAATTTGCCTGTAATTACTGGAGGATGCTATGAAAACAGAAATCTTGCGCATGCTGCGGCAGGCCAGTCCAGGAAGCTATGTTTCCGGCCAGGAGTTGTGTGAGCGCCTGGGAGTTTCCCGGACTGCAGTCTGGAAATCAATGAAACAATTAAAAGAAATGGGATATGAAATAGAGGCAGTGCAGAATCGTGGATACCGACTGGTTTTTGTGCCGGATATCTTGTCAAAAAGTGAAATCGAAAGCTGCCTTTTCACCAAATGGCTGGGGCATCCTGTCTGCTATTTTGATGAAATTGATTCCACGAATACAGAAGCAAAACGGAGGGCAGAGGAAACTAAGGGAATGGAAGGCCATGGAACCGTGTTTGTGGCAGATATGCAGACCTTTGGAAGAGGAAGGCGGGGAAGAAACTGGAATTCTCCTCATGGAACTGGAATTTTCTTTACTATTTTGCTGAAACCAGAGATAGATCCTGCTAACGCCTCTATGCTGACACTGGTGAAAGCTTTGGCGGCAGTAAATGGAATTCGTGAGGTTACAGGATTAGAGGCAAAAATTAAGTGGCCCAATGATGTTGTGGTGAATGGAAAAAAGGTTGTAGGCATTTTGACGGAAATGAGCGCTCAGATAGATTATGTAAATCATATTGTAGTGGGAACCGGAATCAATGTGCATCAGACAGATTTTCCGGAAGAGATTGCAAAGACGGCCACTTCACTGGATATGGAGCTGCATAAGGAGGGAAAGAAGCCGGAGATTTCCAGAGCCAGGTTGTTGGGAACTGTTTTAAAAAAGTTTGAAGACTATTATGAAATATATTTGAAAACTCAGGATTTATCAGCGCTCGCAGAAGAATATAATTCCCTTTTGGTAAATTGCAGCCGTAAAGTGCGGGTGTTAGACCCCATGGGAGAATTTGAGGGGACAGCCCTTGGGATTGATCATCGGGGGGAGTTATTGGTAGAACGAGAAAATGGGGTGGAAAAAGTGTCTTCGGGAGAGGTATCTGTCCGGGGAATTTACGGTTATGTGTAAGGAGGATTTTATGGAGCAGGAAGAAATCATACTGTGCGGCTCCAGTGCATATACAAAGAAGTATTACCTGAATGAAGAATTTGAAGCTTTGCCAGAAAGCATTAAGGATGAGCTGAAAATCATGTGTGTGCTGTATACAGAGGATATCGGCGGTGTTCTCACCCTGTTTTTTGACGAAGGGGGCAGGCTGCAGTTTCAGACGGCGGCGGATGAAGGGGATTTGCTGTATGATGACATTGGAAGTGTGCTGAAGGTAAAGCAGCTTCAGCGGACAAAACAGGAATTGCTGGAATCCCTGGAAATGTATTTTAAAGTATTTTTCCTGGGAGAGGAACTTTCAGAAGAGGATTTGGAGGAATTGTAATGTTATTAGTGGTAGATGTGGGAAACACGAATATTACGTTTGGGGTATTTGACGGGGAGAAGCTGGAAGCAACGTTCCGTATGACTACCAAGTTGCAGCGGACTTCCGATGAGTATGGAATATGTATTCGGGATCTGATTTCCCACAACAGGTTAAAACCGGAAAAAATTAAGGACGCGATTATTGCCTCTGTAGTGCCAAATGTGATGCATTCCCTCTTAAGTTCATTTATTAAATATTTTGATATCCGGCCTGTGGTGGTGGAACCGGGAATTAAGACAGGAATACGCATTGCCACGGAAAATCCCCGTCAGCTGGGAGCCGATCGGATTGTGGACGCCGCTGCGGCCTA
The DNA here is from genome assembly GCF_004793545.1 of Petralouisia muris. Taxonomy (GTDB): domain Bacteria; phylum Bacillota; class Clostridia; order Lachnospirales; family Lachnospiraceae; genus Petralouisia; species Petralouisia muris. The sequence goes on along the minus strand of NZ_SRYA01000020.1, from coordinate 4,576 downwards.
TGAGCAGTACGGGGGGCCGGTATTTGTGATTGATTTCGGAACAGGAACTACCTATGATCTGGTGGATGAAACCGGGGCCTTTGTGTCTGGCGTGACTGCACCGGGAATCCGTACATCTGCCAAGGCGTTGTGGGAAGATGCGGCAAAATTACCGGAAATTGAAATTCGCAAACCCGGCAGCATTTTGGCCAAAGAAACTATCAGCAGTATGCAGGCAGGGTTGATTTATGGTCAGATTGGCCAGACAGAATATATCATAAAACAGACCAAGAAAGAAACGGGTTATAAGAATTTGAAAGTAGTGGCAACCGGGGGTCTTGGAAAAATTATTGCAAAGGAAACAGAGGAAATTGATATTTATGATCCTACGCTGACATTGCAGGGACTTCGGCTGATTTATAATAAGCAGAACCGCGGAAAGTAGATGGTTATACGCAAGAATACTTCTTTGCCAGATGTTTGGCGACTCTTTTTGAAATAATGAGAGTTGCCGGCAAATTATTTGTCTCATGCGTACAGAAGTGTCAGAAGGTGCATGCTGTAATGGCGGACAGGAAACAATCATTTGGCTCACGTGTATAAAAGCACAGCAAAAATAGCAGGAATTGGAAAAGTGATGGAAAAGTTAAAAATTGGAAATGTGACGTTGGAAAACAATTTGATTCTGGCGCCAATGGCAGGGGTATGCGACCTGCCATTTCGTGCGCTCTGTAAAGAGCAGGGCGCAGGACTTCTCTGTATGGAGATGGTAAGCGCCAAGGGCATTTATTATAAAAATAAAAATACGGAAATTCTGTTAGCTGCCGAAGAAAAAGAAAGACCTCTGTCTCTTCAGCTGTTTGGCGCAGATCCGGAGATTATCAGTGAAATGGCGAAGCGGATAGAGGAACGTCCCTTTGATATTCTGGATATCAATATGGGCTGTCCTGTGCCGAAAGTAGTGAATAACGGGGAAGGCTCTGCGCTTATGAAGACGCCGAAGCTGGCCTTTGATATTGTTTCAAAAACAGTAAAAGCCATACAGAAACCAGTCACTGTTAAAATACGCAAAGGCTTTGACGATGCCCATGTGAATGCTGTAGAAATGGCAAAAATATTGGAAGAGGCGGGAGCCTCCGCTCTGGCGGTACATGGGAGAACCAGAGAACAGTATTATTCCGGCAAAGCTGACTGGGATATTATCCGTCAGGTAAAAGAAGCCGTTTCCATTCCGGTATTTGGAAACGGAGATATTCAAAACGGACAGGATGTGCTCCGAATGAAAGAGCAGACAGGATGTGATGGGTTTATGATCGGAAGAGCAGCTCAGGGAAATCCCTGGATTTTCAGACAGATTCTGCACTTTTTGGAAACTGGGGAGGAACTGTCCAAACCGGAACTTTCAGAGGTGACAGAAATGCTTCTGCGCCATGCGAAAGCTCAGATTGAATGGAAAGGTGAAATTGTTGGCATCCGGGAAATGCGTAAACATGCGGCATGGTATACAACCGGCTATAAAAATTCAGCCAAGCTCAGAGGGAAAATTAATGAAGTGGAAACTTATGGGCAATTGGAAGCCCTGTTTCGGAATTTACCCAAAGTTTAAAGGCAGGGAAAACTCTTTTGTAATAACTTGATTGGGGCGTTCATATAATTGGAAAAATGGATAAGCCTAAAAGGAGCATTATTATAGAAGAAAAACAGGAAAAAAAAGGAATGTTACATTGGCTGAAAGCCAGGCTCGAAACACTTAAAGGGCGTTTGAAGAAAACAGAGGAAGCGGAAAACTGGGAGGAAAAGACGGAGGAAGGAAATCCATTTTTGCCAAAGCTCAGATGGATTTTAGAACAGGTATTGGAAAAATATCAGATGGATTACAGGATTTTTTGCCCACTTTTGCTGGATACTGATACACCGCCTAAGTCCATGTTAGATGAAGATGATGTAGAACTGGCGCTGGAGCAGATTTCAGGAGACTTGAATTTTTTAAAAATTGTAACAGATCGTCCTGCATATTTTGCTTCTTATATTGAAAGAATGTATGAGGATACCGGTTTGGTAGTTCAGATAGAGGACAAAGGAGAAATTTCTCTGGAAAGCGTCAATGTCATTTTGGATATGGAACGAAATGGTAATTGCCATTATCGTTTTATGAAGGAAGGCATACTTTATATCCCTGTCTATAAAAGGCCGTGGACCCAGGTGAAAATACAGCAGAATCTTGACATTTCTATACCTATCGGGTATAATACTGTGATTGTTAAAGGGAGATAATCAGTTATTTTTGCGGGCAGTCCTGTGAAAAGTAGGCTGTCTGGTGATAAAAAATATATAGTGTAATAGGAAGGTGTTGGATTATGGAAAAGAAAAATTTATTAACTTATGAAGGGCTGCAGAAGCTGGAAACAGAGCTGCATGACTTGAAAGTGGTAAAGCGAAAGGAAGTTGCTCAGAAGATCAAAGAAGCCAGAGAGCAGGGCGATCTTTCAGAAAATGCAGAATATGATGCTGCAAAGGATGAACAGCGTGATATAGAAGCCAGAATTGAAGAAATTGAAAAAATACTGAAAAATGCTGAAGTTGTCGTTGAGGATGAAGTAGATCTGGACAAGATAAGCGTAGGCTGCCGTGTGAAAATTTATGACTGTGAATTTGAAGAAGAATTAGAGTATAAAATTGTAGGCTCTACAGAGGCAAACAGCCTGCAGGGTAAGATTTCCAATGAATCTCCGGTAGGAAAAGCCTTAATTGGGGCAAAAGCAGGCGATATGGTGAAAATAGAAACTCAGGCGGGAGTGATGGAATATAAGGTTCTGGAGATACAGCGGTCGAATTAAATGGATTCAGAAGATATTGCGATTTAGCGGATTTTATGTGCAGCGCGGAATAGAAATATAAGAGCATGACAGCAAAAGACGGTAGAATCCGGTAAAAATCCGAGTTAGAAATGACATTGGGTAAAATGGTTTCAGATCATATTTGAAACTGAGTGAAAGGCAGTGGTTTCAGGCCATCATACAGAATGGAGGAAAAGAAAATGGGGCAGAACAATCAGCCGGCGGAACAGGATTTGAATCAGTTATTGAAGGTCCGTCACGATAAGTTAAAAGATTTGCAGAAAAATGGAAAGAATCCATTTCAGATAACGAAATATGACGTTTCCAGCCACAGCATGGAAATCAAAGATAATTTTGAATTCATGGAAGGGCAGACTGTAAGTATAGCGGGCAGGATGATGTTCAAACGTGTTATGGGAAAGGCGTCTTTCTGTAATGTGCAGGATTTACAGGGAAATATTCAGGCATATGTTGCCAGGGACAGCATCGGTGAGGACAGCTATAAGGATTTTAAAAAATATGATGTGGGAGACATTTTGGGAATCAAAGGGGAGGTATTCAAAACCAAAACCGGAGAAATCTCTGTTCATGCCCAGGAAGTAACGCTTCTTTCCAAAAGCCTTCAGATTTTGCCAGAGAAATTTCACGGCCTGACAGACACGGATATCCGCTATCGTCAGAGATATGTGGATTTGATTATGAATCAGGAGGTAAAGGATACCTTTATCAAACGTTCCAAGGTGCTGAGCAGTATCCGCAGGTTTCTGGACAAACAGGGCTTCATGGAAGTGGAGACGCCTATGCTGGTAAGCAATGCCGGGGGCGCTGCCGCAAGGCCTTTTGAAACCCACTTTAATGCTTTAAATGAGGATTTTAAACTCCGTATTTCACTGGAACTTCCGCTGAAACGGCTGATTGTAGGAGGCCTGGAGCGTGTGTATGAAATTGGACGTGTATTCCGCAATGAAGGTCTTGACACCCGCCATAATCCTGAATTTACCTTAATGGAGCTGTATCAGGCATACACAGATTACCGTGGCATGATGGATTTAACAGAAAATCTTTACCGCTATGTGGCAAAAGAGGTAACGGGTTCTGAAATTCTTACTTACGGCGAACATGAAATGGATCTGTCGAAACCTTTTGAGCGCATTACCATGGTAGATGCAGTGAAAAAATATGCTAATGTGGATTTTAATGAGATTCATACCACAGAAGATGCCAAGAAGATGGCAGATGAGCATCACATTGAATATGAGGACAGACATAAGAAAGGAGATATTCTGAGTCTGTTTTTTGAGGAATATGTGGAAGAGCACCTGATTCAGCCTACATTTGTTATGGATCATCCAATTGAGATTTCCCCATTGACCAAAAAGAAGCCGGATCATCCGGAATATGTGGAACGTTTTGAATTCTTCATGAATGGATGGGAGATGGCAAATGCTTATTCAGAGCTGAATGATCCTATTGATCAGCGGGAACGTTTTGAAGCGCAGGAAGCGTTGCTGGCAGCCGGGGACGCAGAGGCTAACCATACGGATGAGGATTTCCTGAATGCTTTGAATATTGGAATGCCGCCCACTGGCGGGATTGGGTTTGGGATTGACCGGATGGTGATGATGATGACCGATTCCCCGGCAATACGTGATGTGTTGTTGTTCCCCACGATGAAGACGCTTGGCGGAAAAGACCAGTAAAATCACAATGTCATTAACTTAAGGAAAAGAACAATACCGGATGTCTTTACACCCATTCAT
>NZ_SRYA01000209.1 GCF_004793545.1 Petralouisia muris | reverse complement strand
AAAAAGGAACCTTTTACAATTCAAATGTAAAAGATTCCTTAAGTTAATGACATTGAGATAAAGCACGGTTTTTATCCAGGCAGGCGCGTGATTTTGCCAGACATTATCAACATTCTACGATAGGTTACAATTACAGGATGTCAAATGTTGTTGCCGGGATAGGATGCGGGCAGATGCAGCATATTGAGGAGCATATACAGAAGAAACAAGAAATTTATCAAGCGTATAAAGAAGCCTTTTCGGATATAGAAGAAATAGAAATGAATCCTTTGAACAGAGAAGGGATTGACAACAACTGGCTTTCCTGCATGACGATTTCTCCGGGCAGCAGTGTAACGCCAACGCAGGTTATGGACGCCCTGGAGGCGGAATGCATTGAAACAAGACCGATATGGAAGCCGATGCATTTGCAGCCTGTATTTGAAGAATATGATTTTATTCAGGTAGAGGATGGGATAAGCGTTAGTGAAGATATTTTTCACAGAGGGCTTTGCCTGCCAAGTGATATTAAAAATACAAAAGAGGATATGGAGCGCATCATAAAAATTGTGAGGGGACAGTTTGGGTAGCGGCAGATTATGAAAGAAAAGGGATTTTATCAGATTGCTCTGATAATCATGTTGCAGAAAAAAAGATTTCCCCAAAAGAACAGGCCAAGGTAATGGAGTGTATCTTTAGTGACAATTCAAATTATTCAGAAGAAACGCAAAATAAACTGAAACAGGTCATGCTGGCATCGGAACAGGAGCAAACAGATATTTCCATATGAATGCATCCAGTTCATTGGCACGGGAAATAGCAATTGGGCTTGTGTCCGATTATTGCGCTCCGTAACGACAGGACTGATGGGTGTCTTTGACGCGGATGGCGTCAAAAACACCCACGAGGAATGGAGTGCCCAGGAGAGGGATGCGCAGAATGCGGCCCTCGAATCTCTGCTACGATATTTACTGACGGAGCATGTCTCCTTACATGATTTTTGGCAATACTATCATTCCAAGTGCCGCAATGCCGCAAACAGCATAAAGACTGTTTACAATTAAGCACACCTTCATCAGATTGTTTTGCGCTTTTGCTTTGACATAGGAAAAAATTGTGAATATTCCGATAAAAATCATAAACGCTGCATAGCAGGGAATCATGATATCCGCATAATCCAACGCCCATTGAAAATTCATTCTGAGGGGCAGAATCGTCCACGGAATAAAAAGCATAATGACGCTGATAGCGGTTAAAATTTTATTTTTCATAATGATTATCTCCTTTCAGCCTGCCCAAAACGAAGGCAGGAACTGAACCACTACCGGCTAAAGCCGGTAGGTTCGCTCTGCTGCTAAAGCAGCCTA
>NZ_SRYA01000208.1 GCF_004793545.1 Petralouisia muris | reverse complement strand
TCCAATGCGCACTGGCGGAGCAGCTCCGTATCCGTACTGATATATGTCTGGGTGCTTTCCGGCGTTGTGTGGCCCAGCGTCTGGGCGATCTCAGTCAGCTTCACGCCATTGGAGAGCATGGCCGTGGCTATGCTGTGACGGAAGGAATGCATCCCTACCGGCTTATCCGCAGGGACTTTTACCCCGGCTTTCTGGACAGCTTTCACCACTGTTTCGCGGAAGCTGTTTTTCAGGGCATCAAACGGGGCTGTGTGCCGCACGAAAATGTACCCGCAGTCCGTTTCCGGGCGTCCATGCTTAAGATAGTCGATAATGGCCCACCCTGCATCGTCGGGGAGCGGAAGCTCCAGCGGCACGCCGGTCTTTTTCTGGGTAATGGATATCCGCCTGTTCTGCCAGTCGATGGAATCAAAGCGGAGGAGGCGGACATCGCTGATACGCAGGCCCAGGCGGGCAACGAGCAGGAACACCGCATAGTTGCGCTTCCCCTGGGCATTGTCGCGGTCAACGGATGCCAGTATCCGCTCCACTTCCTCCGGGGTAAACACTGTCGGCAGCCTGTAGCTGTGTGTGCGGCGCACATCCGGCAGGGAGCCGGAAAAGCTCCTGCTGTGCCAGCCGTTTGCGAGGGCATAATCTGACAGCCTTCCAAGGAGCTTGATTGTCCCGCCAACTGTCCCGGAAGAAAAACCGGCCAGCGTTTCGATATAGGCGTTCAGGTGGTGCAGCTCGATCTGGCTGAACCGGTCTATCCCGCTGTTTGCCAGGAAATACTCGAAGCGGAACAGCCGGCTGCGCCATGTCCTGACAGAGCCCTCTGCAAAGCCGTCTTTGCGCTGTTTTTCAAGAAAACCTTCAAACAGCGGGCTGAATGCATCTGAAAAGGACTTCAGAGTCATGTGGGACTGCTTAAAGATCATGCCGAACTGTTGGAAGTCCAGCAGTATGTGGACGGCCCTGTTGACGTTCTGTGATGCGTCCTTTTCGCCCAGGACAGCGCCATACAGATCCCAGACAAAGCCCCGTGCCGATTCCGCTGTCAGCAGGCCATCATTGTGTTCCTCGCAGTAGGATGCCAGATTCTTCCACACTGCGTCCATGCGGTCAATGGTGTACTGGCTGTAGCCAAGCCCGGACATCTGTGCCTTAACCGCTGTGACCAGCTCGCGGATACCTGCGGCTGGTGTACTTTTTGTTTCTTTCATCGTGTAAAAACCTCCATATTTTATTGTGATGGGATGATCCATCCAATAAAAGTGTAAAGAATTATGTTGAGTTTAGCGATGAATTTTTCAGCATATCTGGCATTTGAAGGAGGCGACTTTACATTATTTTTCGCTTTACATTAGC
>NZ_SRYA01000207.1 GCF_004793545.1 Petralouisia muris | reverse complement strand
TGATATTGTCAATATCCCTTTACACTTTTTCTTCACGAAATCTTTAAGATGCCTGCTCCAGTGATTCATAATACTGTTTCCTTTTGAGCATTGGAGGCAGGCCGCCATTGGCTGAACAAATCCTCCGGTTGTTCCAATAGATGATAAAGTATCTCCATATCAGGGTTTTCAGTTCCTCGATCGTCATTTTCTTTGTATCATATCTGCCATACAGGAGTTCCTCTTTCATCCTTGCCCACATGGCCTCACAGCGTGCATTGTCATGACATCTGCCGCCATCACTGTTCATACTCTGCACGATTCCATAACGGTTTAGTTCTGCCCTGTAAGATGCGCTCGTGTACTGGCTCCCGCGGTCGCTGTGGATGATTGCGCCGCAGATGGATGGGAATGCCTTATGCGCTTTCTCTATTGTCGATACGCACAGCTGCGCTTTCCTGTTGTCTGCCATTGCAAGCCCCAGGACTCCAAGGTCATAACAGTCAAAGATAGCAGAAACATAGAGTTTCCCATCCCGCGCAGGAATTTCAGCGATATCCGTCACGCATTTTTCCAGCGGCCTTTCTGCCGTGAAATCCCGCTTTAAAAGGTCATCTGATTTTCGGGCGTTCCTGTCAGCCTTTGTAATGCCAGTTGGCTTGCGTTTTGGCCTGTGGCTTAATCCTATTTCTTCCATGACCCTGTAGACGGTTCTTTCGCCGGGGATGTCTTCATCTGGATATTTCAGCTTTAATGCCTGGCACATCCGGCAGCGGCCGTATGTGCCATTACATTCATCCTCTGCCACAATGCATCGCATTTTTTCAGCGAGGTCTTCATATTTCCACGGAGCATCCCGGTGTTTCAGATACCAGTAAAATCCCTGCCTTGTCACGTTAAGGGCATCACAATAAAACGCAATTTTCCCTTTGATCAAGCCGCCGTCTGTCTTTCTATCAATAAACCTCATCCTCAAGTTTTTGCTGACTTCCGACGGCTCGCTGCGAAAAAAGCGCTCGCCTCCGCCAGAAATTCATTTTCCTCTTTTAAACGTGCATTTTGCTTTGCTAAGTCCCTGTTTTGCTGCCTGAGTTTTTGAACCTCCTCCGTAAGGCTCATGGCTGTATTGGGAGTCTGGTTCCCTGGTCCCAGATCCAATCTGGCTTCTTTGGCGCGTTTATTCCAACCATAAAGAGTATCTGTATTGATACCCAATTCTTTTGCCGCCTTACTGAATCCGATTTCCCTGCCAAGCTTTACTGCCTGAATTTTGAACTCCTCGTCATAAACTTTTTTCTGTGCCATTTTACACCCTCCATTTTCACTTCTTTTTTTATAAACCCGTGAAGTGGAAGTGTCAAGTATTATGATACAACATCA
>NZ_SRYA01000206.1 GCF_004793545.1 Petralouisia muris | reverse complement strand
GTATAATCCATTTTAATTAGACAACCTTTAATTGATGTGTTATAATGTCTCAATATGGAGGGCGTTTTCATGTCAAAAATAATCAAAACTATTCACCTTACAGAAACAGATATTTCAACTTTGGAAAGCATTCTCAGGCAAAGCACTGTAGAAGCAAGGACATATATTAGGGCAAAAATACTTTTATTAAAATATGAAGGATACACTTATGAACAGATTGCCGACAAGCTGGATGTCTGCCTTTCCGCTGTGAAGTCATGCGTCCAAAGGTTTTTGAACGCGGACATTGATACAGCGCTGAATGACCGGAAAGGGCGTGGACGCAAACCTGAAATATCAGACTCCGATATCACATGGGTGATTAACAGGGCATGTGAACGACCGAAAGACCGCGGGTATGCAGCAGAACTCTGGCATCCCGCCAGTTTTACCCGGTTTATCCATTCCATAGCAGAAGAGGAAGGGCATCCGCGTATGGCGACTGTCTCCGAGAGTGCTTTGCGCAAAATATTGAAAAAGGCAAAAATGAAGCCATTTAAGGTGACTTGTTACTGCGAAAGGCGGGATCCGGATTTCGAAACCAAGATGCATGATGTTCTGGTCATATATAAACAGGTTTCTATGCAGTTCAATGAGGATGGCAGCCTGATGCCTTTTGAAGGTATGCCGGTTCATACACTGTCTTATGATGAAAAACCAGGAGAGCAGGCAATTGGGACAACAACCGATGACCGTCCACCAATCCCCGGCACGGATCGCTACAGTGCAATATGGCGGGATTGCGAGTGCGTGCGATTCGGAACACTGTCGCTCCTTGCAGGGATTGACCTGCTTACAGGAGAGGCAATCCCATATATAAGCGAAACTCATAAAAGTTCTGATTTTGTACATTTCCTGAAAATGCTTGACGCAAAATACCCAGCAGGGGACAAGAACCGCCTGATCCTTGATAACCATTCAGCCCACACATCGCAGGAGACACAGAAATACTTAAACAGCGTCCCCGGCAGATTCGAGTTTGTGTTCACTCCGACACATGGGTCATGGTTGAATATGGTAGAAGGCTTTTTCAGCAAAATGACAAAACAGATGTTGAACGGGATTCGGGTATCAAGCAAAGAGGAGCTTGCTGACAGGATATACAAGCATTTTGACGAAATCAATCAAGTGCCAGTGCCTTACCATTGGTCATACAATCTGGATGATATAGACTTGGAAAAAGAGGACATCAGCCAGATTGTATATGAGGTCGTAAACCATAAAGCTGCCAGCCAAGAAAATAAGGATAAACGCGCTCCAAAACCGCGTACTATAAAATGCGCAAAAACGGAACAACTTAACAATTGATTATTTAAAATGGGTTATACTAGGG
>NZ_SRYA01000205.1 GCF_004793545.1 Petralouisia muris | reverse complement strand
ACCGATATTACAGTGAATCACAGCTTCCGCTGGCAGGACGGATACAGACATTAAAAAGCCTGGGATTCGGGCTTTCTGTGATAAAAGAAATACTAGTATATTGTAAAATAAATAACTAGTCTAATTTATGTATGTGTGCTATAATTAAATCATTAGATAAGGAGAGGAATGTTGATTATGGCACATGCAAGCATATTAGATATTGAACAGGAAGATTATGAATATCTCCAATCTTTGTGTAGATGCAGAACAATACAGGCTCAGATTGTTGACCGTGCAAAAATACTGATATACAAAGCGCAAGGTGAGTCAATTGCCGCAATAGCAGAACGCATAGATGTTAACGTGAATACTGTTAAGCTATGCCTGAAAAAGTTTAAGGAAGGCGGCATTGATCTTGCTTTATATGATAAACCGCGTCCCGGCCATCCGGTTGAAATTACAGATGACGCTATAGCATGGATAGTGGCTCTGGCCTGTCAACGTCCAGCTGACCTTGGCTATTCCCAGGAACTTTGGACTCTAAAAAATCTGCATCAGCATATACAAAAAAATGCACAAGAAGCTGGTTTTCCCCGGCTTGCAACGATCACAAAGCCTATGGTTCAGAAGATATTGCACAAGTCGGAAATCAAGCCTTTCAAAATTAAGTATTACTGTGAAAAACGTGACCCCGAATTTGAACAGAAAATGCATGATGTGCTTTTGGTATATAAGCAAATATCCTTACAGTTTAAAGAAGATGGCAGCCTAACCGTCCCAGAAGATGGGGTTGTCGTCCATACAGTTTCCTGTGATGAAAAGCCGGGAAGACAGGCGATTGCAACGACAGGGGAAGACCTGCGCCCGACAGCGGATACAGGGTGTGTTTACCGTGACGCGGAATATAAACGTTTGGGGACGCTTTCGCTGTTGGCAGGGATTGACCTGCTGACCGGGGAAGCAATTCCGTTGGTCAGCGAGAGCCATAAAAGTTCAGATTTTATCAATCTGTTGAAGAAACTGGATAGTAAATATCCGGGAAGGGATGTGATACGTATCATATGTGATAACCATTCCGCCCACAAGTCCAGGGAGACGAAGAACTATCTTGCATCACGTCCGGAGGGGCGGTTTGTCTTTGTATTTACGCCCACGCATGGTTCCTGGCTGAATATGATAGAAAGTTTCTTCAGTAAGATGACAAAGCAGATGTTAAAAGGAATCCGTGTCAAATCAAAAGAGGAACTTGCTGAACGCATATACCTGTATTTTGAGGAGGTCAATAAGGAGCCGGTTGTTTATCGTTGGACCTATAAAATGGATGAAATCAGTCAGGATGAAGCTGTAAAAGTTGGTGTAAAATCAAATTCTAATTAGTGCCTGCTGATTAAGCCACTATTACCAACTTCCCCGAAATCTCTTCGGGGAA
>NZ_SRYA01000204.1 GCF_004793545.1 Petralouisia muris | reverse complement strand
ACACCAGTTTACAACTTTTTTAATAAAAAAATGCCGCACAGGACTTTCTGTTGTATAATGAATTTGACCAAAACATTACAAAGGAAAGTGACCCTGTACGACAAACTTATTATACAATGAAAAAACTTTAATTGGTAGACTTTATAAATATTTTTACAATTATTTTGAAACTTGCTCCGCTCCCACTGCCCAGACATTAATCCTGCTTTTGATTTCTATACTGACACTGGAATCCGCGGATTCCATCCGTTTCCTTTACAGGCATTTCCTGTCAAAGATTACTGAGAAATCCCTAAATGCCTTTTACTATGCCTGTTCCTACGCAAAAGTGGATTATTCCAGGTTCATGAATGTCACAGTCTCCATGACATTGAAGCTTGTTCCGAAGTCTCTTGAGACACAGCCCGTTTTCCTATGTATTGATGACACTATAGTTCCTAAATTCGGGAAGAAATTTGAGGATGCCTCAAAACTCTTCGACCATGCCGCACATAATGGCTCTAACTACCTGAATGGGCACTGCTTTGTAAGCGTCATGCTCTGCGTGCCTGTATGGGATAAGGACAAAATCGTTTACCAGTCTGTGCCGCTTTCTTACCGAATGTGGCAGAAAAAAGAGTCCAAACTGGAACTTGCCGCTTCCATGGTACGGCAGGCCATGCCTGAGTTAATGGGAAAGAAAAATGTCATTATCCTATGTGACAGCTGGTACACAAAAAGCTCTTTGGTTTCTGTTGTGGATGAATACCCAAACCTTGACCTGATCGGGAATGCAAGGTATGATTCTGTCCTTTATGGCCTTGCACCGCAGCCAACAGGCAGGAGGGGAAGGCCTGCAAAACATGGGAAACGCCTTTCAGCGGAAAGAGATTTTATACTTTCAGATGAAAAAATAGGCGGTTATTATATTGGGGCACGCCGTGTCCTTACAAATATTTTCGGCACAAGGGAAGTTCTTGCCTATGTGACAGCCACAGAGAAGGAAGGCGGTTCCAGACGCCTGTTCTTCAGCACGGTATTCCCAACACAGCTGCAGATTTTTTGTGCATGGCAGGAAAAAGCCCCCTTAAACCAGACGGGGAGTTCATGGATGGATTACATCCCCTTGTTTCTATACTCATTCAGATGGAACATTGAAGTTAGCTATTATGAGCAGAAAACCTTCTGGTCATTATGCAGTTACATGTTACGCAGCCGGAAAGGGATTGAAATGCTGATCAATTTAATCAACATAGCTTACTGTGCAATGAAACTGCTGCCATATCAGGAAGGGGCGTTTTCAAAATACCGTAATGGAAGCGTACAGGATTTCAGGTTTGCGCTCAGTGAGCAGATAAGGCAGGAAGTATTTTTTGCCACTTTCGTGAAAAAGAGCGAAAGTATGATAAAATCATCTGTTCTTATAAGAGTCCT
>NZ_SRYA01000203.1 GCF_004793545.1 Petralouisia muris | reverse complement strand
AAAAAGGAACCTTTTACAATTCAAATGTAAAAGATTCCTTAAGTTAATGACATTGCGTGTTTACGGGCTTTGCAGGCTTTCCGTGTTTGTATCTGCCGGGGAAGGAGACACCGTTGGATGCCAAGATTATTGCTCCTATGATTTTATTAAAAACTTCTATTCAATCAAACATTATTTGGAATTTAATACATCCTCAAAATCTGCAATTCCCTTTAACAAATCTTTAATTCTTTTTAATTCCGTATTTTGATCTAATGGCTGTTGAGTTTTATTTGCAGACATATGTGCTGTTTCTCCTCTCAAAGCACCAAAAGACGATAATGTAGATATAAATGTTGAATCAAAATCATCTGTTTTATACCCTAAAGGACCAAATAATTTTTTTATATTATCCTCTTTTATTCCATGATTGGATTTAATTTCTTTTCTATAATCTGCAATAATCATCCTTGCTTTCGTATCATTTGTGTCATTCTTGTCTATTTTATCATGCCAAATAAAAAGTGACGATAGATTATAATTTGCAATCTTTTTCTCTACCCACCTTTTTTCTGCTTTAGTTAACAACTTTAATGCGACACTTTCAAAATAATCTTCTAATTCAGCATGACATAAAAGCCTCAAACCTCTCAGTCTATCTGCTTGCAAATTAGTAATACCATTTATAGATTGATTGAACTTGAAATTTTTCTCAATTTGTGAAATTCTTTTTTCTAAATGCTTATATTCTTTAGATCTCTTTTGTTCACTCATAAAGGCACCTCTACTACATTTCGCTCATAACTTCTATCTTGCCTTCATTAAGTTTCAATTTAGGAATTTTCACATGGTTTTCATCAACATTAATTAGCAATTCTAAAATATCCGATACCTTTGTAAATCGCAAAGCAATTCGATTAATATCCTTTGTAGTATCACTTACAGCATGTATAAACTCATTATTATCATTCATTTTTACAAATTCTTCTACAAATTCTTTCTTCTTTTTATCTATAGCAAATCTTATTTCCTTTATTGAAAAATAATACGTCAAAACCTCATATATCGAACGATTAAATCTCCCGTTACATTTTCCCTTTGTATACCTACTAAATGCAGAATTGGGTGTAAACAAATCAGTTAAATAAAGAATTGCATTTTCCAATTCCTTAAACAATTCTCGAAGTACCTTTTCATTTTTCTCCCAACTTTTATTTAAATTTTCACATGTATAATCAAGAAATTCTTTTAAGTTTCCTTCATATTTATCCGCAAAACATTTAAATGCGAAATATCTTAAAGCCAATTCTATATCTTTCATGCGTGGATCAGCACTTTTGTTATTTAACATATTTTTTATTACTTCACTATTGGCCGTTTCATCATCTAAAAAATCCAAGAATGGACCCAATGTCATTAACTTAAGGAATCTTTTACATTTGAATTGTAAAAGGTTCCTTTTT
>NZ_SRYA01000202.1 GCF_004793545.1 Petralouisia muris | reverse complement strand
CCGGGCTGTCATGCAAGGTCTGCCGGTAGGCAAGCCGGGCATTGGCCCTGGCTGACCTCTGCTGTAATTTTGCCACTCTGCGGTACGGCGCCGTCTTATGCCTGTGATATGCCATGCGCAGCCCCGACTCACTTACAAGCTCGGTGCGGTGAGCCACTTTAATGCCGACATTTTCATTCTCCGCCTGGTAAATCTTTTTATGGGCGTAGCCGATAGCCGTATTTGCGCCGGCCTTTACCGGGCGCATCGGAACGGGACCTTTAACATGGGCCCGCTGGGATTTTACCTCCTTTTCAAATTTCAGGCGTTTTTTGGCCTTACCCGTATCAGGATCAGAAGATGTTTCCATCCGCAGCTTACGGCGGGCAGGCAGACGGTTTTCCGCCTGCTCCAGTTTTTCCGCTGTCCGTTCCGCTTTCCTCCGGGCTTTGGTGAGCTTTGTATCTTTTGCCTCTGGTGGGAGTTCGTCAGCGGTAAATTCCAGCTTGGAAGGCCGTTTTGGTTCTCCTTCGGCCGCCTCCGGCGGTTTCTCCTTTGGTTCCTCGGCTTTTGCCGCCTCCTGGAAACGCTGCTGGTATTTGTTGCCATGCTGGTGCATCCGGGAACGGCGTTCTGCCTGACCGGGTTCTCCCTGTGTGTGGCGTTCTGTACCAGAATTACCACTGTCAGAATCCGCACGCCGGGAATCCTCATATCTGAAATCCCTCCGGCGCGGTTCCGGTGCAGAAGTTCCCGGTTCCAGAGGGTTTTGTGTTTCAGGTGCCCGTGCCGGCTCATAATCCATATCCCTGCCTTCCAAATGTTCCGGTATGGAAATATCCGTCTGCTGCGGTATATCCGCTTTGGAAGGCTGTGTATCATCCGCTGCCTGCTGTGCTGCGGTTTCATACCTCCGGCTCCGGGCCGTTCCCGAAGAAGAAGGGGCGTCCCTGGCCCGCAGCAGGTTAAAATCCTGTTCGCTCTGCCGGGTGTCCATACGTTCCTCCCCGTGGGAATCACGGACCGGCATCTGGGCATCTTTCTTTTTCCTCTGAAATTCTTTGTCCCGCGGCACTGTTATCACCTCCAGTCATTTTTATTTTTCGGGAATTTACACACCTGCCACTTCATCAGGCCGTGTTGTGAGTACACTGTATAACAGAGTGTCCTTCGGAAAATGATCGACAAAGGGGATAATCACATTCCCGAAAAACAGAAGCCCCTCGCCGGGGCCGGAATGGGTCACATAGGAAAGCTGATGCGGGGAAATTCCCAACTGCTTCGCCAAAATCTGCCGGTCTCCCTGGGCCTGGTTCAGCATGTAGATAAAATCCGAGTTCTCAAAGATATTCTCGATCTCACGGGAGGCCAGCAGGTCCTTCACATTCTGCGTCAGGCCCGATGGTATGCCGCCCCATTTCCTGAACCGTTTCCATATCTCCACACTGAAACTCCCGGTCTGGCCTTTCAAAAGGAATAGCGATAGGTAATCCTTTGATGTTATCTCCGGATTTTCCCCCGCTCTAAACC
>NZ_SRYA01000201.1 GCF_004793545.1 Petralouisia muris | reverse complement strand
TTAAGAAGCCAGTAAATCCTCACAGATTTCTGACTGTTCCTGCACTTCCTGAATTAATTGTGTTATGTGTAATTCGGGGTTCTGCCACATAAATCTAAAAATATGTTTTCGAAGATAATGCATCATGGCACCTTCTGACACTTTTCCTTTTGACGGTGTACGCGGGTAACGGATCTGTTCCGAACAGAGTTTTCCTTCCATTCGGAGTGACAGGCATTGAATGCTTCCCATCGCAATACAGGACAGTGCCATGTGCATTTCAATCGCCTGCACTGCCTGCATGATTTTTCTGCGTGCATGGTCGCTTTCCACCTGCCCCAGGGCTGACGGTTCCGTTTTTTTCCGGTAATAATTCAGCCGGGGCATGTGCTTTGACCAGAAGTGATAACAGAAAGCTCCGGTCTGCCGCTTCAGCTCCCGGAAGGTGCATTCGATCTGGAATCGGAAACTGTAAAGACGGATCATGGACAGCGGGTCCAGTTCCAGGCAGGTCCCGGCCAGAATGCTCTGTGTTCCATTATATTCCACCAGGACAAAGCGGAGTTCCTGGTACAGTTTCTGTCCCCACAGGAGATCGATACTGTAATAACGCAGTTTCTCCTTTTTTCCGCAGAGCACCAGCTCTGTTTCCCTGAACTGCTCTTTACGGGACTCAAACAGGTCTTTCAGGCGGACAGCTTTTCCCTTTTTGGGAGGTCTCCCTCTCCCGGATTTTCGGGGAGCGGGTTTCTCAAAAGCAGTGCAGTTGCATTTCGCCTTTGTGACAATCTCCATATGCACCGTTTCCTCACTGGTAAGTTCCTGGAGCCTTTTCAGCGCGGGAACCGAAAGAAAATACCGGTCGAGCAGGAGAATGGAATTCCCAAACGTCTTTGCGGCCAGGCACGCATCCTCGACCATCTGTACCACATGGGACGCGTCAGATACGGTGGAAGCTTCCCATCCGAAGGTATCCTGCAGACCGTCATGAAGCCGGATGCTTAAGGGAATGCATGCCATACTGCGGATGCTTCCCGCGAGAATTCCGAGACCGCCGAACATATGCCCATGGATGAACTGCGGCTTTGCAGAATTTTCAGATTCCTGGCAGAGTTTTTTCACTCCGGGAATGCGGCGTCCTTCTTTGGACTGCTTCACACCGTCTCCGACAAGAACATGAAACCCTTCTTCCTGATACAGAGGAAAGAACCGTAGAACCGTCTGAAACCAGCACTGCTGTATCCGGTCCAGGGACCAGGAGGAGGCACGGAAAAAATGGAGCATGGACAGATAACAGTCCGGTTTCAGGGCGAGGTCACGGATTACAGAAGTTACTCCGAGTTTATCGGAATGAAGCATCAACCCCAGGGTAAGAACCACGAACCAGCGGAAAGCTGCTTTTCTGGAGAAGCAGGATACAAAAGAGGATAAAATTTTATCAATAAAATCGAACATGGCATATGGTCAACCACCGGAAAATATGGTAAACTCATACTCAGAATAACTCTTTCAGGCGGTTTGTATCTTTCTTAAGTATTGGTAACTTAAAGATACCATAAAATGCCATAAAAGGGTTATTCTTTTTTATTAAAACTTTTTACTCTCCAGT
>NZ_SRYA01000200.1 GCF_004793545.1 Petralouisia muris | reverse complement strand
TTCCTTAAGTTAATGACATTGTGATTTTACTGACTTTTCTGGCTGTTTGGTATATAATACTTGCAAGATAATAGAAATTAATCGTTCATTTTTCGTGCAGATAACCTTAAAAATATACAAGCAGGGAGTCCAATATATGTATAAATATCTTGATAAGTTACAACATTCATTCCTCGATTTTAACCAGCCATTAGGAATGCATATGAATCCTGAAAACAGATGGGTGCGTTTGGCAGAACAAATTCCATGGGATGTTTTTGAATCAAAATATGCTGATCTGTTTCCAAATGATACAGGAAACGTTGCAAAGCCTTTGCGTACGGCTCTTGGTTCATTAATTATCCAAAAGAAACTCTGTTTCTCAGACCGCGAACTTGTGGAACAGATTACAGAGAATCCATATCTGCAATACTTCATAGGGCTTCCAGGTTATCAGGAAGAACCACCGTTTGATGCAAGTACCCTTGTCCTTTTCCGGAAACGTTTGTCTCCTGAGATCATAATGGAAGCAAATGACTATATTTTGAATCATGATGATGATAAGAAGGATCCTCCGTCAAAAGACTCTTCTGAAAAGAGGGATTGTGAAAAGGGTCAGGAAGATGCAGTGAATCATGGGACATTGATTATAGATGCCACCTGTGCACCGGCTAACATCCGATATCCCCAGGACGTATCCCTTTTAAATGAAGCAAGAGAAAAACTGGAGACGATCATTTATCGGTTTTGTAAATCCTATGGACTGCCGTTACCGAGACGTTACCGTAAAAAAGCCCGGAAAGAATATCTGTCTTTTGCGAAAGGGAAGAAACATTCCAAAAAGCAGGTGCGAAAGGCGGTAAAGAAACAGCTGTCCTATGTCCGGAGGGATCTTGGATATCTGGAGAAATACATGGAAGAGGGCTATGCGCCAGTAAAAAAGGAGATTCCGTTTTTGCTGACGATTATGAAACTGTATGAGCAACAGTTGTACATGTATGAGAACAAAACGCATACGGTCGAACATCGCATTGTAAGTATTAGTCAGCCGTGGCTGCGTCCGATCGTAAGGGGGAAAGCGAAAGCGCCGGTAGAGTTTGGGGCGAAACTGGACTTAAGCATAGATGAAAAAGGTTATAGTCGGATTGAACAGATCTCATTTGAAGCATACAATGAAAGTGTTTACCTTCAGGAAGCAGTCATGAGATACTATAACCGGACAGGGCATTATCCAGAACGGATACTGGTAGATCAGATCTACCGGACCAGAGAAAACCGAAAGTTTTGTAAAAGCAAAGGGATTCGGATGTCTGGTCCTAAACTGGGACGGCCAGGGAAGAAAAAACAGACAAAGATAGAGAAGAAACAGGAATATCAAGATAATACGGACCGAATTGAAGTGGAACGGGAATTCAGTGTTGAAAAACATAGTTATGGATTAGGATTAATCGTAACCAAACTGGAGGAAACACAACTCACATCAATAGCGTTATCGGTACTTACAGCGAATCTCTTCAAAATGCAGAGAAGGATTCTCTGCGCCCTGTTGAGTCGCTTAAGAGGCTTCCCCGAAGAGATTTCGGGGAAGTTGGTAATAGTGGCTTAATCAGCAGGCACTA